>JAJZJU010000004.1 GCA_021809895.1 bacterium
GCGGTGGACCACTCCTCCCCCAAAGCCCAGAGCAGCGGGAAGGTCCCTGGGTCCGCGATCCTTGCCTCCGCCGTGACCTGGTCACTCACACTGCTTCAGTCCTCCCAGAACACGAGTTTGGGGCGTCTGGGCTGAGCGCTGCCCATAGAGGCGCTCTGGGAAGCTGATCACCACCGATGGCATGCCGCGAACTAGATCGGCCTCCCCGGAGCAAGAGCTGTCCTCGTCCTCACCGGTAACCTCACGCTGCGCCCACCTGCCCCTTGGCCGATACTGGCCAACCGCGCTCTCAACTGCTCACAACCCGTAGCGACTTTCGCAATCTGAGACCACCCTGGCACCAGCGCCCTGGAGATGGCGCTGGTGCGGGGCGGCCCCGGGCGGCATGGTCCTCCCGGTCGGCCGCAAGTGCGGACGCTGGGTTCATGGTTGCGTTCTTCCCCCAAGGGGACTGCGAGTACGTCCGGCGGTGACGTGGATGGAACGCCCGACCGCAAGGCTCAGGGCGGGGCTCCGGTCTCCACTCCTGGTGGTGAGTCCGTACCTTTAGGATCTGGCAGGTGTCAAGGCCTCAATTGGAGTCAAGGATGGGGTTGCGAACAGTTGCACGTATGGTGAGCTATAATGAGCGGAGATGAACTTCAGGGAGGGGTGGCCACTGTACAAAACCTCCGTGACTGGCCGGACATAGCCAGCCAAAGCGGTGTAGTTGACGCCGCGGCCCTGTTCGTTCTCGGGCCGTCCTCGGACGGTACAGGCGACGGCTCGGATGCTCGGACTACCGGGCACCTGGGGAGTGGACGTAAGACCAGCGCTTCGGCGCGGGCGGTTCGCGGTGAGGCCAGAACCGAACCCACCAATGGGGGAGGAACCCCGCGAGGGGTGCCACAGCTGTGGGCTTACTAAAGTTCACGCAGCGGCAACGGATTGCCCAAGCAGACAGACATGGCTCTCGGCGACTGCCACCTGCAGCGCAAGCCACACTTGGACCACGAATGTGGCCTGGGGCCTGGGGCCTGGGTGGAGCCAGGCCCGAAACCGACCGGAGCTGGTTGTGACCTCTGACCAAGAGGTTGTCATCGGAACTGCCGGGCTGACCAGGGAGGCCGTGGTCCGGGTTGCCCGGAGTGGTGCTCCCGCCCGGATCTCCGAGGAGGCGGAGACCGCCATGGCTGCCGCCCGCTCCCTGGTGGAGTCCGTGGGAACCGGCTCCACTCCTGTTTACGGGGTCTCCACCGGATTTGGCCTGCTGGCCAACACCTGGATCCCGGCGGACCGGCGTTCCGATCTCCAACACGCCCTGATCCGTTCTCACGCCGCGGGGATGGGAAGCCCGGTGGAGACCGAGGTGGTCCGCGCCATGATGCTGCTGCGAGCTCGCAGCCTCTGCCTGGGGTTCTCGGGAAGCCGCCCGGTCATAGCCTTGGCCCTGGTCGATCTGCTCAACGCGGGGATAACCCCGGTCGTGCCTGAGCACGGTTCCCTGGGTGCCAGCGGCGACCTGGCCCCTCTGGCGCACATGTCACTGGTCCTGATGGGTGAGGGACGGGCGGAGCTGCCGGACGGCCGGGTGGTGGACGGAGAGGAGGCGCTGCGGGTGGCCGGACTGTCCGCCACCCAGCTGGAGGTGAAGGACGGCCTCAGCCTAATTAACGGCACCGACGGCATGCTCGGGATGCTGGTACTGGCACTGGCCGACCTCGACACCCTCTTGGTGACCGCGGACATCGCGGCCGCGCTCAGCACCGAGGCCCTGCTCGGCACCGACCGCCCCTTCCTGGAGGAGTTGCACGCGATCCGGCCCCATCCGGGCCAGGTGGCCAGCGCCGCCAACCTGCGCCGCCTGCTGGCCGGCTCCGAGGTGCGGGCGTCGCACGTCGAGTCAGCGCATCTGGTTCAGGACGCCTACTCGATCCGCTGCGCACCCCAGGTCACGGGGGCGGCCCGGGACACCTGGCGGTTCGCAACCGAGGTCGCGGATCGCGAGCTTCGATCCGCCGTCGACAACCCCGTCGTCCTGGCAGATGGCCGGGTCGAGTCCACCGGAAATTTCCACGGCGAGCCGCTGGCTTTCGCCTGCGACTTCCTGGCCATAGCCGCGGCCGAGGTGGGAGCCATCGCGGAACGCAGGGTGGATCGGATCCTGGACCCGGTTCGCTCCCAGGGACTGCCTCCATTTCTGGCGGTCGAACCGGGTGTCAACTCCGGCCTCATGATCGCCCAATACACGGCTGCCGCCATGGTGGCCGAGAACCGACGGCTGGCCCAGCCCGCCAGCGTCGACTCCATCCCCACCTCGGGGATGCAGGAGGATCACGTCTCGATGGGATGGGGGGCCGCCCGCAAGCTGCGTCGAGTGGTGGACAACCTCTCCCGGGTGCTGGCGGTGGAGTTGCTGGCCGCGTCGCGCGGGATCGAATACCGCAGGCCACTGGCGCCCGGCCCCGCCGGCCTCGCGGTCAGCCGCTTGGTCCTCGAGCTGGGAGGCTCCACCGGCCCGGATCGATTCCTCAGCCCGGAGCTGGAGGCGGTCGCCGCCGCGGTGCGCTCGGGCAAGATTAGGGAAGTGGCAGAGTCGGCAGTGGGAGATCTGGCATGAGTGGCCCGCGGCCGGTCAGAGCCCCTAGGGGCACGGAGATCAGCTGCAAGGGCTGGCCTCAGGAGGCCGCCATGCGGATGCTGATGAACAACCTCGACCCCGAGGTTGCCGAGCATCCGGACCAGCTGGTCGTCTACGGAGGCTCGGGCCGGGCGGCCCGCTCATGGGACGCCTTCGATGCCATCGTCCGCACCCTGAAGTCACTGGAGGGAGACGAGACCCTGGTGGTGCAGTCGGGCAAGCCGGTGGGGGTCTTCCGCACCCACGAATGGGCCCCCCGGGTGCTCATCGCCAATGCCAATCTGGTCCCCAACTGGGCGACCCCGGAGGAGTTCCGGCGCCTGGAGGCGGCCGGCCTGACCATGTACGGGCAGATGACGGCGGGCTCCTGGATATACATAGGCACCCAGGGAATCCTCCAGGGAACCTACGAGACCTTCGCGGCCGTCGCCGCCAAGCGTTTCCAGGGCTCGCTCGAAGGGACGGTGACCCTCACCGCCGGCCTCGGCGGGATGGGCGGAGCCCAGCCTCTGGCGGTGACCATGAACGGGGGGGTGGCCCTCTGTGTGGAGATCGACCCTGAGCGCATTCAGAGACGCCTGGATCACCGCTACCTCGACACCTGGGCCAGGGACCTCGACCAGGGGCTGGAGCTGGCGGAACGCGCCAGGACGGAGCGGCGCGCGCTCTCGATCGGGATCCTGGGCAACGCCGCCGAGATCGTCCCGGAGATAGTGGCGCGTGGCTTCCCCATTGAGGTGGCGACCGATCAGACGCCCGCCCACGACCCTCTCATGTACCTTCCCGCCGGGCTGACCCTGCCCGAGGCTACCGACCTGCGCCTGGAGGATCCCGACGACTACATCCGTCGCAGCCGCGAGAGCATGGCGCGGCACGTCGAGGCGCTGGTGCAGCTGATGGACAGGGGAGCCGAGGTCTTCGATTACGGCAACAGCCTGCGTGCGGAGGCGGAGCTGGGTGGCTATCAGCGTGCCTTCGACTACCCCGGCTTCGTACCCGCCTACATCCGGCCCCTCTTCTGCGAGGGACGCGGGCCATTTCGATGGGCCGCCTTGAGTGGCGATCCCAACGACATCCTGGCCACCGACCGGGCGGTCCTGGAAGAGTTTCCCGAACACGAGGCGCTCGGAAGGTGGATCCGGATGGCCGAGGAGCGAGTCGCCTTCCAGGGCCTCCCCGCCAGGATCTGCTGGCTCGGGTACCGGGAGCGCGACCGGCTGGGCTTGCGCTTCAACGAGCTGGTCGCCAGGGGGGCTGTCGCCGCGCCGATCGTGATCGGTCGCGATCACCTCGACTCGGGGTCGGTCGCCTCGCCGTACCGGGAGACGGAGTCGATGCGCGACGGCAGCGACGCCATCGCGGACTGGCCCTTGCTGAACGCTTTGCTCAACTGCGCCAGCGGTGCGACCTGGGTCTCCATCCACCATGGCGGGGGGGTCGGGATCGGAAGGTCGATCCACGCCGGCCTGGTGGCGGTGGCGGACGGAACCGAGTTGGCGGCCGAGAAGCTCTCCCGCTGCCTCACCAACGACCCCGGGACCGGGGTGATGCGCCATGCGGATGCGGGCTATGAGATCGCTGTTGAGGTGGCCCGCGAGCGCGGCCTCCGGGTCCCCATGGCAGAGGCGTAGTGCGCCTCTTCCTCCTGGAACTCGCCTGGACCCCCCACGGGCTGGAGCGCAGAGTCCTCCTCCAGGAGTCGGAGGGCCGGATCCGGGAGCTGACCCCCCTGGGTGAGCGAGCCGCACCGCAGGGGGCGGTTGTCTGCTCTGGACTCACGATCCCCGGACTGGCCAACGCCCATTCCCACTGCTTCCATCGCGCCCTGCGGGGTAGGACGGAGGGTCGGCAGGCGCCCGACTTCTGGTCGTGGCGCGACCGGATGTACCAGCTGGCCGGCCGGCTCACCCCGGAGTCGTTCCACCGCCTGGCTCTAGCAACCTTCGGGGAGATGGCCCTGGCCGGCATCACCACCGTGGGAGAGTTCCATTACCTGCACCACGACCAGGACGGCACTCCCTACCCCCAGTTGGAGATGGAGGCCGCCCTCATCGCCGCCGCCGACGAGGCGGGGATAAGGCTGACCCTGCTAGACACCTGCTACCTTCGTCCCGGCTTCGAAGGGGGGCCGCTGGAGGGCTCGGCCACCCGATTCAGTGACGGCGACCCCACCGCCTGGGTGCGTCGGGTCGAGCGTCTCCCCGAGGGGCCCAACCTCAAGATTGGAGCCGCCGCCCACAGTGTGCGCGCCCTGGACGAGGGCGGGCTCCGGGTGGTCGCGGCCTGGGCCCGGGAGAGGGGGGCGCCTCTGCACCTGCATCTCTCGGAGCAGGTGGCCGAGAACGAGGCCTGCCTGCGCGCGACCGGGCGCACTCCGACCGCCCTGCTGGCTCAATTGGGGGTTCTGGGCCCGGCCACGACGGCGGTGCATGCGATTCACCTCAGCGACCAGGACATCCGCTCTCTGGGCGGCTCCGGGACCGGCGTCTGCATCTGCCCCACCACCGAGCGCGACCTGGCGGACGGCGTCTGCCCGGCGCGGGCACTGGCGGACGCGGGTACCCCGCTCAGCCTGGGGACGGACAGCAACTCTGTGGTCGACCTCTTCGAGGAGGCGCGGGCGGTTGAGCTCGACCAGCGCCTGGTCGCCCACCGGCGCGGCCTCCACTCCGCCGAGGAACTGCTGGCGGCCGCCACCTCCGGCGGAGCCAGGGCGCTGGGCTGGGACGCCGGAGTGCTGGAGCCGGGGATGCTGGCGGACTTCGTGACTCTGGACCTGGAAACCCCGCGCCTGGCCGGGGCAGGGGAGCAGGCCCTGGTGCCGCGGGTGATCTATGGGGCCTCGCCCGCGGACGTGCGCTGGGTGGTGGTCGGCGGCGACACGGTGGTCAAGGACGGCCGCCACATCCGCCTGGGCGCGGTGGGATCGCTGCTCTCCCAGGCGCTCTCGGAAGTGTCGGTCACGTGAGGGCGCTGCTCAACGTCGGCCGGCTGCTCAGCCCCCACCATCCGGTGCGCACGAAGGTGGACGTGCTCATCTCCGGTGACCGAATCGACTCGGTGGTGCCGGCCGGGACGAGCTCCGGCTACGAAGAGGAGTTCGACTGCGGTGGGCGCCTTCTCACCCCGGGCCTGATTGACGCCCACAGCCATCCGATATATCTCAGGCCTCGGCTCGAGGAGGTCGACCTGCGCTCGTCCGGCGCCAGCTACTCTGACATCGCCAAGGCGGGCGGAGGGATCAACGCCACCGTGCGAGAGACCAGGCGAGCGCCCTGGGGGGAGCTGGAGGCAGCCGCCAGGTACCGGTTTTCGAGATGGTTAGAGCAGGGGACCACCACCCTGGAGGCAAAGACCGGCTACTGGCTCGACAGGGATGGCGAACTCGGCGGGGTCGCCCTGCTCCAGCGGCTGTCCGAAGACGACAGCCTGCCGCATCTGGTGATCACATACCTGGCTGCCCACGAGGTGCCGTCCGAGTACCGCGGCAACCGTGAGGACTACCTCCGCGCCGTCGGGGACTGGTGCCCGGCCGCCGTCGCCGCCGGAGCCATTTTCGGCGACGTCTTCTGCGACCAGGGGGCCTTCACGGCGGAGGAGTCGGAGGCGATCCTGCGGGCAGAGCGCGCCGCCGGCCTCAAGCTGCGCCTGCACGCGGATGAGATCGGCCTGTCCGGTGGCTCCCGGCTCGCCGCCAGGCTCAAGGCGGTCTCGGCAGACCACCTGCTGCAAATCGGGGAAGAGGAGATCCAGGCGCTGGCCGCCGCGGGGACGGTGGCGACCCTGTGCCCGGTCACCGCGCTGAACATGGGCAAGCTTCCTCCCGCGCGAGCGCTGCTGGACAGGGGGGTTACGGTGGCTCTCGGGACCGACCACAATCCCGGTACCTCGGGAACGACCCAGATGAGCCTCATCGTCTATCTCGCCATCACCGAGCTCCAAATGACGGTGGCGGAGGCTCTGGCCGCCGCCACCTCGGGGGGGGCGCGGTCACTGGATCTTGGCGACCGCGGAGCCATCCTCCCGGGCCAGCTGGCGGACCTGGCCCTTTGGGAGGCGGATCACGAGGGGGCGTTCGCATGGGAGCCGGGGCTGCGAGCGAGTGCCGTCTGGCGAGCGGGGCGGCTGGTCGCTACCGCCGCCTGACTCTCAGGACGCGGATCCGGCCTGGATCCACGATCTTGGGGGTGCCCAGATGGGCTCGGGCACACGTGCTGGCCAGGTCGGCCGACCCATGAACCGACGACCCCACCACCAGGATGGCCTCGCCGCCCGGTCGCAGCAGGGGGCTGACCAGTGGAAGCAGGCGCGGCAGCGGCGCCGCCGCCCTGGAGACCACCACGTCCGCCCGAGGGTGGGCCGGGTCGCGGCCCAACTCGAGAGCCTCGCGAGCCTCAACCGTCACGGCCGACAGCCCCAGCTCGCTCACGCAGGAGCGCAGGAAGGCGGCCTTGGACTGGGTCCTCTCCACCAGCACGAACCTGACCTGTGGCATCAGCAGGGCCAGGGGGATGCCGGGGACCCCGCCTCCGCTGCCCAGGTCCACCACCAGCTCGCCGGACCGCCAGGGGCGTAGCGGCACCAGGCTCAACGACTCCTCGATGTGGCGCTCCCACGCCTTGTCCCGAGCGACCCTGGTCAGGTTCCGGGTGTCGCCGGCGAGGTAGAGGAGTTCGAGGTATGTCTCCAGGCGCCGCCGGGTCTGCTGGTCCAGCTCCACCTCGCTCTTCCGCTCCATCGTGGGGATCAGACTAATGGGCCTGGTCCGGGAGCAACCGCGGTTGCCCGTTTGACACAGCGGCGCTGGGATCGGTAGCGTCAGCGCCATGCTCAATGCCGCTTCCGGTTCGCGCGTCCAGGCGCCGGTGCTGTCCGACCTCATCCCGGGGGAGCGGGTCAGGGACCTGCTCGTCGTCTTCGGGTTTGCGGCGGCGATCGGGGTGTGCGCCCAGGTTGCGATCCGCTTGCCGTTCACCCCGGTACCGATCACGGGTCAGACCTTCGCGGTCCTGCTGGGCGGCCTTGCGGTCGGCACCAGACGGGCCCTGGCGGGGACTGTGCTCTACCTGGCGCTCGGCCTGGTCGGAGTTCCCTGGTTCGCCGCCGGAGCCGGCGGATTCGCGGTCCTCACAACCCCTAGCTTCGGATACATCGTCGGCTTCGTGTTCGCCGCAGCCCTCCTGGGCTGGCTCGCCAGCCGCCGGCTGGACCGGCGTCCACTCACCGTCCTGGCGGCGATGGTGGCCGGCGATCTGGTCATCTACCTGTTCGGCGCCACCTGGCTAGCGGTTGACCTGCACCTCACAGCCGCCTCCGCGATCGCCCTGGGAGTCACCCCATTCCTCATCGGCGACGCCCTCAAGACCCTGGTGGCGATGGGCCTATTCCCCACGGCCTGGAAGCTGCTGGGCAGCCGCGACGCCTCCGCTCAGTAGAGGCCCAGCTCCAGCTTCACCTCGTCGCTGGCCATCGTGTGGGGATCCCACGGCGGGTCCCAGACAAGGTCCACCGTCACATCCTTGATGCCGGGCAGGAACTGAGTCACGGAGTGGACCTGGGATTCGATCATGGGACCGAGCGGACAGTAGGGGCTGGTCAGGGTGAGCCGGACAGTGGTGTCACCGTCCTCGGCCACATCCACTCCGTACACCAGGCCCAGGCTGACGATGTCCAGTCCGAGCTCGGGGTCGATCACCTCCCGCAGCGCGTCCTCGACATCCTCGGGCCGCAGCACGGGAGAGGTGGCACCAGCCGGACGCTCCGGCTCGGTGGTTGGACTCTGATCCTCAGCCATTGACCTTCTCCAATCCGGCTTCCAATGCCGTCCATGGCAGCATCGCGCACTTGATCCTGGCCACGTAGCGGCGAACGCCGGTCAGCGCCTCCAGATCCCCCATCTCCCCCAGCTCGCCGGGATCGCGGCCCTCGACGAGGAGGCCCCGAAACCTCTGGATGAGATCACGAACCTCCGCGAGGCTCTTCCCGTCTATCTCCTCAGCCATCATGGAGGCGGACGCCATCGAGATCGAGCAGCCCTGTCCCTCGAATCCCACCGCCTCCAGTCGGCCGTCGCGCAGCCGCAGGCTGATGTCCACCTCGTCGCCGCAGAGGGGGTTGTGGCCATGCTCCTTGGCGTCGGAGGGCGTCACCAGACCGTGATGTCTCGGATGTCGGTAATGGTCGAGAAGGATCTCCCGAAAGAGCTCATCATCGACGGCCGCATCTGGAGCAGACATGCCTCCATCCTACGCCGTGAGCAAAAAGCAGCAGGGCCGGACTCAGTCCGGCCCTGCTCATCGTTCGGGTGATCAAACAAGGACCTCGGGCTCTGGACCACAGGTGAGGGGCTGCGCTACGCGACAGTCAGTTCACCTGGTTGACCAGCGCCTCCAAAGAGTTCAGGTCCCCGCCGAGATCCTCAGTCGGCACCCTCAAGGGTGAGAGTCGGCTGTATATCATCGGCCATGGGCATTCCCTCCTTTTTTTTGAGTGCCGCCGGTGGTCCGGCGGCCGGATGGCGCTGTCAGTGAGAATTCTGCCACACTCCGTCGGCGCCTGGGAACCACCTCCCGCGAGCGGGGAGAACGGGAGGGCCGAGACCTAATTCAGCACCACAGCCATCTGGGCGTAGCTGGAGTAGGCACCCTCGAAGGTGGCAAGGGGAACCCACCGCAGCGGTCCCGTGTAGGGGGCCCCTGAGCTGGTCTGGTCCCAGGGGTTGTCGATGAGGATGGCGTTCACCCCGATGCCCACGACCATGACCGAGTGCTCGTGCGGGCCCGCCCAGGGCCAGGAGTCGTGGCCGTTGCTCAGAAAGGTCGGGGTGTAGTGCTGGAAGTTGAATGAGACCCAGGCCTGCACCGGGTGTCCCTCCTCCAGATACAGCTCGAGTTGAGTCATGCTTATGCCCTCTCCGGCCGCCAAAACCTGGGCGCCGAAGGCTCGGGCCGCCTTCACCACCGCGCCGTAGTAGGCGCCGGGCTCGTATCCGGCCGCCTCCGGGCCATTGGGCGGGCCTATGAAGTTCTGCATGGGGTCCCCACTGGTGTAGCTGGGACCGATCCCGGGGACGGTCCGGTCGACTCCCTCAGCGCCAAGGATGTCGTTCTGGCTCTGAACGTTGTTGCCTTGGAGCAGGATCCCCTGGTGGGCGAGGGCCATCTCAAGGGCGGCCTCCTCGCAGTCCATGCCGTAGGCCTGAGGGGAATAGGGGACGTTCCCGACCACGATGCTGCCGCTGCTGCGCAGGCTGTCAACGGCGACGGCCTGCGCCTGCTCCGGGCCCCCGAGATAGCTGGCGATCTCAACTGTGAAGGTGTAGGTGGCAGCCGCCCAGCCCTGGGTCGAGACAGGCAGGCTGGCCTGGCTGGTCCAGCCCTGGCTCAGCTCTCGGGCCGCCGCCCCACCCGACTGCACAAAGTAGGCATATGCCGGCGAGTCGACGGCTGGGCACTGGGGGGCCGCGGTCACCACCACCGGAGCTGAGACCAGGCCCGGGTTGGGAGACACCGACACCGAAACGCCGGTGCAGGGCGGGGGGATGACCTGGGTGTCAGCCGCTCCCAGCTGCTGTTGGTAGACGCCGCTCTCCGAGCCCACCCAGGCCAACAGCTGGTAGCCGCCGGCGGTCCAGTCGGCGGATGGGTAGGCGTAGCTGGAGTCGGTCGACCCGCTCACAGCCAGTGACCACGACAGCTGGCCGGGGGCCCGGTACCAGTAGCTGTAGTAGGGAGTGGCTCCGGAGGGGCAGTCGCTCTGAACGCTGACCGTGATCACCGAGCCCATCGCCGCCTGGGTTGGCGCCGAGAGCAGAGAGTCCGAACATGGCTGAACCTCCGGGCCGCCCGCCACCGCCACCGCCGGCTGGAAGTAACCGAACACGTCGAGGATGGCAGCGGCCGAACCCTGGTTGTTGTACAGAGAGAGGTTGCCCAGCTGGTTCAAGGGCGAGATCGCGAGGTTCGCCACCGTCTCCCCCGGCTGCCAGTTC
The DNA here is from genome assembly GCA_021809895.1 of bacterium. Classification (GTDB taxonomy): domain Bacteria; phylum Chloroflexota; class Dormibacteria; order Aeolococcales; family Bog-877; genus AG-12. The sequence continues at coordinate 10,611 of JAJZJU010000004.1, forward strand.
AGATCGGAGGTCGTGGGCGCGCCCCCGCTTGGGGACAGGGTGAAGAAGCTCGCCTGGGTGGTGTCGGTGGCGGTCAGGTTGGCCACCACCGCCGAAGCAGACGCGGCCACTGAGGACAGTCCGGCAACCTGTTCGGTGAGGGAGCCCTGAGGGCCGAGGGTCCCGGCGTTGACTCGGGTGTCGAGGATCCGGGTCGGCACGATCGGAACGAACAGCGATGCTCCCGCAACCGAGGTGGCGGAGGCTGTGAAGTATCCGTCGACGTCGACCACCAGGTTGGTGTTGCCGGCCCAGTTGTAGGCAGCTATAGCTCCGCCGGCTCCCAACGGCACCACCACCCTGTTGGCGACCGTGGATCCAGCCGTCCAGTTGAGGGTCGAGGTTTTGGGATTGGCCTGACCCGCCGGGTAGATGGACAGAAAACTGTTGGCGGTGGTGCCAACCGCGGTCACGTTCAACACCACCGCGGCGGCTCCAGAGCTCGGGATTCCGCCTTGGCCCGCAACCGCGACGTCCAGGGTCTGCTGCGGGCCCAGGGTCGAACCGGAGTAGGGCTCGCCACTGCCGGCGCGGGTGTCCGCGATCCGGCTCGGGGCGACCGGCACGTACTCACCCGACCCGGAACCAGAGGGCGGCGCGAAATAGCCCTGAAGATCGACGACCACCTCGGTCGCCCCACTCTGGTTGTAGATGGTCACGCCGCCATTGCCGAGGCTGACCAGCACCAGATTGGCCAGGGTTTCTCCCGCCGTCCAGTTGAGATTGGAGACCTCTGGACGGGCTGCCCCCTGCGGATACACGGAGAGGAAGCCTGCGGAGGTGGGGTCGGTCACGGTCACGTTGAGGACGACAGCTGAGGCGTCAGCCGGCACCGCGTCAGTTCCTGCTATCTGCAGAGCCATGGTCTGGCCCGGCCCCAGCGCTCCGCCCTGGCTGCGGGTGTCGAGGAGTCGGCGCGGAGAGAGCGGGAAGTAGGCAGCTCCGGCGGAGCTGGCGGCACTGACGCCCGAGACAAGCCCAACTCGCACACCCAGGGCGGCCAGCGCAAAGGCGACTAGAAGGTAGGCCGAGAAAGTGAGGGTGGTGCGGACAGGCTGGGGCCGGGAGGTGGTCATGCCACCTCAGCCGGACTCCGGGACCGGCCCGAGCACATCCAGGACCGGCGGGACGCAGGCATAGCGGAGGTTGGAGCTGAGCCCAGGGCGCCAAGAATCCCCCAGGGCGGTGGCAACTCAGTCGTGAGCGACGCCTGGGCGCCGGTCGACGGGCCAACTGGGACGATGGTGAGGATGTCTCGCGGCTCCGCAAGCCGGGACGACCGTGCCTGCTCAGGGGTGCGTGCCCCCAGCCAGCGGCCCCATCGCGACTCGGTGGCGCAGTCTGCCGGAGCGGAAGCTCCGGGGTCGAAAAGCCAAGAGTGGAACGTAGGGGGAAGACCGATGGGGATACCTTACCGCGCGGGAGGCCCCTGTGCGCATCGTGGCTCGCTCGATCTCCAGGCGAAGAGACCGGTCCGGCTGGGTGTTTTGCCCAACCGAACCGGCCCCGGCCGAGAGCCACCTCCCGCTCGCCCTGCGGTCTGCGCTAAGCAACTCTGATTAGAAGCTCCTCGCCGCTCAGCTGCCGGTGCCGTAGTCGGTCGTGGTCTTGGAGGGAGTGTCGAATCCGTCGTAAGGCGTCCCCAGGTAGGGGAAGGAGTTGAGGTAGGTGATGCCGATGCTGGAGAGCGAGGCCGGGTTGTTGCTGGCGGGATCTATCACCGGTAGATCTCGCTGGCCGCCTTGTCGGGCGTGTAGCTCTTGTCGACCAAAGCGTAGGTCAGCCCTGCCAGTGCGCGCAGCTCGATGGTGGTCACGTCGTCGAAGACCCGGCGCCCGTTGGGAAGCCGGCCACGTCACCGCCCAGCAGGCCGAGCAGGCTCGGGTTGCTGCTGGGAGCGTAGGCCACGTTGAGCCGGAGCAGGTCCGACTGAGTGGTGCCGGTGTAGTTCTGGAAGCCGCTGACCACACCCGCGGGTAGGCCGGTGAGCAGGATGGCCACGATGTCGGCCCTGGATGCCCCGGAATTGTTGAGGGTGGCCAGGTTCGGGAACACCTTGGGGTAGAGGGTGGGGAGCAACGAGGCCAGGGCCGGGTGCTCGTAATCAGCCACGAAGCGGCTGTCTGCCTGCGGCATCGTGGAGTTCCATGAGTCCTTTAAGCCCATCCCGATCAGAACCTCGTTCACCAGCGGGTTGCCCAGCCGGGATATCTGCATGTAGGGGCCCACGGTCTCCGTGACTCCGCCGGACTCGATCGTGGCCTTCTGCCGCAGCGACCGCGCCCAGACCCCGATCGTCGACCTGGGGTCGGTGGGGGAGCTGCCGTTGTAATTGCCCTGAAGCAGCTTGGTCTTGGGGACCTGGATCGCGATGGTGTGGACGTTCTTGCCCGCCCCGGAGTTGACCCCTGGAGTAGCGCTGCCGCCACCGAGCCAGAGCTCCTGGAAGGGCCGCAGGTCCCCGAGGTTGAAGATCGCGCCGAGGTCCACATAGAAGCCCTCGGCACGCTGACCGGCGAAGATCCTGGTGCCGGGCGCGGCCGCCGGCGCGTAGATGGCCGCGGAGGCCAGGCTGGGGTAGTTGGGAATCGAAGCCGGTCCGATGTTGCAGGGCGGGCAGGGGACGTGGGTGCCCAGAGTTGTCACCTGGGGCTCATTCCCGTTGCTGTAGTTCACCACCCGGCGGACGGTGTAGAACTGCGGACGATTCCAGTTGGCGCTGTCCAAGGAGCTGATCGGGCCGGTGTTGTAGAGGAAGATGTTGTCGTCTTTGATCTCGGTCTCGAAGAGGAACTGGTAGATGATGTTGGCGTTGCCAACACCGGTCTGGTCGACCACGATCTCGTAGAGGACATCGTTGCCGAACTCGTAGAAGTTCGGCCCCCCTCCGGGCTCTTCCAGGGGGATGAAGTTGGCGATGATCGTCACCGTGCTCGGATCATCGGGGCTCACAAAAGCGTAGACATCGGTGGTATCGGCCACCGGGTCCTTGGCGATACTCGGGGCTTCGCGGTGCGATGACATGGTTACCTCCTGCTCAATTTCTGCACGGTGTCGCAAACGGCCTATTGGGCCGCCCGGAGCAACTCGCGCGCCAGCGCGGCGTTGTGATAGGTGACTTCCCTGGTGCCCGACATCAGGGTGATGTCGCCGGTGTTGGCATCGCTGATGTGCGCCACCACCGGGCCGGCCTGGGAGACCCGGCCCATGGGCACGGCCGGGGTCATCTGGCTGGGCTTGGCTCGATCGCGCATGAAGCTCGGTACGGTGGCGGCCACGCCGACCGCCGCTGCTCCGAGTCCCGCCCTCTTCAGGAAACTGCGTCGCGTTACGGGATCCATCCTTGTCTCCTCTGCTCCGAATTGACCAGCGCGGTGAGCCGCGCTCTCCATGACCGAATAGGGACAGCGGCCAGCTCGCTCTCTGGGGAACCGCTGGCCGGGAGGGGCGTTTGCTCCACCAGAAAGTCGTCAGCTGGCGGGTCCTGTGGCGGTATACGAGCAGCCCTTGACATCGGATCAATCGGGATGGAGCCCGGCCCACCGGTCGCACAACCGCGGGGCAGGTGTCCAAGCCGGAGATGGCGGGGCGAGCCGCCGTCTGGACCGCCGGCGGCCAAAGGAGCGGGACAGCTGGAGTCGCGGGCTGTTGCCTCGAACCGGACTGAGGCGGGACGCGCATACTGGGTCGCTCCGACCCGACGTGCCCGTTGCGTTTGCAGGAGCAGGAGATGGATTCGCCGCTTATCCCATTCACAGCCCACAACATCGAGCTGCCGGACGGAACCGTCACCCGTCCCGGCGCTTCGTTGACCGCCAAAGAGCCGGTGACCCAGGCGGTGTTGCGGACGCTGGACCTCTTCTTCCCACCGGCCGGACGGGCGCACACCACCGTGATCGATCTGGGATGTCTGGAGGGCGGGTACACGGTGGAGTTCGCCCGGGCCGGCTTCGACGCCACCGGCCTGGAGGCCCGTGAGGTCAACTTCTCCCGATGTCAGTTGGTGGCCTCGCAACTGCGCCTGCCGAACCTGCACTTCGTCCGCGACGACGTCCGCAATCTGGCGCAATACCCCCTCTTCGACGTGGTCTTCTGCAGCGGGTTGCTGTACCACCTTGACCGGCCGGCCACCTTCCTGAAGCTGTTGGGTGAGCGCTCGAGGCGGCTGCTCATCCTCCAGACCCACTATTCGCTCGGCTCCGGAGTGCCGGCGCACTTCGACCTCTCCGAACTGGTGGAGCACGACGGACACCTCGGCCGCTGGTATCGGGAGTTCGCCGAGGAACCTGACCCAGACGAGGTCGAGGCGTCCAACTGGAGCAGCTACGGTAACTCGAGGTCCTTCTGGCTCGAGCGCAGCCACCTGATCCAGGCGATCCGGGATGCTGGCTTCAGCACCGTCTACGAGCAGCCGGACTTTGTCGCCAACAACGTCACCGACCACTACATCGAGGAGCAGCAGCGAAGCCTGTTCGTGGCGGTGCGCTGACCGGCGCTGAGCGTTCGGCGCGGCCCCTGGGTCTCTGGCCCACGGTGCGACCGCTGGCATCCGGAAGATCTCCAGGCCGCATCCCGCACGGCGCCGGCCCTGATCGGCAGACGGGGCCGGTGGTCGGGCATGAGCACCGTTCCGCAGATGCGCTACCTCTATCATGACCGCCGTGGAGGCCGTGGCCGGGAGTTCGGGAGTCGAGCCAGCCCGGGTGCAGATCCAAGTCGTGCTGTACCGGTCCGGCCGCTGGCTCCCCCGGCTGCTGACGGGACTGCGCCATCTCCTGCCCACCACCGGTGGGTTCACGGTTTCTTTCTGGGACAACAGCCCGGAGGCGGAGGCGGAGAGCGCAGTCGCCAACTCGGGGCTCAACGCCACCTACCACCCCTCCCCCAGTGGCAACATCGGGTTCGGGGCCGCCCACAACCAGATGGCAGCTCGGGCTGCGGACCCCTGCGAGTACCTGCTCCTGCTCAATCCGGATGCGGTCCCTCACTACGACTGCTTGCGCGAGCTGGTGACGGTCGCCGAGCGCGAGCCCCGGGCGGCCCTGGTCGAGGCGGCGCAGTTCCCCATCGAGCACCCCAAGAGTTACGACCCGGCGACCCTGGAGACCGACTGGTGCTCAGCCGCCTGCCTCCTGGTCCGCCGGCCGCACTTCCTGGAGCTCGGAGGCTTTGACCCGGCGCTGTTCCTCTACTGTGAGGATGTCGATCTCAGCTGGCGGGCCTGGCTGGGGGGCTGGCGCTGCCTCTACGTGCCCAGTGCGCGCTGCCTGCACGTGACCGAGGGACAGGATCTGACCAAGGACCGTTCCGCTGAGGGATTCCATAGCCATCTCGGACACCTCTACCTGAGGCGCAAATACTTCGGAGAGGCGGCGGTCGAGGAGTACCGGGGAGCGCTCGAGGAGCGGCTGGCACCGACCTTGGTGGGGCGGATCCTGGAGGAGTTCGGCCGGCTGCCCCAGACCAAGTTGGAGCGCTCCGGCAACCCCCACATAATGCTGACCCCGGGAGAGATCTATGCCCAGCGACGCTGGTAAGTACGACTTCGAAGTCGATCCCCACAACCGCAATAGCACCTACGGCCTCATCTGCGAGCGGATCCCGGAGGGCTCGGCGGTCCTCGACATCGGCTGCTCGTCCGGCAACCTGGGAGTGGCGCTGGAGCGAGCGCGGGGCTGCCGGGTGGTGGGAATCGACGTCGATGAAGACGCGGTCGGGGTGGCTCGGTCTCGCGGGATCGAGGCCTATGTGGCGGACCTGACCCGGCAGCCGGCCGAGACGGTGGTCGGCGAGCGCCGCTTCGACGTGATCGTCCTGGCCGACGTCCTGGAGCACCTCAGCGCGCCGGCGAGCCTGCTGGCACCGGCGGCCGCCCTGCTCAACCCCGGCGGCAGGGTGCTGTGCTCTTTCCCCAACATCACCCACATCGACGTGCAGCTGATGCTCGCCCAGGACCAGTGGCGCATTCAGCCCACCGGCATCCTCGACGAGACCCATCTGCGCTTCTTCACCGAGGCCAACTTCACCGAGCTCGCCTTCCGGTGCGGGTACGAAGTCGTAGCGGTGGAGCGGGTGGTGCTGCCACCACTCGGCACCGAGGTCTTGGAGTATGGCCGGGCCCTGAACCTCGACGGTGGCGAGCAGGAGACCCTGCAGACGATCTCCCAGCGCGCCAATCCCAACAGCCTGGTCTACCAGTACGTCTTCGAACTGCGGCCGGCCCCGGAGCGGGGTCAGGCCGTGGTGGAGGTCCTGAGCAGGGTCGGCTACACCCCTTCGGCCAAGACGCAGGACGGCCGCCTCGACGTGATCGTCCGCACCATCGAGGGGCGGCTCCACTACCTCCAAGACGCTCTCTATTCACTGGCCGGCCTCACCTATCCCCGGGTGCGCGCCATCGTCTGCGTGGACAGCTCCCCGCAGACGTACGCCGACCAGGTCGAGGAGCTGGCGAGCCACCTTGACGGTCTTCTCGACGTGGCGGTGACCGTGGTGCCGCCCCACCAGTCGGAGCGGGGGCGTCCCCTCAACTGGGGGTTGGAGCAGGCGAGCGGTGAGTTCGTCTCCTTCCTGGACGACGATGACGTCTACTACCCCAGCTTCGGCGACACGCTGATCGGCTGCCTGCGCGAACGCCCGGAGGTGACCGTCGCCTACGGGGTGGGCCAGGTGGTCCGGGGGGAGGCGGCCCCGTGGGGCTTTCGGGCGCTCAGCCACGTGAAGCGATATGACGAGCCCTTTGATAGGGCCCACCTGTTCGTCGAGAACTACATCCCCATCAACACCCTGGTGGTGCGTCGCGAGCCCGTGCGGCGAGCCGGGATCCACTTCGACGAGACGCTGCCCATCTACGAGGACTGGGCATTCCTGCGCGAGCTCGCGGCGCGCTTCGAATTCTGCTTCGTCGACTCCCTGGTCTCCGAGTACCGCCTGCGCACGGACGGCTCCAACGCCGTACCGGAGGGCTCCGAAGAGCGCTGGGAGCGCACCGGCGCGCAGGTCCGCCAGCGGTATTCGGGACAGGCGGTGCGGGTCCCCGCCCACGAGTTGGCCGATCTCTACGAGCGGGCCAGGGAGCTGGATAGGAGGGTCCGCGAGTTGGACCGTGCCAATGGCGAGGAGATCGCGGCCCTGCGCGCCGAGCTCGGCTCGGTGCGAGAGCTGAATCACCGCCTGCTCAACTCCCGGAGCTGGCGGCTCACCAGGCCGGTGCGCAGGATCACGGGCTCGAGCCTGCCCGAGGACGGCTGACGGCGGCGGCCGCGGTCGGGTGTGCTGATCTCGATCCCTTCCACCACAAAGGACAGGGGACCGGGCTGTCGGGCTATGCCTGCCCCTGCTCCATCTGATCCAGCAGCCACCCCAGGGCGGGGCTGATCTCCATCCCTCCGCTGCGAACCATGGCCGCGATCCGCGCTTTGTCACGGCCCAGTCCGGTCGCCTCCGCTGAGGTGATCCGCAGCAGGGTTCGCTCCAGGGCCGGCTCCGGGCTGACCGCGTAAAGCCGGCTCAGCACGGCCATCAGAGCCGCCACGCTGGCTTCGGGCCGGTAGCTCTCGGCGTCGAAGAAGGTCGCCTCTCCCCGTCCTCCCAGGAACTCCGCGTCGCTACGCCTGCGGCGGCCCTGGACCTGGCGGCGGGAGCGGAGCATCCCCGGCAACCCGGCCCAGGCATCGATGAGGGCGCGGGCGGAGGCGGTGGCGTGCTGCGGCCGTCTGAGCCGCCGGACATTGGCCGCGCTGCGGCGCAGCAGCACCCTGAGCGCGGCTCTGGTCTCGAGGTTCTTGACCGCGGTCCAGATCAGGTTGCGCTGGATGAGGCGGGTCTTGAAGCCGCTTCCCAGATGCCTGGTGCTGGCCGAGTGAAAGTGGAAGACCCTGGCCTGAGGTACCGTCCAGAAGGTCTCGCCGGTGACCTGGGCTCGAAATGACCAGTCCACATCCTCGTAGAACATGAAGTAGCGGACATCCAGAGGGCCAACTCGCTGCCAGGCCTGACGGCGGATCAGGGCGGCCGCGAAGCAGAGCCCCGGCACCTGCTCCTCCAGGTCGTACTGGCCGGCATCCACCTGCCCCAGCCCCCGCTGAGACCCCTCGCTGCCAGGGTGGATGGCCACCCCCACCGAGTCGATCACGAACCCGGGGTCGGCGAGCAGCACCTTGGGGGCGAACCCCGCCGCCTGGGGACGGGCCGTGGCAGCCTCCACCAGCAGACGGATTGCATCCGGCTCCAGCCGGGCATCCGGATTCAGAAGCAGCATCAGCTCGCCGTGGCTGAGGCCGACCCCCACGTTGGTCGCCTCGGCATAACCCAGGTTCTTGAGCTGACCTGAGAAGGTCAAGGTGATCAGGGAGCTGCCCTGGATCGCAGCCTCCACCTCCTCTTCGACCCCGGCCCGGTGCGATCCGTTGTCCACCACCACGACCTCCAGCGGACGGTAGTCTGAGCTGACCACCGACTGGAGGCAATCCGCCAGCAGCCGGGCATCCGGCTCGTAGGTGACGACCACAACACTCACCAGCGGCCCCTGAGGCCCCAGATCGGTGTCCCCGCTCAACTTGGCACCGGGTGGGTACGCCTCGTGCTCACCCCGGATTCGGGCGGCCGGGTGGGTACCGAGAGCGGGGGCGGGAGCCTGCCCGACTTCTCCCAAGAGACGGAGGTGCTGGCCACGGCCCTGGAGTCTAACAGGGGCCCAGTCGAACTCCGGTCCCAGAGGAGGGGCCCCGGCCCAGCGCCACGGTGGGGACACCGGGCCTGCTCAGCGCCTCTCAGGCAGCCTCATGCGAGTCCTTTTGAGCTGATCCGGTGGACCTGGTCAGGGAACCATTTGCTTGGGGTCTGGCTCGGCGCCCTCACCCCCAGCCTGATGCACCGGGGTGGCCGGAGCCGCTTCCTCGCCGGTCTTCGTCGAGCCGCGGGGATCGCCCGGCCCAAGGTCACCCTCCGGCTGGTTGGCTGCCGCCAGCGAGGGGGAAGTGCCGCGAGCTCGCTTGCTCCACCAGCGTGCCGCCTTTTTGGTGGTGGCCAGAGGGCCACTGTGGCCGAGCTCGTAGACAGCCCGACGCAGCAACCGGGAGACCTCCTGGAGGCGCAGCTCAGTGGGGTTCGGCGGGCGCTGGTGGATCCAGTGGTGGCGGGGCTGGTCGGCTGCCAGGGCCGGGCTGGCGACAAAGCGAAGCAGGGGCTGGGCCACCTGCTCCCAGGTCATGTCGCGGGCGACCTCTTGCACCCGCTCCGAGATCAAGCGGCGCCGCTCGGGGTCCCGCGCCATCTCCAGGATCGCGTTGCTGAGCGCGTCCACGTCCTCAGCGGGGACTACCCAGCCCAGGTCCCGCTCTGCCACCAGCTGTGCAAAGCGGTCACCGTCGGTGCAGATTATGGGCAGGCCGCACCACAGGTAGTCGAGCATGCGAGTGCGGAAGGCGTACCTGGTCTCGGCATGGTCGAAGTGGGTGGAAACCCCACAGTCGGTGGCCAGCAACCAGCGGGAGCGGTCGCTGTAGGCGACCCACTCGTGGTTGAAGAAGACGTGGGCATCGGTCAGCCCCAGCTGGTCCGAGAGCTGGCGGGCGCGGGCTGGCATCCACATCCGCTCCGGAACAGAAGTGTTGGGATGGTCGGTGGACATGAAGATGAGCTTCAGCGAAGGCACCGTCTCGACCACCCTGCCCACGGCGCGGATGAGGGTCAAAGGGTCGAACCAGTTGTAGATCCCGCCTCCCCACAGCAGCACCACGTCGTCTTCACCCAGGTTTCCGACCGGGAGCCTCCTCTCCTCCCGGGACCCATGTGGGGGCTCTTTTGGCAGCCCGAAGGGGACCACGTCGATGAGCTGGCGAAGCGAGTTGTCCTGGGCCCAGATCCTGGGGGCAACCCGCCCCGCCTCCAGAAGCGCACCCGTCCAGAGGTCGCGCTGGACCTCGCTGGCACACAGGAAGAAGTCACCTCCTCTCAGCAGTTCGCGCAGGACCTTGCGGATCTCCGAGCTCTCGTGCTCCTGGACCGCCGGTGGCCGGTGCGCCTCCTGCTCCAGCAGGGCGAGCGGGAAGGGGTCGTAGAGATCGACGATGAGCGGCACCGGCACGCTGCGAAGTGAGGGGTAGCGCACCAGCGCGATCCCCTCCAGCAGGATCGCATCCTGCTGCCGGGCCAGCTCGTCCAGCTCGATGTGGCTCAGCTGCGGCACGATCCGCAGCGACTCCTGGGCCAGGTCGGTCGCGCCGACTCCCACCAGGGTGACCAGGTGGCCAGCCTGAGCCAGAACCCGGCCCAGCTCGAAACAGCGGATGCCCGGCCCTGCCATGCGCTTGGCCACCACGTCGTTGGCGACGATCAGCACTCGACCCACGGCTGCACCTTAGCAGGCGCCGGAGCAGGGCCTGGGCCACCCGCTCGCTGCGGGCTCGACCCACCGTCCACCCCTCCACCGGCTACCATGACTCCGCCTGCGGCCGATCGGGCCGGGCTCAAAGCCCTTCGTGTACGGATAGAGACCCTGCCTGCTCCCACTCCGCCTGCCGAGAACCCTTCCTTGGAGCCTCCCGCCTCGGAGGCGCAGAGGTCGCCGCGCCGCCACATCTGGAGCGCACTGGTGTGCCTGGTGATGGCGGTGCCGGTGGGGCTCGACTTCTGGTTCATCCACAGCTACGCAGTCAACGTCCCCTTCGCCGACAGCTGGAACGGCACCCTGCCATCGATCCGGGCGATGGTCCAGGGGCGCCTGACCTTCTCCCTGCTCTGGCTGCCCCACAACGAGAACCGGATGCTGGTCCCCAACCTGCTGCAGGCCTTCGTGGACAGCCACACCCGCGTCAACTCCGTGTACGACATGTACCTGAGCGCGGTCCTCATGACCATCACCCTGGCCCTGCTCATCTGGCTGGCCCTGCGCACCACCGAGATTCCCCTGATCTGGCTGGTCCCGATCCCGTTCTTGTACTTCAGCCTGGTGCAGGTGGGCAACCTGCTGTGGGCGTTCCAGCTGGCCTGGATGCTGATCCTTCTGTGCACCCTTGTCTGCCTGTGCGCACTGGAGGCAGGCGGCTCCGGCCCCGGGCTCTTCCTGCTGGCCTGCCTTGCGGCGGTGGTCGCCTCCTACTCTTCGCTGCAGGGCCTGCTGGTGTGGCCGGTCGGATTTGTTTACGCACTGATGCGAGCCCGGTCGCGCTTCCTGCTGGGCGCCTGGATCGTGCTCGGAGTTGCGGTCACCGCCTTCTACGAGTGGCACATCGGCAACATCTACACCGTCACCAGCCCCACCTACGCTCTCAACCACCCGGTGCTGGCGGTGCGGTTTTTGCTCCAGCTCATGGGCAACATCGTCCCGGTGCACCACACCGATTTCGCCCTGATCCTGCTGGGCGCCAGTGCCCTGGTGCTCTGGGGCGTGCTGCAGCGCAAGGTCCCCGCCTCGCGACTGCGCCTTCCCCTGGCTCTGTGGCTGTCGGGACTTCTGTTCGACATCATGGTCACGGTCGGCCGGCTCCAGCTGGACGCGCCCCTCAGCAGCCGCTACACCACCTACGGCCTGGTCTTCTTGATCGGGGTTTACCTGGGCGCGCTGACATTGCTGAACCCGCCCCACCAGCTTCGCTCTCTGCCCGGCTTCCTGATGGGAAGGCCGTGGCGGTCGGCCCTGACCGGGCTGGTGCTGGCAGCGGTGGTGGCGCAGGTGGTCTGGTCCATCCCCAACGGCATCGAGCAGGGCCGCGCCACCCTGGCCAGCCGGGACCAGGCGGCGCTGGTGTTGCGCGACTTTCGAGGTGAGCCCAACGCGGTCCTGGCCCACGACCTTTACCCGCCATCGGGCGCCTACGTGCGCGGCTGGGCCAGCTGGCTGCAGGCGCGCCACTGGTCGGTCTTTGCCTGAGCGAGGCACGACCCTGGATGCGGTGGGGCCGGGTCCCCGTCAGCGGATGGACCCTGCTTCAGCACTCGCTATCAACCACCGCACCTCCGGCCCGGCAGCCGGTTCGGCGAGCCGGCGCAGGCCAGAGACCGGAGGCCTCCCTTCTGCCCCATCGGAGCGTGTGCCTCAGCTGCTTTCTTGCGTCGGAGACCCCGCCTCAACCAAGCCGAAGGCCGGCCCCGCCGCCCCCTCCCGGGGATGGGTCCCGCTCGGGCCACTCCTTACAATCGGACATCCATGAGCATGACGCGGCCGCGCCTTTTGAGCGAGGCGCGCACCACCGGTCCGGCGGTGGTGCTGCTGGCGGCGGCGGCCGCCGCCTACACAGCCTACGTCTACATCTTCAGCGTCAACGTCCCCTACCAGGACGAATGGGCGATGGTGATCCTCTACCGCCTGACCGTGCATGGTCAGCTCACCCTGACCGCTTTGTGGACCCAGCACAACGAGAACCGGATGCTCTTCCCCAACCTGCTGATGCTGGTGCTGGACCATCTCGACCACCTCAACACCAGGGTGGAGATGTTCGCCAGCTGCGCCCTCCTGCTCCTCACCGTGGCGGGGCTGGCAGCGGTCTACCGTTGGACCACCAAGGCCGCCCTGCTGTGGTTCGTGCCGGCGGCGTTTGTGATCTTCAGCTGGCTGCAGTGGGCGGTCGCCCTGCAGGGGTTCGCGATCGCCCTGTACATGATCCTGTTCTGCCTGGTGGTGAGCCTGATCGCGCTGACCCTGGCCGAGCGTCGTCCATGGTTCCTACTCCTGGCGATCGCGGCCGCCACGGTGGCGTCCTACTCATCCACTCAGGGACTGGCGATCTGGCTGGCGGGTTTGGTGTTCATCCTGGCCCGGCAGCGGCGGCGGCGGCAGCTGGTGCCCTGGATCGCCAGCGCCTGCGTCATCTCCGCCATCTACTGGATCGGGTTCATCTGGGTCGACACAGGTGGGGGGGTGCGCTGGGCAGTGGCCCATCCTGGAGTTTCACTTCATTACTTCTCCCTGCTGGTGGGAGGGACCGTCCCGGTCTCCCGGCTGCTCCACCTGGGCACGACCCAGCAGGAGGTGATCGGCTTTGGCATCCTGGTGTTGGGAGCGGCTGCCTTCGGCTACTGGGTCTGGCGGCCGGCGTCCGGGGAGTGGCTCGCGGTGCCACTGGCCCTGATCGGGTTCGGGGTCCTGATCGACTTCCTTATCACCATCGGGCGGGCCCACCTGGGCCTGCAGCTGGCAACCAGCTCACGCTACACCCTGTTCAACCTCTGGCTGGTGGCCGGGGTGTGGCTGGCTTGGGCCGCGATCGCGAGCCGCACCCGCCTGCCGGCGGCCCGAGGGTTGGCCGCGATCCTGGTCCTGTTCTACCTGCTGGACGTGGTAGGCAGCTACCACTCCGGTCTCATCGAGGGAAGGATCACCCGGGTCCAGCGGGAGCAGGCGGTCTCCCTGGTGCGCCACTACCAGACCGCACCCGAATCACAGGTGGTGCCGCTGGTCTACCAGGTCTATCCCGGCTTCAAGCCGCTGGCGGAGTTCCTGGCCGCCCACCACCTGAGCGTCTTCTACCACTGAGCCGGCGGTGGCCGGGGCAGGTTCCTGGCCGAGCCGGACACCGCCATCGGCCCATCCCGTCGGTGGCTCCGCCACGACCGGGGGGCGGTGGTGGCCGAGCCGTGGCCAGCGGAGGTCAGATCCGACCGCCGCGGATCGCCTCCTGGATCCAGGGGATGACCTCGTCCAGCATCTGGCTGAGGCTGGTGGTGGCCTCGAAACCCAGTACCCGCCGGGCCTTCTCGGTGGAGGGCACCCTTCTTTGCACGTCGTGCTCGAAGGGGGTGTCGCAGACGTGGCGGAAGGGAGTCTCCGCCCCCTTGATCTTGGCCCAGATCAGCTGGGCCAGCTCCAGCACGGTGGTGGACTCCTGGGTGGAGAGGTTGAAGTCCTCGTTCAGGGCGGCGGGGTGCTCCATCGCCAGCACGATGCCCTGAGCCAGGTCGCCGCCGTAGGTGTAGTGGCGGATCTGGGAGCCATCCCCCAGGATGTGCAGGGGGTCCTGCCCCTTCAGCACCTTCTGCACCAGGTCGGGGACGACATGGCTCATGGCCAGCTTGACGTTGCCGCTCTCGATCTCCACATCGCCCAGCGCCCGCTCCTCTCCGATCCCCACGCAGTTGAAGGGCCGGATGATGGTGTAGGGAAGGCCGTACTGCTGGTGTGCGGCCCGGGCGAAGTACTCCACCGCCAGCTTCTGGAAGCCGTAGGAAGACATCGGCGGCGGAACCTCTTGCTCCTGGCCCTCGTAGGACGGCCAGCGGTCGGTGCCCTCGAAGACCATGGACGAGCTGAGGTAGGTGACCTTCTCCAAGCCGCCGTCGCGGTGGGCTCGGATGGCGGCATCGCAGGAGGAGGCGATGATCCTCTCGTTGGTCGCCAAGAGGTCGTAGGCGTAGGTGTGGAAATACGAGATCCCGCCGATCATGGCGGCCCCGGCGATGAAGTGCTGGCAGCCGTCCAGCAGGGAGTACACCAGCTCGCTGTCGCGGGCGTCGCCTTCGACCAGGCGGTAGTTGGGGTGGCCGTCGTAGGAACGCGCCACCGGCCCGTACTTGGAGTGGTCGTCTAGCCCCACCACCTGGTGGCCCTGCTGCAGCAGCGCCTCCACCACATACCCACCGATGAAACCCGCCGAGCCCGAGACCAAGACCTTCGCCATTCAGATCACCCCTTGTAGGGGCGCCGGCTGCCGTAACCGGGCAGGAGCGCCACCAGATACCAATGCAGATAGCGCGGAATCCACTCTCGCACCTTGAAGTTGGACTGCCCCTGGGTGCGATCCCGCCAGGTGGTGGGGACCTCGACCACCCGCAGGCCCAGCCGGTGCGCCTTGGCGACCATCTCGATTCCGATCTCGAACCCGGCATCGGACTCGATCCCAACCTCGTCGAGGAACGCTTTGGAATAGGCCTTGAAGGAGTTGGTGGCGTCGTGGGTGCCCACCCTGGTAAGGGCGTGCAGGGAGAGGCCTGCGGCACGCGAGACCAGGCCCTTCAGGGGAGGTCCGCCCAGCTGGCGGCCACCGCGCATGTAGCGGGAGGCGGCCGCCACCGCAGCCCCCTGCTCCACCATGGTGGTCAACTGCTCTATCTGGGCCGGGTCGTCGCTGCCGTCCGCCATCGTCACCACCACCACCGGTGAGCGGGCGGAGGCGATGCCGCTCCTGATGGCACCGGCCGGGCCCGGGCCCACGTCGTTGAGCAGAGGGCGAACCCGGCGGTCCCTTCGCGCATACTCCGCGGCCGGCTCCGCCGTGGAGTCGCTGGGACGGTCGTAGACCACCAGCAGCTCGCAGGGGATGCTGACCCGGTCCAGGATCCGGTCCAGGCACGCAACGATCTCATCCCCCTCGTTGTAGGCCGGGATGACCACCGAGACCCTCGGCCCGGTCAAACTCCGCTTCCCTGGCCCCGCAGGTTGGTCAGGTCCACCACCGGCACCGAAACCTGCAACTCACGGTACTGATGATGGGGAGCTCCGATCACCAGCAGCTCCGACTCCGCCAGCACCTCCTCCAGGGGAACCAGATTGGGGTCGATGGTGACGTAGGGGTCGGTGCAGAGCACCCGCTTGGACTTGAACTGCAGGATCCTCTTCAGCCGGTAGCTCAAGCTGGAGCGGATGTCGTCGGACTCGCCCTTGAAGGCCATCCCCAGGATTCCAACGGTCATCGAGGCCAGGTCGAAGCGCCGCTCCAGCCGAGCCACCGTGTAGAGTGGCAGCCCCTCGTTGATGAGCATCGCCGAGTGGCCCAGGGTGAACTGGTTGTTGTTGAAGGCGGCCAGCTGCATGGTGTCCTTGAGCAGGCACGGGCCCGCCGCCAGCCCCGCCCCGGGCAGGTCCTGGGCCCGAGGGTAGTTGTGGGCCAAAGCGCCCCGGATGCGATCGTAGTCCAGCCCGAAGTCGTTGGCGATCATGTAGAGCTGGTTGGCGGTGGCGAACTTGATGTAGCGCCAGGTGTTGGTGAAGAGCTTGGCCAGCTCGGCCTCCTCCGGCTCCAGCTCGACTATCTCCTTGGTGAGCTGGGAGAAGAGGGCTGCCGCCCGAGCCCGGATCTCCGGGGTCCTGCCCGACACCAGCTGGGGGAGGGAGTGGAGCTCGGTCATCGCGTGACCCTCGGCGATCCGCTCCGGGCAGAAGGCGACGTCGACTTGGAGACCCTGCTCCTGGAAGAGCCGCTCCACCATCCTGGTCACCCCGGGGTAGAGGGTGCTGCGCAGCACCAGCAGCTGGCCCGGGACCAGGTGCGGGCTCAGCTTCTCGATCTCCTCGGGGACTCCCAGCGCCTCCGGGTTCAGGTGCTTGTCGATGGGGGTGCCGATCACGACCACCACGTTGGCGGCTTGCCTCAGCACCGCCGGGTCGGTGCCGGCTGTGAACTGACCGCCGGCCAGGGCGGAGGCCAAGGCCTCCT
Source organism: bacterium (assembly GCA_021809895.1). GTDB lineage: Bacteria > Chloroflexota > Dormibacteria > Aeolococcales > Bog-877 > AG-12. Next base: position 27,020 of record JAJZJU010000004.1, read on the forward strand.
GCGCCCCCGGCTCCTGGAACGGCATGCGCCCGGAGTTGACCATCTCCACCGCGCGCTGGCTGGTGTCGTAGACCGCAACCCTCAGCCCCCGGCCAGCGAAGGCCAGGGCCAGCGGCAACCCCACATGGCCGCAGCCGCCCACGACCGCGACATCGACCCTTCCCATTCTGAGAGCAGATGTTAAGGGATGCTGGGTCCGGCTCCCGCCGTGAATGGAGTCCGAGCCCAGAGACCTCCCGGACGCAGGGATCCCGAGCCCCTCCGCCAAACGAGGAGCTGACTGGTGACCGCGCCCGGCACTACATTTCGTCCGTGGCGGCCGCCGGGGGACGTCCGTGGATCCGGTCTCAGGGAGAGGGTGGCGGGGTGGGCCCGTAGGCCACCTCGAAGCCGGCGGTGGAGAGCGCGGAGGGGGTGGACACCTGCTGCCCGTTCTGCACCATCAGGCTCTCCACCTCCGAGGAGTAGGGGCCGGTCAGACCCAGCTGGGTAAAGGTGGTGGTGGTGTAGTCCGCCATCTGGCTTATCGCGCCGTTCACCTCGGGCGCCTCCACGATCCACTCGGCAGACGAGAGCGGCCCCGTGTAGCTCTGGTCGGTGGTGAAGCTGGCACCGCTGGTGGTGTCGACCAGGGAGATCGACCACTGGCCGGCGCTCTGCTGGGTGATGGTGACCTGCAGCTGGTCCCCGGGGGCGACCTGCATGGTGGTGATCGTGGTCTCCGTGCTGGGCAGGATCTCCCACCAGGGAATGATGTAGAAGCTGCCGGGATTGTTGGGGTCCTCCGTCTCCAGGATCCCGGCCTGGATGAGGCTGGAGTTGGTGGCCCCGTCGATCCCCACCCACTCCGCCATGTAGGTGTTGGTCTGGCCCTGATAGAGGCTGGGCACGGTGAAGGTGCCGGTCACCCCGGTGTAGGGCCCGGTTCCGAAGTAGTAGCCCGACCAGTTTGGTGACTGGACGGTCCCGGTGGTGGGCGGGGTCACCGTCAGCGAGAGCTGGGCGATTGCCGTCTGCGGGGTCGGAGAGGAGGAGTCCGTCACCCTCACCTCGAAGCTGAACGTCCCCGACTGCTCGGTCCCCCCCGAGATGAGCCCCTGCGGGCTCAGGGTCAAGCCCGAAGGAAGAGAACCGGAGGCCAGCTGCCAGCTGTAGGGAGCGACCCCGCCCGTCGCCTCCAGCCCGTCCGAGATCGCGGTGCCGGCGGCACCCTGGGGAAGGGTTGTGGTGGTCACCGCCAGCGGGGCCTGCGTGCTGGGGTCGCCGACGAAGTACCCGAAGGCATCCATGACCGCGTCGGCCGACCCGGCGTGGTTGTAGATGGTGGTGGCGCCACCGGAGCCCAGGGTGGCGATGGTGAGGTTGGGGACGGTCTGACCGGCCGCCCAGTTGACATCGGACGCGAGCGGCCGTGAGCCGCCCGGGTAGACGGTGAAGTAGCTGGCCTGGGTGGTGTCGGTCGCGGTCACGTTGCTGACCACGGCGGTCGCTGCGGCCGCGATCCCGTCCTGACCGGCGACCACCTGGGTCAGGGTCTGCCCCGCTCCTAGCGGAGAGCCGCTGATGCGGGTGTCGAGCAGACGGACCGGGGTGATGGGGATGAACATGCTGGCGTTGCTGGGGGCCGCCTGGCCCTGGGTGAAGTAGCCGCTGACGTCCACCACCAGCTGGGCCGTGCCGGTGTGGTTGTACACGGTCACCTGCCCGGTGGGCCCGACCGGAACCACTACCCGGTTGGCGACGGTCTCCCCGGCCGTCCAGTTGAGGTCGGAGCTGGTGGGAACGCTGCCTCCCTGGGGGTAGACGCTGAGGTATCCCGCCTGGGTGGTGTCGGTCACGGTCACGTTGAGGAGCACCGCCGCCACCCCGGCCGCGGGCACATCGCCGGCTCCGGCCGCATCCACGTTCAGGGTCGCCCCCGGCTCCAGGGTGTCGCCGCTGTAGGGCAAGCCGCTGCCCGGCCTGGTGTCGACGATCCGGTCGGGTGGAAGCGGCACGTAGCTGCCCGCCACCACGCCGCTGGCGGCGGGCGCGAAGTAGCCCTGCAGATCCGCCAGCACCTGGGTGGAGCCGGCGTGGTTGTATATCGTCACCTGGCCACCCTGCCCGACGGGCACGATCACCAGGTTGGGGACCGTCTCACCCGCCGCCCAGTTGAGGTTGGAGACCACAGGCCGCGCGCCCGCAGCCGGGTAAAGGGTGAGGAAGCTGGCCTCGGTCGTGTTCGTCACGGTGACGTTGAGCGCGACCGCGACCGCGGTGCTGGGCACGCTGCCACCGACCACGGTGAGGTTCAGCGTCTGCCCGGGGCCCAGGGGACCGGGGCCCGACCTGGTGTCGAGGATGCGGGTCGGAGCCAGCGCCGTGTAGACACTGCCGGTGGCGGCGGTTGAGGTGGCCAGGGAACCGGCTTTGATCTGGAGGCCGGCCCTCGCGTCGGGCCAGGGGTGGAGCTTGGCCAGGGTCCCGGCACCGATCCGCAGCGAGGTCCCCTGGACCAAGGCTGGAACGTGCGTCCCCAAGGCTGGGGGTGGAGCTTCGGTGAGGCGGGCGGCCATGGACACCCCCGATGGGCCCACCGCCTGGGCGGCTGCGCCGCCGCCAATGCCGGCAACCAGCGCCGCCCCGGTCAGAACCCAGAGCATGGGCGCCAGCGACCCTCTTGGGCGATGGCTTGCGCCGACCCGATGACGGGAGCGGAGCCCTCCTTCCGCCCAGGCCCGGACGCCTTGGTTATCAGTCACGCTGTCGGCTATCCGTACCAGCCGTAGACGTCGACCACCAGGTCGGTGCTTCCCAGCGAGCGGTTGATAAAGGTGATCGAGCCTGCGCTCCCGACCGCCATGATCACCAGGTTCTCGGCGGTCTGGCCCTTGCTCCAGTTGACCTCGGAGGTCTGTGGCACCGGCTGGCCGCCCGGGCCCACCATCAGGGCCCCGGCCCCGGCGGTGTTGGTGACGGTGACGTTGATGGCCACCGAGGTGATGCCGCTGACGGGCAGCCCCGCCAGCCCTCCCAGGTCGACCGTCAGCTGCTGGTCGGGCCCCAGGGTCTGGCCCGCGTAGGCCTGGCCGCTGCCGGTTCTGGTGTCGACCGCGCGGGCGGGCACCACCGTCTGCAGGGGGGTGCCGCTGGCGCCGTACCAGCCGGCGACGTCGAGGATGACGTCGACTGTCCCGGAGTGGTTGTAGATGGTCACCTCACCGCTCTGGCCCAGCTCCATCACCACCTGATTAGCGGCGGTCTGGCCGGCCAGGAAGTTGATGTTGGACGCCTGCGGCTGGACCGCGCCGGCGGGAAAGACGGTGAGGAAGCTGGAAGCGGTCGCCTCGGTCTCGGTCAGATTCATCACCACCGCCATGGCGCCGCTGGAGGGGATGCCGCCGACCCCGGCCACCTGCACCGTCAGCGACTGTCCCGGGCCCAGGGCCTGGCCGGCGTAGGGGTGCCCGCTCTTGGGCCTGGTGTCCACTATCCGTTGAGGATATACCGAGTTGAGCAGCCCGCCAGCGGGACTCGAGGTGGACGAGTACCAGCCCTCCACGTCCACCACCACCTGGGTCGTGCCGTAGGCGTTGAAGAGGGAGATGGCACCACCGCGACCGAGCGTGACCAGGGCCAGGTTCGCCTTGGTCACCCCCGCCTGAAAGTCGACGGTCGATGCCAGCGGCACCGGGACCCCGGTGGGATATGCCGTCACGTATCCGGCCGAGGTGGGGTCGATCACGGTGATGTTGACCAGGGCGGCCTGGGCGCCGGTGGCGGGCACCCCTCCCTCACCCGCCACCTGCACCGTGATGGTGCCGCCCGGACCGGGAGGCTGGCCGCTGCCGGGGAGCCCGGAGCCGGTCCTGGTGTCCTCGATGCGAGCGGGCACCAGGGGCGTGTAGCTGGCGGCCGCCGAATAGATGAAGCTGTCCAGGCCCTGGGCCGGGCTCGCCCCCAGCGTGGTCTCCACCGAGACGTTGACGAATCCCGGCGGCCCGGCCGGCGCGGTCGCCGTGATCTGGGTGGCGGAGTTCACCGTGAAGTTGGGGGAAGGGTTGGGTCCGAAGTAGACCGCCTGGGCGCCCAGCAGGTTGGCACCGGTGACGACAACCTGGGTGCCCCCCGCCGCCGGGCCCTGGTTGGGGCTCACCGTGAGGACCTGCGGGGGCTGACCCTGGAGGGTGGTCCCGATGTTGGTGAGCGTGGGGGGGGACTGCCCGGTGGCCAGCTGCAGCTGGTCCCAACCCTGGGTCGGGCTGTAGGAGCCCGACACCGATTCGGTCATGACGCCGGTGAAGATGATCGGGCCAAGGCTGGTGTTCTGGGCGCCCCACTGGCTGAGGGCCTCCCACTCGCTGGCCATCCCGGTGTAGTAGATCTCCGGCACCGAGCAGGTGGCGGGAATCCCCCAGGCGACCTGGTAGACCTGCGAGACCGTCCAGCTGTCGGCGCTGCCGCTGCCACCCAGGACGTCATCGCCGTAGTCCGCCAGGAAGCCGACCTGGCTCAGAGAGCAGCTGTACTTGGCCGGCGAGGCCGTCGAGTAGCCCTGGACCCAGTCCACGGTGGGGGTTCCGGCATACCAGTTGCCGCTGCTGGACTGCTCCATGTCGCTGGCGCCCCACATCGTGATCGGCGCCGCCAGGTTCGCGGTCGGGGTGGCGGCGACCACCTGCTGGTACCAGGCCTGTCCGGAAGCCTGCATCTGCGTGTCGCTGAGCGAATACCCGGGATCCACCCCGTTGAGGGAGTTGCTGGTGCCGGCGGCCAGGGTGATGGAGGGGGTGCCAGGGCCGTGGTCGGACTCGTAGCCCGCGATCCAGTCCGACATCAGGGTGGAGATGGTGGCGTCCGGCACGCAGACCGAGCCGCCGAATATCTGCGCCCCGTATTCGGTGGTCGCCGTGGGCACAAAGCAGGGGGCGCCGAAATCTAGGATCACGAGACCCGGGGGGGAGGGGGGATAGGTTGCCTGGCCTTGCTGGAAGAGAGGACAGGAGGTGGCGGGCCCGGTGGCGCACTGGCTGACGTAGGACTGGTACTCGTAATAGGAAGGAGACGCCTGGGGAGGAAGGACGGCCGCCTGGTTGGTGACGGTGGCGCCGGAGTTGAGGCTGTCCGCCAGCAGGTTGGCGCTGGTGCTGGAGGCCGCCCCGGCCATCCCCACCCCCTCCTGGCATCCGCTCTTGGATTGCGTCCCCAGCTTGCCGGTCGCCAGATCGAGGGAGCGGTAGGAGGAGGAAGCGTCTCTGGTGCAGGCCACCTGGGAGTTGGCGGCCAGGATCGTGAGCGGCCCCGAGCCCGGCAGGAGATGGAGGCTCTGGGACTGCCCGGAGATCTCGGCCACCGCCCCGGTGCCGGGGTGGCCGGGCCTGGTCCCCGCCAGCACCAATTGGGTGGGTCCCACCTGCCAGCAGCTGGTGGGAAGGATGAGTGCTGAGCTGATCGGCAGGTTGAGACAGGGGACGGAGTGGGGTCTGAAGGTGGGAGCGGCCACGGTCGAGGCACTGAGGGGAGCCAGGGGACCATGCGGACTGGGACCCTGCGCTGCGGGAGCCGAGGGAGCGCCCAGGGCGATGACGGGCACAGTGACCAGCCCGAGCAGGACCGCGGTCAGCCGACTCCGGGAGATGGCTCTTGGGGCGAGGTGCATGGAGATGGAGCCGGGAACCTCAAGGAGACGGACGATGAGGCGGAGGCCGGCGCCGTGGCGCCTCTTCACCTCCACCGCTGCCAGGGTAGACGACAGGGGCAGTCCAGGGGGACGTTCGGCTGTGACCTTGTGGTAACGATGCGCAGGGTCCAGGATGGCCACGGCCGGGAGCGCCAGGGCTCGCCGGCTCCGCCTCGGCTGATGGCTGATCTCAGCTGTACCAGCCGAGCACATCCACCACCACATCGGTGGAGCCGGCATTGTTGTAGATGCTGAGTCCGCCGCTGGAGTTGAGGGTGGCGATGACCAGGTTGGGCACGGTCACCCCCCGGGCCCAGTTGAGGTTGGAGGCGAGCGGGACCGCGCCGGAGGGGAAGACCGTCAGGTATCCAGCCGAGGTGGTGTCGGTCGCGGTGACGTTGATCACCACCGACGTGGCGGTGGTGGGGACTCCACCAAGGCCGGCCACGCCCAGGGTCAGGGTCTGGCCCGCGCCGAGAGTCTTGCCGGTGCACTGGTTGGCGGGCTGGTTCGGCCTGGTGTCGCAGATCCGGGCCGGGCTCGAAGCCGCGGTGAAGTGGCTTCCCAGCTGGGTCCCTCCCGCGTAGTAACCGAGCACGTCCACCACCACCTGGGTTGTGCCGGCGTCGTTGTAGACGGTGAAGCCACCGGCCGAGTTGAGGGTCGCCACCACCAGGTTGGCGACCGTCGACCCCTGGGACCAGTTGAGGTTCGAGGCCGTGGGGACGGTTCCCGACGGATAGACGGTGAGATAGCCCGCCGCCGAGGTGCCGGTCACGGTCACGTTGACCACCGCCGCCGCGGCCCCGCTCGGGACCCCGCTCAGGCCCGCCACATTCACCGCCAGAGTGCCCTTGGGCCCCAGGGTCTTGCCGGTGCACTGGTTGGCCGGCTGGTTCGACCTGGTGTCGCAGACCCGGGCCGGAACCAGGCCGTTGTAGAGGCCGGAGCCCGAGGTGGTGGTGAAGTACCCCTCCACGTCGATGATCACGTCAGCCTGGGAGGCGTTGGTCACCACCGCCACCTGCCCCTGCTGGCTCGTCCCCACCTCCACCAGGTTGGCCACGGTCTGGCCGCCCACGAAGTTGAGGTTGGAGCTGGTGGGAGGGGTCTGTCCGGCGGGATACACGGTGAGGTAGCCGCTGCCGACCGGGTTGGTCACGGTGACGTTCAGGGCCACCCCGGTCACCCCGGTGGCGGGTATCCCGTCGAGCCCGGTCACCTGCACCGTGAGCGGGGCCCCGGAGGCCAGGGTGTGGCCGTCGCACTGGGCGGCCGTGCCGCTGAGGTTGGAGGGATTGCCGGCCCTGGTGTCGCAGACCCGGGCGGGGGAGATGGGGACCATCGCCCCCGAGGCCCCCGTCAGGGTGTAGGAGTAGGTGACGGCCTGGGCGGTCGGGCTGGTCCCCATCCAGTCGCTGACCTGGACCGGCTGCGAGCCGCTGCCGGTGGGCGCGGTGACCGTGAGCTCGGTGGGACTCACAAGCGTCACCGAGCTGGCCTGGGCGGTGCCGAAGGTGACCTCCGCCGGGAGCTGGAAACCCGTCCCGGTGACGGTCACCGACGAGCCCCCTGAGCCGGTGGTCGGGCTGATCGCGCTGACGGAGGCGACGGTCGTCCCCGCCACCGTGAAGGGGAACCAGAAGTTCGGGTTGCCGGTCTGGGTCTCCACCACCATGAACCCGGCGGTGAGCTGGGCGGGGGCGGTGAAGGCGATCTGCTGGGAGCTCCAGCTGCTGGTGGCGACCGGGGTCCCGTTGAACCACTGGTCGGTGGGATCGGTGTAGGGGAGGTACAGCAGCTGGGCCCCTGTGCCGGCCGTGCCCAGTACCGCTGAGGGGGCGGTGATGGTCTCTGTGCCGCCGGCGCTCATCGAGCTCAGCTGGGAGGAGGGGGCGGCTGGTCCGCTGTAGAGACGGATCGACTGGATCCCGGTCAGGGGGTTGCCGTAGCGGGACTGAAAGGTGGTGTGGTCGCCGAACCAGGGGTCGTTGATCCAGAGGGTCCCATCGGGCCCGAGCCCGGTGATGAGGACGAAGTGCATGCTGCCGTCCAGGGTCACCTGGGCGATGACCGGGTAGCCCAGCGCCAGCGAGTTGTCGATGGCGGAAAGGCTGGTCGACTCCCAGCCGGTGTAGGAGACCGACACCCCCTGGGACTGGGCGAACTGGGCGACGGCGCCCCACACCAGCAGGTCCTGGTCCACGTAGCCGCTGTGATTGATGAGCCACTGGTTGAGCGCGCCCGGGTTGGTGCTCACCCCGTAGCTCTCCAGGAGCATGGTGGCGGCGGTCAGGGCGCAGCCCTGGCTGGCCACCGTGGAGGTGCTGGTGCCCAGGTCGGTGGGGCCCCAGGGCTGCCATTGCTGCCCATACAGAGGAACGGTCGGGCCCTGAGGTCCGGGCGAGGTGGTCGTGGTCGCCGCCCTGACCCCGCTTCCCAGGGTCACGGTCACCCCGGCCACCAGGGCCGCCAGCACCAGGCAGACGCCGGCAAGCAGAAGGGCTCTGGGCCGGGAGCGCAAGTCAGAATGCGCCTCCGCGCGAGCCGGGGTCGAGCTGAGGGCCGACATCAGCCGACCCTCAAGGTGGCGGTGCCGTAGCCTGCGATGGGCGCCGCGGGGTTGTTGTTGGGGAACTGGAACCCGCTGACCACCACCCCGGCCGAACCGACCGAGCCGGCGGGAACCGTGAGCTGGCCGCTCGACCCCGGGCCGGGGATGGTCAGCTCATACTCCTGGCCGAGATACACGAAGATCTCCTGCCCGGCCAGCCAGCCGCCCTGACCCGCCGTCACCGTGACCTTGGAGGTGGACCCGGCGGCCACCTGGGTGGGGCTGAGGCTCAGGGGTCCCGTGACCACGCTGCCCCCTGCGTCCAAGGGATATGGGTACTTGCCGCTGGAGGAGGGCGGTGGACTGGGCGGCGCGCTCTTGCCCACGCCGGAGGAGGCGCTCGGGCTCGGGGAAGGGGTGGACGATGGGGTGGGAGAGGGGACCGAGAGCGCAGCCGCGTGTCCGCCGCTCGACTGGTGCTGCCCCGCCCCAGTCGACAGGCGCTGCGAATTGCGGGCGGTGATGTGGAACGCGGCCAGCCCGACGATCCCGATGGCGGCGACCGCGGCGACTGCGACGACGACGGTGCGGAACGAATGCTGCGACATTGCTGGTACCAAGAACACGGCCGGGCAGGACACGAACGGACTTCCGGGCCAAACCCCCGGGAGCCAGAGCAGCATGACGTCCCGAGGGCGCGAGGGCAACTGCCGTTACAGGATCGCTTCAGGGGCCGTCGCCCAGCACCCGCGCCGGAGGAGCGGTCGCCAGCTCTCCGAGGCCGCGCTACCAGCAACCCGTCCGCGTGGATGCCGACTCGAGCCGGGCGCTCACGCTCCCCCGGGGCGCTCATGGGCCAGGACAAGGAGGCGCCGGCTGCTGATCCGGTAGTGGCGGGGATGTCCAAGACGGCGCGTGATCGATATGGGACTACTCCTCAGCCGCGGTCTAGATGGCAAAGCATCCCACCGCTGCGAGCCGGGACCACCACAGGACAGCGCCGCGAAGGCCCTCTCGGTCGACTCGCAGTGGCAGGAGCGCGGCGGCATCGGTAAGGGGAATGGCATCTCCCCGGGTACCACACCGGGCCAATGCCGATCCACCAACCCTGACACTGGTCACCAAGAGCAAAGCCTTCACGGCAGTCCTGGTGCGGCGGCGCGACGCCGAGCAAGCGATGCCGCAAGCCCAGGCAGGCTGCTGTGGCGATTGGGCGAAGACAGATTCAAGGCGATAGCCAAGCCCGACGTGCCCGCCGGTAAGTCTCTCCAGGAGGCGGTGCGCCGCACGGCCGACCCTCCCACCGGCGATTACGCAAGGTACATGAGTGAGCTCAGGGAGGAATGGGCGCCCTGGTGGCGCTGGACGCCAGCGTCCTCATCGCCCACTTCGACTCAGGCGATACGGATCACAAGCGCGCTTCGACTGTCATCGCGGGGCTCAGCCGGGAGCCGCTCAGGGCCGGCCCGACAACCTCACGGAGGTGCTGGCCAGGGTCGGCTCCGCACGGTCGGCTGGAGCAGGCTGCGCCCGCAACGCGTCCTCGTCGTGGTCGCCATTCAACACCCGCCCCACCCAGCGGCGCTGGCTCATTGCGCTGCCGGTCCAAGCGGTCCACGCCTCCCGGCAAGGGCGCATGCGCTCCCCGTGGGCTGGCGCCGCTCCGACACCTTCACCACTACCTATGACCGGCTGCGCCTGCCCTCAGTCCCCTGAAAAGCTCCACCCACTCGCCTGTCGCTTCGCCCGTCCTTGCGTCCCGATCTGCAGCGGGCTCTGGCCCGCCTTCATGTCCGCTGCTGACAACCCTTCGTGGCCACCCGCGGCCAGGTTCTCACGCCCTTCGCCCCCAGCCCTGGTCGCACTCCAGGGCAGTTTCCCGTCCCCCACCCAAGGCGCATCCGAACACCCCCAACACCGGACCGCCAGCCGCCCTCGCTCCTTACTCACTCATCCGTCCAGCGCCGACCTGGAACTGGACGCCGTTGGCCGGCCCCAGACAACCAAGCACGGAGTGTGCTAGGCTCCACCTACCTGTAATGCGGTGAACGCTTGTGGAGTTGACATATGGCCGGAGCTTACAGCGTGGGCGTTCTTGGGCGGCATCGGTGGTTGCGGCCAGGTGCGGCCAGCGTCCTAGCGCTAGCGGCAATGGTCGCCTTCGGGCTGATGCCGGTGTCAGCGACTACCACAAACCCGTTCCCTAGCTCTAGCACGGGGATCGACGTCTCTTACCCCAATTGCGGCAAGCCTTTGCCATCGTCGTCGTCGACCTTCGCCATCGTCGGAGTCACCGATGGCCGCCCCTTCACCACCTACAAGTGCCTGTCCGGGCTGTGGAAGAGCGCTCCGCTTACGGTTATAGGTCCTGAGTCATACCAACCTTCAGCCTACTTCAACACTGGGTACTCCGGTGCCTACGGCAGAGACATCAATGTGCAAGCTTGCGGGAACCCCGGGGGTTCGGGGTTCAATCCGGGTCTGACCGGTCACGCGCAGAAGCAGGCGGATCAAGCCTGGGAGATCGGCTGCAGCGAGGCGTCCTACGCGTACGCCACCCTTGCCAAGGCAGCCACCACACAGCCGTTCATGTTGTTCGCGGACATTGAAACCGGGAACAGCTGGTCGAGCAATGTGACACTTAATCAGTACGCCATCGATGGCATCAGCTGGGGGATGGCCCACACGGGCTCCACCACCAGCAATAGCTGGGGTATCTACTCCTCCCGGTCCATGTGGACGACGATCACTGGGTCCGCGAAGTGGTCGCCAACCACGACAACCAAATCAACCACGCCAGCCGTTACGGCGAACTGGGTTACCGGCTTGGAAGGTGGCTGCCCGAACTCCTCAACAGGCTCAGTGTTCGACACAGCTGTCTCCACTTGGCTGTCGCAGGTGACTACTGGTTCGATCGACACGGACAAACTCTGCAACGTGAGCTGACTGGGAGTATCCCGCAACCCCTGGCCGTCGCGGCCTCGCTGGCCAGGGGTTGTGCTGCTGCCGCAAGGCGGGTGAATCGGAATGGCGCTTGGGTTCGACCTTTTCCGCCCCGGAGGGACACCTCTACGTACGAGCCGCTACACGGGTGCGCAACTGGTTGAGTCGGCGACGTCTGGCCCGGAGAGGAGGGCGCCCCGAGGAAGCTAAGTGCCTTCGTGGCTGAGGGATGGGGCTCAAACAGCCCCGCCCTCAGTTCGCGGGTCCTTTCCTGGTAGGGTACGTACCTGCCGAGCTGTCCCTATCTACGTCCGTGCCGATGATGGGCTCACCCGTGGGGCAGGGCCGCAGCTCAAGGGCGGCCTGATTCGCCGCCTGGAGCCGGGGACTTACGGCAGCCATCCCAGCATCGACCCACAGTCCAGGCCCGTCAGCGCCTCTGTCTCGCCGCCGCACCCGGGAGCCGTTGCCAAGCCGGAGACGCGCGGCCGGGTGGCTCGGAGCCATTTCCAGGGTTAGATCGCAACGGCCCAGTCGGTCCAAGCGAGGCCGTCAACTCTGGCGAACTCGCGCGCGTTAGCGGTGACCACGGTCGCACCGCGGTTAACTGCCTGGCCCGCAATCAAGACGTCGTACGCTCCTATCGGTGTTCCCGCGGACTCCAGGACAGCGCGGACCTCGCCAGCCGCGCGCGCGTCGCCATCGTCGAATGGCAGCACCTCGACCGGGCCAGCCAGGAAGACCGCAATCCGATAAGCATTGGCCTCTTGACGCAAGCTCTTGGCGACCCCGTACTGGAGCTCGAAGGTGACGATTGACGACACGGCTAGTCGGTCACCTCCGACAACCGCCTCCTGAAAGCGGCTGCGGACCGAAAGCGGGTGGCCGTTGATGAGTGCTATGCAAACGTTCGTGTCGAGCAGGTACTGCACTCAGAGAGCATCCCGCACCGGCGTCACCGGCTGGGAGCGCCCCTCGACCATGAACGGCTCAGGCGCAGCCGCGTCCATCTCGTCAAACCACTCGAGAGCACTGGCCATGACCGGAAGGAGCAGGACCCCTCGCCCCACCCGCCGAATCTCTACGCGGTCCCCATCGAACCGATACTCCTGAGGCAGCCGTACCGCCTGGCTGCGTCCGTTCCAGAACAATTTGGCGACAGTGACCTTGGCCATGGCTGGTCTCCTTCGAGCTCGTATCGATCAACAGTATATACCGCCCCATGACCGTCCGATCACACTGGCCTGGCGGGACTCTGGATCAGACCGCGGTCTGGGGTCGCCACCGAACTCTCGGGGTCGAGGCGTTCCGTTGGGAGCAGAGTGCCTTCTCAGGCACGACCCACCGTGATCCCAGGTGGAACGAGGTCTTCCCATCGCCTCCAGCCGCCCGAGGGAGTCGATCCCGGATTCCGCAACAGGGATGACGGCTTGAAACAGAAAGCGCCCACGGGATGCGGAAAAGAGGCAGGACGCCAGGCGCAGGCGTAGTGCCTAGGCCGAGCTTCGGTCGGTCGGGTAGCTCGGCAAAGTTGGCCTCCCGGGCGAGCAACCACAGGCTCCGAGGGCAATAGATTGCCCGACCGGGGCTACCGGCTCATGTCCCTGACGACCCCGGTCGTGGGCCCGGCGGGACTTCCATCATGCAAGAGGGGGTGGGTCCGCAGCCCAAAGGGACGAACTGGACGGCTCTGAAGCGGATAAAGGGTGGGGCCCAGGCCGCACCAAGGAGGGACGAAGACCGCGGTGCCCGAGGGGAGCGACCTGACCACCCCACTGTCGACCCCACTGCGCCGAGCCCGCTATGCCAACGGTCCTCCGGTTCGCCGCCTCGGCGGACGTCGACAGGCGGATGAAGCGTTCGAGCTCCTGATCGGCCGCTTCACGGAGCACCTCACAGAGAATGAATACCGCTCGGCCGCCACCGGCCACACCTACGCCAAGTGGGCCCGGAACTACCATCAGTGGCTGCAGTCGGCATATCCGAACCTCCCCATCGAGGCCGCATCCTCCGACCAGCTGCGAGAGTTCCTCGCCTTCAAGCGACGCCAGATGGTGAAGGCGAGCACGCTGACCACGATCCTGCATTCGCTCCGCAGCTTCTATTCGTTCACTCTCGCCGGAGATGCCGACCATCCCAATCCAACTCTGGGGGTCAGGCCACCCAGGGTGATCGCCCCTGCGATCGATCCCTACTCAGAGCAGGAGGTCCGCCACATCCTCGCCCTCGCGCAGAGGTACGAGCACTCCCCTGATCTGCGCCGCTGGGTGGGCTACGTGGCGCTCACCCTTCTGGCCGGCACGGGCATCCGCAACGGTGAACTGCTGGGTCTGCAAACCGCCGATGTGGATCTGGTGCGCCACCGACTCAGGGTGGTCGGCAAGGGCTCCAAGCCGCGCACCGTCCCCTTCGGCCCGGCCACAGCTATGGTGCTCGCCACATATCTGGAGGACCTCCGTCCCCGCCTGCCCAAGTCCCCCTACTTCATGGCGAATCCACGCTCCCTGCGCCAGGGACCGTTCTGGGGCCGGCTGGAACCCAACGCGCTGGTCAGCCTGGTGCGCGACCTGCTGGCCGAGTCCGGGATCCCGGGACGGCACTTCCCGCACCGCTTCCGCCACAGCTTCGCCAGCAACGCCCTCCGCGAGGCGGGCAACATCGAGGTCGTGCGGGAACTCCTCGGGCACACCAACATCACGACCACCGGACGCTACCTGCACGCGACGATGGCGGACAAGCACCAAACCGCCGACGGAATCGACTTCGCCGCCGTCTCCGATCCGATGTCGCCCCCGCCTGCGACCCAGCCCGAAGCGGCCCCGGAGCGCGGCCCGGCACCCGCGTCGAGTCCGAGGGTGCCCGCCCCACGCCAGGAGGGCCCCGCCTCCCTCTCAGTTCCCTTGCTCTCCAATCTGGGGGAGGAGGCCGTGGCCAGAGCACTCCAGTGCGCCCGGCTGCTGCCCGCAGGAACCCTCTCCCGGCTTACCTCGCACCAGCTTGCGGAGGCCGCCGTCGGGACGCTGAAGGCCGCCTCCATCGACAGCGATTTGCTCGAGGCGGCCGCAGCGCTGGTCCTCTCCAGGGCCAACCACGTCCCGGTACCGCTGGCGCCCCTGCTGAAGGTTCACGGGCCAGAGGCGCTGACGGCAATCGACCGGGCCGGCGCCACCTTGGAACTCCTCGCCGGCGGCGAGGACGCAGCCGGCCGGCCAGCCACGCTGCAGCCGTGACTCTGCCCGATCTCAAGGGTGGCCGAGGGCAGATGCCGGACCGGGAGCGCACCTGCGCATTCCGGTGAGAACGACCGGCTGTTCCGGCTGAAAGCGGCCAGCTGAGCGGGTAGCCGCCCGGGCGCGGGCGCGGGCGGGGGCGGTGCCTCCAAGAAAAAGAGAGGCACGAAGCTTTCCTGTCAGGTGTCGAAACCAAGACAGGAGGAGCCCCGTGTCCAGGAGGAGATTACCCATGCGGAAGATCGGTGAGGCGTGGCGGCTTCAGTCCCGGAGTCTGAGCCGGCGGGAGATCAGTCAGAGCACCGGAGTGAGCAAGACCACGGTTGGGGAGTACCTGGCCCATGCCCAGGCGGCTGGCATCGGCTGGCCGCTTCCGAAGGGGATGGATGACAGCGCCCTGGAGGTGAAGCTGTTCCTCACGCCGAACTCGCCGCTGCGGTGAAGCAGGCCCAGTGCCGCTTCACATAGACCATGCGCCAGCACCATGTAACTGTCTATAGGCCCCCGTCTTATCGACAGGTAAGTGCCCATGAGCCATCCTCATTTGTCGGCCAGACGCCGTACCGTCCCGATGCGAGAGGACGAGAAGATCGACCGGCGATTCCCCGCAGCATGATCCGGGGGCGCGGTTAGCCGGTCATCCGGAAGACGAACTCGAAATCACCGTCTTGGTGGAGGACCACTACGTCGCGGCTCTTGGTGAGCACCGCTACGAGCGCGTCGCTCAACCAGAGCGCAAGGGACAGGCATCGGGCGACCGTGGTTAGGCACGGCGAGTCGAGCGGGGTGCGCGTCCAGGTTTGAAATCGGTCCTGCCGAAGGGATTGACCACCTGCACGGTGCCGTAGAGGCGCCCGTGCTGGAAATCCTCGGAGAGTAGTTCTGCAAGCCCGAAGCGCTCCGCGTAAGCCCACATGTGCGCGTCGAACCACGAGAGCTGGTACGCCGCAGCCCCTCGGAGTGCTACCCGCAGAAGCTCCTCGTCAGGGAAGAGCACGTCGAACTGGCTCAGCAGCTCCTCGGCCTCTCGCCGGGCATCGTGAGGATCCATGAGCGACCCCGCACCACCGATTGGTCGAGTGACCGCAGCAACGAACTCCACGATGGCCTGGTGGGGCAGGTAGATAGTTCCCTCAGCCGCCCCCGCCCGCAACAGCTCCGTGGCTACCCGCTGCTTCTCAGGAAAGCGTCCGTCGAAGCGGTAGACGAGCACGTTGGTGTCAACCAGCGACGCCACGGTCGTAGAGCTCCTCGCGCTGCCACCCCCTGTCCAAGGCCACCCTGCCCTCCTGCCTTAAGGAGTCGCGGGCACGTTGGCGTTCGGTGGCACGATCGAACAGATCGACGCGGTACCTCCGATCCGGGACGCGCCCGCTCTTCCCCTGAGGCACGACTCGGATCGCCTCTCCGGCGGGGAGCCAGTCGATCACCCCTCCGGGCTCGATCCCATAGCGCTGCGCTATCGCCTTGGGGACTGTCACCTGCAGCTTGCTGGTCACCCTTGTCACATCCTTACTGTAACAAGGATGTCTCTCGAGAGAACTCGGACCGGTCCCACCACACCAGCGGTGAGGGTGCGGCCCAGGCTGGAGCGGCCTGGGGGGCCCGTCAATCCACAACTGAGCACATCGATGCAGAGGGCCTTGGCACCGGCGACCGAGGTACAGAAAGGTGACCATAGGATGGTAGACTTCTGCCGGTGAGCTTGAACATCAAGAACCCCGAAGCGGCCGCCCTGGCGCGGCAGCTGGCCGCCGCGACCGGCGAGAGTCTGACCCGTGCCGTGACCGTGGCCGTCCGCGACCGCCTGATGCGGGTGCGTGCGGAGAAGGAGGTCGTAGCGGCCGAACGAGCCGACCGCATGCGCGCAATCGCCAGCGACGCTGCCGGGCGATGGGTCGAGCCTTGGCGCAGTGCCGACCACGGTGACGTGCTCTACGATGAGGCCGGGCTGCCGCGTTGATCGTCGACACGTCGGCGATCGTCGCCATATTGCGCGGCGAGTCGGATGCCGATCGCTACATCGAAGCCATCAGCCTGGTGGCCGAGCCGCTGATGTCGGCGGGAACCTACCTCGAGACGGCCATCGTGGTGGACGCGAACGGCGACCCCGTGCTCAGCCGGCGGCTCGACGATCTGCTGGCCACGGCACGGGTCCAGGTCGAGCCGGTCACCAAGATGCACGCAGAGATCGCTCGCCAGGCCTACCGTGACTTCGGTAAGGGGAGCGGTCACCCGGCTGGGCTCAACCTTGGGGACTGCTTCGCCTATGCGCTGGCCCGTGCCTCCGGCCAGCCGTTGCTGTTCAAGGGCGACGACTTCAGGAAGACGGACATCGCGTCCGTTCTCGATGGCAGCACTGCGCGCCCGGACTGAAGGGGCCCGGTCGGCCCCGCGTTAACCAACGCTGATCACGGACCGAGCCCGCTCGACCGTGCTCCTGCCTGGCCAAGCGCTCGCCAGCTTCCAGTCGATTCCCGTCCTTCGTCGCCCGCGCCGACGCGTTACCATCTCCGGCTGCAACGCCGAAGTGTCTTGGGCGACACTCCACCCACCCGACGATCTGCTCCATAGCCCTGCAAGTGAGGGAGGTCTCATGAGCGGTGCCGACCCATACGAAGCAGCGGAGGACGCGATCCAATCTCGGTTGGATGAATCGCTCCACCCCCGTGGTCCCGAGATGCTCTACCAGCATGTGGCCTCTGCCGACCTTGGACCCGAGTCCACTCTCCTCGATCTCGGCTGCAACATGGGAAAGCATTCGTTTGAACTCCACCGCCGGTTCGGTTGCCACGTTGTCGGTGTGGATATCGACGCTTACTACATCGAACGAGCGGTGGCTCTTTTGGCTTCGCACCCACGCTTTCAAGATGCGGTGGTGTTCCGCGTCGGATCCGCGGACGCGATCCCTGCTGATGACAATTCTTTCGACCTCGTATGGTGCCGAGACGTTCTCGAACTGGTGGACAATCTGGCGAGCACGTATCGGGAGATCAATAGAGTGTTAAAGCCCAGTGGTCGCGCGGTGATTTATACGATGTGCGCAACTGTGCTGATGGAGCCTCAAGAGGCTGGCCGGCTGTACGCTGGGCTGAGCGGTATCACAGCCACCAGCATGCTCTGCGCGAACCACCAAGAGGCAATCGCTGGAGCGGGGCTCAAGGTCGTGGAGACCGACATGTTAGGGCCCGAGTGGGGTGAGTTCGACCAGGAACACACGGGCAAGCCTGCCAAGTGCCTTTTGCAGGTGGCACGGCTACTCCGGAGTCGAGCAGCGTTCGTAAGGGAATTCGGGGAAGCCAACTATGAAGTTGCCATCGCTGATCGACTGTGGCACGTCTATCGAATGATCGGGAAGCTGGCGGGCCACATGTACGTCTTGGAGAAGTTGGCGGACCCATCCACATGATTCCCGGTGTCGGGCTGGTACGCGTCCGTCATGAGCGTGCTGGGCAGCCGCGCGAGTCCCGCCTCCTGGGGCCGGAGGGCTCCACGACCGCCCTGATCAGCGATCTCGCTCCCAGGCAAGCCCGTCGCGCACGCATTGAAGATTGAACCTCTCTCCCTGCGCATCCGACGGGTTCAGCCAAAGCATGGTGGAGAAGACGGCCTGTGCCTCCTTCGCTCGCCCCAGGCGCCAGAGGCAGAGCCCCATCCCATGAAGCGATCTCAGGAATGGGCGGTTGTCGAGCAGGCTCCAGGGGAGCAAACCGGTGTATCGCGGGGGCAGCGCTTGCTCACCGATCGCCACCCCGGTCTGGTAGTGCACCAGCGCCGCCGCCGCGTTGGCGGCAAAGACCAGGTTCCCCAGGTGAGCGTGGGCGTCGATGCAGCGCTGGTCGTGGACCAGGAGCTTTCGCAGCATTTCGCGAGCCTCGCGGCGAAGGCCGAGGCGCGCAAGGTCGGCGGACAGAGTGATCGCGTCGTCGAGATCGGCGGCGTCTGAACCCGGAATCACCTGCTCCATCTCGCACTGCGGGCGCGCCCCGGCTTCGATGATCTCCTCGAAGTCCGGCTCCAACTCGTCGCCAGGCTCGCCCCAGTATTCGTCCTCGGGCTTCCACATGCCGATGAACTGGAGCCGGAGCGGCCGCGCGCGCAGCCGCTCTACCAGGCGGACGGCTCGTGCACTCTCCGGCACCGTCTTCAGTGGATAGGCCCACTCCTTCCTCGCCTTGCCACCGCGCTCCCCAATCTGCTGGGGCATTCCCTTCGCTCCCGCCCATCGCCGGTACGCCTCCAACACGTCGCCGATGTCCGAACCCGGCGACGCCTCCACTGACAGCAGCGACGCCTGCAGCTTCCTTCCACCCTGGCGGTAGGTGACGACGGGATGGGCCGGCCAGCCATCGGTGGTGACGTCGACCAGGATGGCCGGGCGGCCGCCGACGCGCACCCCTCCCCGAACCGGCAAGAGGTCGGCGACGGCGCTCACCAGAGCGTCGATTTGCTCCTCATCCCCATAGGCATCCGTGAGGATCTGCTCGATCAGCCGGTCGATCCGATCCGGGTGCTCTGCCACTGCCTTCGAAACCTCTGTCAGACTGGTGAGCAAGCCACGCGAGCCGCCAGGCCCTCGTGGGGAACACCGCGTGCCAAGTCGAGGCCGTGGGGTGAGGCGGCCGCGCCATCCTCGTCGAGGCCTACCCGGGCGAAGCGCAGCCGTAGGCTCGCAGGAAGCACCGGCTCGACAGCGACCAGACGGGAGCACGGACGGTCCATTCCGGGTCCCATGGTACATAGTGGCGGAATTGGGACGAGCCGCTGTCGGCCGTCCCGTCTTCGCGTTCACGTCGGCCGCTCGGTAAAGCGAGAGGCCCGAAGGACTCCCCGCATTGTTGATTGCCAGGGCCTTCAATGGATGTAGGGCCATCGCGGGAGCACGAGGTGGTACTCCGAGCCGGATCGGCTCCCGCCTTGGGGAGCGTCGCCGGGACGTTAGGTGGCTGCGTCCTCCGCCCCTGCCGGACCCGCGGACTTCGAGGATCCCTTCGGTTGGTCGTCCCGGAGCACCACGTTCACGACTGCGAGGCCGGCGATGCCGCGGAAGTCATCCGGGTTGCAGGTGTACAGCGGAAGCCCGCACGAGATGGCCGTCGCAGCGATGAGGGCGTCATAGGCACGAGCCGCGGGTTTGCGGCCGGACCGGCGCAGTGACGAGGCCACCTGGCCGAAGCTGTGAGCAGCAGCGCGATCGAACGGCAGGGGATCGAATGCGGCCTCAGCCTGCTGCAGATGTGCCTGCCGCGCGGCACGCTCCTCGTCCGTGGGCGCCACCAGCGGGCCGATCGTGAGCTCGGCGAGGGTGACGGCGGTGATCAAGGGCTCCTCAGGGAGGTCATGGGCCTCTGCGACCCGGCCCAGTAGGATCAAGGTGGAGGTGTCCAGTACCCCCCGCCGTGGTGGAACGGGCTCATCCATCACAGTCGGGGGTCGAGGACTTGGTCGATGTCAGAGCGCAGGACCCTCGGATCTATCTCGGGGAGGCGGCTCCAGCGCTCAACTAGCACGCTCGCCGCCTGGGGGGGCCTCGAAACCGGGCGGAGCTCGGCCACATCCCGGCCGGCCCGCGTGATGATCACGGGCTCCCCTCTCTCAACCCTATCCACCACGTCACCGCCGTGGTTGCGCAGCTCGCGGATGCTCACCCTCGCCATGGATCGATGGTATCACATGTGATACCTGGTGCAACCCGGCCGCGCCCACCAACCGAGCGGAATGCGACACGAGGGTGCGGACGGTCTCTTCCGGGCACCCTGCTACGCAGAGGCGGGATCGGGACGAGCGACTGCGGGTCGGCTCTCGGCGCGCGACCAGCTGGAGCGAGCTCCTCTTGGTGCTGGGCGGCCCACCCGAGGACCAGCCGAGCTGCCGCCGTGGGAGCGTGCCGCGCAGCACGCTCCCACGGCGACGATGCCCAGCCCCGCCTCCTTCTGCTTGGAGTCGACCCCGGATTGTCAAGAGTAAGAACCGTTCCCCGTGACTCTTGCCACGGGCCTCCAAGCGCCGGCGGCGGCGATGGAGAAGGGGGTCCGCCCTTGCCATGAATCGGAGGCCACCTTGCCACTGGGACAGAGCCTCGTGAGCCTGCCCCAACCTTGGGCTGGCGCCGCCAGACGGTGGCGATCAGGCGATCAAGTGAACGGAGCACCCGGCCGCCTCAGGACCGCGACGCGCCTACCAAGAGACTTAGAACCATTGGGCACGGGCTGAACGGCGAGAGAGCGCCAGAGCAGTCCCCACTGAGAATCCCTACACACCATGGGACGAGCGAGCAGCCGGGGCCGACCCCGGCTGCTCGCTCGCCGCCTGACTTCAGCCTGGGATGAAGTACCCGAAGGCGTCCACGATGACGTCAGCACTCCCGGCGTGGTTGTAGATGTCGGTCGACCCCACGCTGCTCAGGGTCGCCAGGGTCAGGTTCGGAACGATCTCTCCGGCAGTCCAGTTGACGTCCGAGGCTGTCGGTCGGGTGCCTCCGGGATAGACCGTGAAGAAGCTCGCCGCGGTCGTGTTCGCAGCCGTGACATTGGTCACAACGGCCGTGGCGTTGGATGCGATCCCACCTACGCCGGCCATCGGCACTGACAGAACCGAACCCCCGCTCAGCGGGGTCCCCGTCTGGCGTGTGTCCAGGACCCGAACCGGGGTGATGGGTTCGAAGAGGCTGGCGTTGGCTGGGGTCGAGCTGCCGTTGGTGAAGTAGCCGCTCACGTCGACCACCACGTCAGTACTGCCTGTGTAGTTGTACAGCGTCACCATCCCGGTCGTACTGACCGGCACCACCACCCGGTTGGCGACCGTCTCACCAGCCGTCCAGTTCAGATTCGAGGCCAGAGGTCGCGAGGTCCCCGCAGGATAGGCGGTGAGGTATCCAGCTGCTGTGGTGTTGGTGGCGGTCACGTTGAGAACAGCCCCGGTGACACCCGAGGTGGGCACGCCACCCGCGCCGGTCACTTGGATGTTCAGGGTTCCACTGGAGGCGAGGGTCTGGCCCGCATTGGGATAGCCGCTTCCGGACCGTGTGTCGGTGATGCGAGCTGGTGTCAGCGGTACGTAGCTTCCCGCTGTACTCCCCACCGCTTCAGGCGCAAAGTAGCCCTCGAGGTCCACAACCACGTCAGTCGAGCCGGTGTAGTTGTAGATGGTGACCTCGCCGCTCGCCCCTACCGGAACTATCACCAGGTTGGGAACCGTCTTGCCCTGGGTCCAGTTGAGATTGGAGACGACTGGCCTCGAGGCGCCGGCAGGATATACCGACAGGTAGCTCGCCGCCGTCGTGTTGGTGACGGTGACATTCAACGCCACCGCGGTCGCGTTCGTTGGGACACTTCCGCCGGTAACTGTCAGGTTCAAAGAGGCATTCGCGCCGAGAGGCGTCCTGCTGGTTCGGGTGTCAAGCAAGCGCTTGGGCGTCAATGCCGTGTACGCGCTGCCAGTGGTCGACACCCCGAAGACCGTTCCGGTCAATTCGGCCAACGTCGGGCTGGTCGAACTCGTGAGCGTCACCGACACGCACGCCGGCGGACCGGCCGTGTAGGTGGGCACCGGCGCGACTGCCTCCCAGGCTCCGGCCCCGGCGCTGGCCAGCGGGTTCCACCATTGCAGAGAGCCACCCCCATTCAAGTTGCAGTCTGTGATCGTCAGGGCCGTAAAGGAGCTGCCGGCCGCAACCTGCACATCGAAGTACTCGCCTGCGGAGGCGAACGTCGGCGGACCGACTGGGTCCGAGGCGTACTGCCCCACCGTGAACGACCCTTGCCCGCTGGCCGTGACCGTCGTCCCATCATTGGTCGCCGTGGCTGTCCCAGTCGGGCTGGTCGAGGTACCACTAGCTGAGCTAACCGTCCCGGGTGCCCCGGGAGGGGGAGGGGTGCAGGTGGAGTTCACGCACCACGACGAGTAGTTGACGTGGGCGGACACCGGGCTGCCGGATCCCGGTCCGACCGGGCCCGGACCGGACGCGGCCCCCCACCAGTTGCCGGTGGCGTCCAGCGGAGAGGCGGTGCAGTCGCCGTTGCTGTTCAGGCAAGCTACCCCGTAACTTGAAACTCCGCTGCTTGATGATGCTGCCGCCGGAGTGTCGAGTTGATTGGCATGCACGGTGGCCCCTGTCGCGTAGCTGGGCGGCGTGGTCGTCCCCCAACTCGCCGTGTTGTTGAGGTACACCGGGTCTTCCCCGACATAGACATCGGCCACGAACCCGCTGATCGTGTTGTTCGTGATCGTGTTGCCCGTGCCGTCCCAAACCAGCACGCCGTCGACAGGCACACCCGCCACGGCGGCAGCACCGCTGTAGACGTAGGTCGTAGCTTCGGTCGTAGTGCCCGTGATGCTGTTGTCGGCAACCAGGATATTCTTGCTTGCAAGCCCAGAGCTATAGCCAGGCCCGATCTCTACGCCCGCCGATCCGGCAGTGATCGTATTGCCGGTGATCGTGCAGCCCGCGGCCCCGTGGACATCGACACCGTTGTCGTTGGCCGTGAGCGTATTACCCGTCACGCTACACGTGGCGCTCGAGGCCTGACTGTCAAGCCAGACCGCGCCTACGCTCCACGGTGACTGGAAGTCGCTGATCGTATTGGCCGAGATGCTCAGATCGGTGAGGCCGCCAGCGATGATGCCGAACTGGGCCGCCGGTGCGGTCAAGGCGGTCGGGTCACCGGTCAAGGTGTTGCCGGTTACGCTGGCGCTGAGAACCCCAGGCGATAGTGCCATGAGGTTGATTGCGTGGGCCCCGCCGTAGTTCTGGACGGTATTGCCAGTCACTCTGACGGTCGCCGATACGTGAGTGCTCTTCACGGCGATCCCCAGCACGCTTGAGTCGCCACTGGCAACGCCGGAGTTCTGGATGTGCTCCACGGTGTTGTCCATGACGGTGCCGCTGGTGTCGATGAGGGCAATCCCCTCCCACGGTGCAGCGAAGGGGTTCGAGGTGGATGTGCTCGTCGGGGTTGACGTTGGGCTCGTGCCGGTGATCTGACTGCCGTTCACGGTCAGGTTCGCCACGGTAACCGAAGCACCGTTACCTGCTGGTGTCGAGGTCAAGGCGCTGTCCGTCGACCCGGTTTGAGCACCGATAATGGCGTCAGTGTTGCCGGTGTTGTTGTCCGCGAAGTGGCCGGTATTGCCCTCGGTCACGTTGGCGATCAGCGAAGTTGGCTCGACGACGGCCGCTATCCCAGAGGTCGGACCCTGTAGGGTGAGTGAGGTCATTGGTGACGAGGACGGTGGGGCAATCGTCACCTGCTCAGCGTACGGGGTGGTACTCCCAGCGATCTGGATGACGACGGGACCGGCGATCGACTCAGCTTGGTCGACCGCGTACTGGATCGTGACACATGGGCTCGTGGGAGTCTTGCAGTTGTTGGAGCTGGAGTTGGATCCATTGGTCGCTACGTAGAGCGTGGTGGCAGTGGTAGTCGTGGCCGCAACCGGTGCCGCCCCGACTGCGGCCATACCCGCGAGCACTATCACCCCTGCGATTGCTAAACGCGCCAGATGACGTAGATTCACGATGGACTCTCCTTCCTGACGGAACGGCGCTCCTATGGCCGCTTCCAGTCTGCCGTCATACAACAGATGGACCCGGAACGCAGGGCTGATCTTCTTCAACTAGACCCCGAACACAGGGCCACCCTTCTTCGTGGGCATGCTAGGAGGAGCCTCGTGAGTTCAGCCCACGCCGTCAGGCCTGAGGGTCTCCTGCTCTGACCTGAATGAGTGGGTAAGGTCAGGGGGGAGCGTGTGGGGCAGGTAGCAAAGGTGCCTCGCTGACTTGGAAAATGGGGGTTGTACAACGACCGCCCGTTCCAAGTAGGAGGCACCCAGCAAGTGAAGCGTAG
>JAJZJU010000080.1 GCA_021809895.1 bacterium
AGCTCGGCGGCGGCCAGCCCCGCCAACCGGCCCCCGCCGCAGGCCTCGGCGAGCTGCAGCGCTCGGCCCAGCGGTTCGCGGGCCCGCTTGGGCGCTCCGCAATGGCGCAGGAACACGCCGTAGCGGATCAGGGTGTCCGCCTCGGCCAGGGGCATCGCAACCTGGGCGTGCAGGCCCAGCGCCCGTACGAAGTGCGCTTCGGCCGAGGCGGGATCCCGGTCCTGTTCGGCCAGCAGGGCCCGTCCGACGGCGGCGGCCGCCCGCGGCCAGCGGCACGGCAGCGGCTCAACGACCGCCTCCAACTCTTCCAGCACCGCCCGGGCCTCGGCCACCCGGCTGGCGGCCAGGTAGGTGGCGATGGCCATCGACGCCCAGGGAACCACACAGGGCTCGACGATCCCCGCGGTGGCAGCCAGCTCGCGGATCCTATCCACCCCCGCCGCCGCCATCCCCACGTGGCCGGCGGCCAGATCGCGGCGCGCATCCAGCAGCCGCAGCCACAGCCAGCGGATGGGGTAGAAGTCGGGGAGCGATCCGGCCGCCTGCTGCACCTGGGCGGCGGCGGCGGCTGACTCCTGGGGACGGCCGGCCTCGTCTAACAGGATGGCGCGGGCCAGGCCCCCCCAGGGGTTGCGGTAGCCGAACACGGCGAGCTGCTCGGCCCGATCGATGAGTCCCAGCGCCTCCTCCAGCCGACCCAGGCGGTGCAGGGTGTCGGCGTGGGCGATGACGTAGGCGCCGATCGCCACGGGGGAGCCGATCTCTTCAGCCCGGCGGTAGCCGGCGGCGAAGGTGGCCTCGGCATCCTCGAAGCGCTCCAACGCCTTGTTGACGTTCATCTTGTTCACCCGCAGATGCCACTCCCCGTTGGGCCACCCCGGGTCCATCCCGGAGTCGACGGACCGGATCGCGGCCCCCACCTCCGGAGCCCCGGCCGGGTCACCACCCAGGACCGCGACGTACCCGGCCGCGGCCAGCAGCGCGGCTGGTTCCGCCGCTCCTGCGGGCAGCAGCGCCCTGGCTTTGGCGACCTGGGCGGCGACCCACCGCGGCGGCGACGACAGCAGGCAGCTGACCGCCGCCTCGGCCAGCACCGAGACTGCGGCCGCGGAGTCTGCGCGGGCGGCCTCGGCGGCTTCCTCGAAGTGGGCCTGCAGCTCATCCGGCCGGCCGGCCGCCAGTCCCGCCCGGGCGAGCACGCGGAGAGCGTCCACCCGGGCCCGGGGACGGACGTCTGGGTGGCCTAGCACACCTCGACAAAGCTCGGAAGCGTCAGCGGTGCGGCCCTGGGCGACCAGGGCTTCGGCCAGGGTGAGGACCAGGCCCGCTGGCGGGTCGGCACCGGCCAGCTCGGCGGCGTGGGAGAGGTGAGCCGTCGCGGCGCTCAGCGCGCCCTGGGCGAAGGCGGCCCTCCCGGCCCGTTCCAGTACCACCACCGCCTGGGGGTCGCCGACCAGAGAAGCGGCCACCGCATGCCCCGCTGCCTCACTCGGATCGACCTCGGCCGCCACCAGCAGCCGGAAGGCGCCGGCGTGCAGCCGCGCCCTCACCGGAGCGGCGGTGTCGTCGGCCAGGGCCTCGGCGAACAGCGGATGCGAGAATGCGGCCCAGCCCGGGCTGGCGTCGACGAGCAGCCCGGCCGCGCACAGGGCCTGCAGCGCCGCGGTGGACTCCGGCTCGTCCAGCCCCGCCAGTGGACCCGCCAGGCCGGTACGGAACCGGGGGCCGAAGATCGCGGCGGCCCGCGCGTAGCGCAGTGCCGAGCTGCCGACCCCGGCGAAGCGCGCCAGCAGCATCCGTCGCTCCAATCCCGCCGCTGGACCCAAGCGCGGCCGCTCATGCCCGGCGGACAGCGACCCGGCGGCCAGCTGCAGCAGCAGCGGGTTGCCTCCACAGGCACGCCACAGCTCGCCCGCCTGCGCTGCTGGGAGCTCCGCTCCCAGCAGGTCCCCCAGCAACCCCGCCCCCCCGGCGGGGCTCAGCGGGGCCAGCTCCGCAACCACCGCCTGACCGCCCCAGGCCAGCTCGCTGGCGAGCTCGGCGGCCGCGGGCGGCCAGGGGCGCAGGGTGGCGACCACTGCGGCGGGCAGGCCGGCCATTCGCCGGCAGAGGAAGCCCAGCAGGTCCAGTGAGTCCGGATCTCCCCAGTGGAGGTCGTCGATCGCGACCAGCAGTGGGCCTTGGGACGCCGCCTGAGTCAACCAGCGCAAGCTGCGATAGAGGCGAGCCGGCCGGGCCGCGTGGGAGTCCGTGCCCAGCACCTCGTCCAGCACGGCGCCGCCGTCCAGCCCGGCCAGCGCCATTCCGACGAGGCCGAACGGCAGGCTCGCCTCCGCCGCAGTGGCGTAAGCCCGTCCCATCCGCATCCCCGAGGCTCCATCCACGGCCCAGTCGAGCAGAGTCGTCTTGCCCAACCCCCCCTCTCCGACCAGGAACACCGTGCCTCCACGCCCGGAGCGGGCTCCTTCGACCAGAGTCGAGAGCGCGGCCAGCGCCGCCTCCCGCTCCCACAGGTGCGGGCTCACGGTGAGGCCCGGGCCCCCTGGCTGCTGGAGAAGACCGTGCGGGCCGTCGAGGGCAGCCCAGGACGGTCCCGGGCCGCCCATCCGCACAGCGGTAGGAGGTCAGGCAAGTGGACTCGCAGCCCCGACGCAGTGGTTCCCGGGCTCCCTGCCCAGCTGCTCGCATGGGCAGGCCGCCGCCGCCATCGGGCGGGTGCGGCAGCCCTCTGGAGCTGAACCCCCGGGGCCGGCCGCGCCCCTCGCCATTGCCGCCGCGGGGCGCGCCCGAGTCCGCCGCCGAGCACGTCGATCGCGAGCACGGCGACAGTGTATGGGCGTTGCAGGAGGATGTCGGACCGTTCCTACTGGGTGCCCATAAGCAGCGTCCAGGTCGGGACGAGCGGTCTTTCCCGACCTGGACGCTGCCAAGGTTGCCGTCGCCGTTTCGGCTCTTCTGCCACTGGTGTGGCTGCCCTTACGCCTTGGGAGCTTGGATTGGTCCTCGCACTCGGTACCCGCCACGCCGACGCTTCCCGCGCGGTAGCGCTCCACATGAGCGGGTGGCCCGGCCGCTTCGATCCGCCAGACGTGGTCACACATGGACCTGCCTGGGGTCTGCGCCGGGCAGAGTGCCCGAATGCCATTCTCCCGAGCACCACGGCCGCGGCCGTTACCCGGATACCTGCTGATGCGGTGCCAAGAGGCGAGCCAGCGCTGGCGTCCCCAGATTAAGAGGGCGGCCCCGGGCACCCAGCTGCTCGATGCCGAGTCCATGCTGGTCACCCACAGGGTGCGCATGAGCGCGTACGACGCCGAGACGGCACGGGCCCGGTTGCTCGCCCCTAATCACCGCCGAACGGAGGACAATGGCCGGGCCCTGCTGCGCCAGGCCTGCCGGGACAGCGGCACCGTAGGGGTATCCGACGACCACCTGGACGTTCGGCTCTACCATCTCGGCGCCCCGCCGCACTCGCACCCTGGCGGCCCTCTGCGCCCAGCTCAACCAGACCGAGACCCGCTGTCCCAGCACCGATCTGGTGCTCCGCTATTCGGTCAACCAGCCGCCCGGAGCTTCTTGATCTCCGGCCCCACATCAGGAGTCCCGGGGACTGCGCAAGCTGGGTCGCATCTCCCGGGCCCACTCGCGCAAAGTCCGGGGCTCGGGCAATCGCAGCGGAGCGGCCCGCCGCCTGGCCAGACGCCACGCCAAGGTCGCCCACCTGGGCCGCGACCACATCCACAAGTTGACCACCACCCCGGCCAAGACCCACCTCCGCTTCCCCTGGAAGACCTCGGCGTCAAGGGCATGCTGGGCAACCACAAGCTGGCCGGAGCGATGGACGACTCGGGCTTCTCCAAGTTCCGCCGCAAGCTGAGGTACAAGTGCACTTGGTACCGCTCCATACTGGTGGCGGCCGACCCATCGGTCCCCAGCTCCAAGAGATGCTCTGATTGCGGGATGCTCAAAGCGGAGCTCTCTCCCAAGGAGCACATCCACCGCTGTGAGAACTGCGGGCTGGCCCTTGACCACGACCTCGACGCGGCGATCAACCTCGCCTCGCGGGCGGATCACCGGGCCGTCGCCTCCAGTGCGGGCAGACGCAAAACGGCGATGGAGCCGCCCAGAAGACCCGGCCGCGCCGGGCAGGTGGCTGTGATGCGGCAACCGGCATCACCACGGAGCTCACCGCATCGATCGGCGATCCTCACGCATCGGCGGAGGCATCTCGCCCCCTGTCCCTTGCCTAGGAACGGATGTCTGGAACCAGTATCCGAGGAGATGTCCGTCGGATGCTGGGGGTGCCGGCCGTGGATGGTGGGTTCTCCTCCTGGGCCAAGTTCGCCGCGACCACTGCCCATGATGGGGAGCTGCTGCGGGTAGCGCTCTCGCCGCCACGCCGGCTGCCTGCCGGGAAGTTCGGCGTGTGATGCGCCGGCGACTCCCAGAGGTGAGCGGCGCGGAGCGCTGCCGCGCGGACTGCTTCCAGGCTTGTCATTAGGTGAGCTAATTAGTTATCCTAATAACATGAAGAAGTTGACCGCCACCGGCGGCGCCCCCACGGAGCCACTTGCCCTCGCCTCCTCAGAGCTCGGGCAACGGCTGCCCATGGTAATGAGCCTGCTCGGTCGCAGCCTGCGCCACGCCTACACACCCATCGGGGTCAACCTGGGACAGTACCCCGTGCTCAACTCGCTGCTGGAGCACCCGGAATCCTCGGTCTCGGAGCTGGCCGCCCGGGAGCGGGTCAAGCTTCCCTCCATGACCGCGGTCGTCAACCAGATGGAGGCAGACGGCCTGGTCGCCAAGCAGCCAGACCTCAACGACCGCCGCTGCGTGCGCGTCAGCCTCACCGGCAGAGGCCGGGAGGTGGCCGGGGCCGCCCGCCTGGCGCGTGCCGCCTGGTTCGCCGAGAGACTCGATCACCTGAGCAGTGCCGAGGTCTCCGCCATCAGCCGAGCACTGCCCGCACTCGAGCACCTGGTGCACCTCGACCATTGAGATACACCGCCCGAGCCGTCACCGGTCGCACCTTCCAGTCGCTGTCGACCAGGAACTACCGGCTCTTCTTCAGCGGGCAGCTGGTCTCCGTCACCGGAAGCTGGCTCCAGACCACAGCCCAGGCCTGGCTGATCCTGGAGCTGACCCACTCCGCGTTCATGCTGGGCCTGCTGGTCATGGTGCAATTCCTGCCCAACATGCTGCTTCAGCCCTTCGGCGGGGTGATCACCGACCGCTTCCCCAAGCGCTCGCTCCTCTACCTGACCCAGGGCTCCTTCGCGGTGGTTGCCGGGGTGCTGGGCATCACCGTGGCGCTGGGCATCGTCCAGGTTTGGGAGGTCTTCCTGGTGGTCAGCCTGTTCGGGCTGATCAATGTGGTGGACGGCCCGACCCGCCAGGCCTTCGTCCCCGAGATGGTCGGCCGTGATCAGCTGGCCAATGCTGTCGCCCTCAACTCGACGGTCTTCAACGCCGCCCGCGTCGTGGGTCCGGCCGCCGCCGGCATCCTCATCGCCACCGTCGGCACCGCCCTCTGCTTCGACCTCAACGCGATCTCATACATCGCGGTGCTGGCAGCGCTGTACCTCATGCACCCTGAGGAACTCCACTTCCTGGACAGGGCCGGTCAGCAGGTGGCCGGTGCCGTGGCCCAGATCAAGGAGGGTGCCCGCCATGCCGCCCGCACCCCCGAGGTCGCCCTGGTGATGGTGATGATGCTGGTGGTGGGGACCTTCTCCTACAACTTCTCCGTGATGATTCCCGCCCTCGCCAAGGAGGGCCTCCATTCCGGTGCCACCACTTTCGGGCTCTTGAGCGCCTCCCTAGGTGTCGGCGCCCTGGGCGGCGCCCTGGCGGTCGCCTATTGGGGCCGGGCGACCGTGACCGTGCTGCTGGCGGGCTGCGCCGTCTTCGGAGCGTTCCTGCTGCTCGCGGGCCAGGTGGCGGCCCTGATCCCGGCCATGGCGCTGCTGATGGTCACGGGCGCGGGGATGATCGTCTACTCCTCCATGTCCAACAGCATCATCCAGCTGTTCACCCCGGCGGCCCTCAGGGGCCGGGTGATGTCTCTCTATCTGTGGGTGTTCATGGGGACGACCCCGATCGGCAGTCCCATCGCCGGCCTGATCGAGCAGTCGTTCGGGAGCCGGGCGACGATGACGTTTGGGGGAATGGCGGCGCTGGCAACCGCGGCCGGCGGATTGGTGTGGTGGGCGCGACGCAAGAGGCGCAGCGGCAGCTACCCGGCCTCCTCTCCTCCATTGGCCGAAGCCCCCACCGCGTGAAAGCCGCCGTCGACATGGATCAGCTCTCCGGTCGTGGCCGGAAAGTAGTCTGAGAGTAGCGCCACTACCGCCTTCCCAACTGGACTGGAGTCGCGGGCGTCCCAGCCCAAGGGCGCCTGTTCGGCGAAAACCCTGGGGAACTGCGAAAAGCCAGGAATTCCCTTGGCCGCGGTGGTGAAGAGAGGTCCCGCTGAGACCGCGTTCACCCGGATGCCCCTGCTCCCCAGGTACTGGGCGAGGTAGCGGACGACGGACTCCAGGGCCGCCTTGGAGACTCCCATCCAGTCATATCCCGGCCACGCCTGGGTGGCATCGAAGTCAAGGGTCACGATGCTTCCTCCAGCGGCGGGCATCGCCGGCTCAAGGGCAACCGCAAGCTGCTTCAGGGAGTAGGCGCTCACCCGCAGCGCGGTCGCCGCCGACTCCCATGGTGTCGACAGAAAGCTGCCTCCCAGCGCATCGGCAGGAGCGAAGGCTACGCCGTGGACGATCCCGTCAATCTGCCACCCACGCGCCCTGATAGTGGCCGCCAGCGCCTCGAAGTCGGCGTCCACCGAGACGTCCAGTTCGAGCACCTCGGGGGTCTTGGGCAGGCGCGCGGCGCTGCGCTGTGTGAGCCGCATCGCCCGGCCGAAGGAGGTGAGCACGACCTCGGCACCATCATCTAGGGCCTGCTTGGCCACCGTATACGGGATGGAGGCGGGGGTGAGGACCCCGGTGACGAGAATCCGCTTGCCAGTGAGAAGCATGGGAGGCAAGGTTAGCGCCTTGGGGGCACCTCGGGATGATCCGTAGGCCTCAGACTCCTCTCAGGCTGGCGGGTTACACTGGGCGGCACATGGCTGCCGGGACCAAGCCGAGGCGCCGCCGCGCCGGGCTTTCGACCCACCGCTCGTCCCACCGCTCGTCCTTCACCTGGGGCCGGCACCGGACGCTATTGGCGTTCCTGGTGGTGCTGGGGTTCCTAGTGTCTGGAGCCAGCGGTGTTGTCGCCTACTTCCTGCCAGCGGTGACAACCGCCATCAGGGTCACAGGACAGTCCACCCTCGGCAAGGGCTCGAGCAACTCCAAGTTGCAGGGGGTCGGCACCCCGCCTCCGCCGGGACAGCCGTTCACGGTTCTGCTCTTGGGATCGGACAACGACACCAAGTTCGTCTCCGGCGCCGTCCTCACCCAGACCATGATCCTGGTGCGGGTCGACCCGACCACCCACCAGGCGGTGATGCTGTCCATCCCCCGTGACCTCTGGGTGCCGATCGCCAGCGGCGGCAGCGCCAAGATCGACTCAGCCTATGAGCTGGGAGGGGCCAAGGACGCCGTTCAGACCGTTCAGAGCGACTTCAACGTCCCCGTGAACTACTGGGCCTGGATAGGCCTGGGCGGGCTGGTGACCCTGGTCAATCAGCTGGGCGGGGTGGACCTGATCGCGCAGATGCCGGTCCTAGACGTGCAGTACCCATACGACCTCACCGGCAAGAACCCATATGCCAACCAGCGGATCGCGATCCTGCCCGGGCCCCAGCGCGTGGACGGGGTGAACGCTCTGACATACGTCAGGTCGCGTCACGGTGCGCTCCTGGAGGACATCGCTCGAAACCAGAAGCAGCAGGAGCTTCTGGTCGACATCAAGGACACCGCCAAACACATGAACATCACCGACATCCCGCGGATCGCCTCCGCACTGGGAAGTGAGGTGCGCACCAACATGTCGCTCACCCAGGTGGCGTCGATGGCCGGTCTGGCGCGCGACTTCAGCAACGGCGCTGTGAAGGAACTCGTGATGCTGCCACCGGACTACACCACGGGCACCGAGCAAGTCGGCTCAGCGACCGAGCAGGTGCTGCTGCCCAACTGGACAGCCATCAACGCCGTGGTCCAGCAGAACTTCCCGGCGTGAGCGCGCGTCAACTGCTGGCAGGACTCGCCACGGTGGCTCTGATGGCCGTCTTCGGCCTTGTCGTCTACTCGGTCTTGGGAACTCTGCAGACCAAGACCACCACCACTGCCGACCCCACCCAGGAGCAGGCCCTGGTGGCTCTGCCGGGAACCGTCTTTTTGACCCAGAACGGTTCTATTTACAGCCTCCACGGCCTCACCTACACCAAGCTGGCAACGCCGCCAGGCGACTGGTATCAGGTTGCCCCAGGTCCCAACGGAGACCTGCTGGCCGTGGACAAGGGCAACGGCTACAGCGATCTTTATTTGCTGAGCCAGACCGGACAGGTGCTGCGCCGCCTGCTCCAGGAGAGCTCCCCCTATTACTTCCAAAACCACTTCGTCTTCTATCCCCGGCTCAGCGCCAACGGGCAGAGCGTCTTCTACGCCTACAACTGGATCGACCCGGCCGCGGATTACAACGTTGACTTCGAGATCCAGTCGGTGCCCACGGCCAACCCTGGCGCCTCTCCCACCCAGTGGAGCATCCCCAACAACTACACCGGCGGTGACGTCTCCCCTGTCCCGACCGCCAACGGCGGGCTCATCTACACCAGCTTCAATGTCAGCAGCAGCAACAGCAGCTACCCGTACTCACAGCTGGTCTACCTGAGCTCCCCCCAGGGCAACCCTGTGTATCTGACCACCCCTGCTCAGAACTGCTCCGAGCCATCACTTAATCCGGCCGGTAACGAGGTGGCCATGATCTGCGTCGACAACCGTCTGCAGAGTGACACCTTGGAGGTCGCCACCTGGAACGGAACCAGCCTGGGAACTCCCACAGTCCTCTCGCAAGGCCCGATGGCGGCATCGCCAACCTGGTCGCCGAGCGGCAATGGCCTGCTCTTCATGAACGTGACTTCCCGGGGCAATCCGTTCCAGCTCTACTGGATCCCCAAGGCCGCCACCTCCAAGCCGGGAACACCCCAGCAGGTGACTCAGAACCTATCCCTGAACGCGCTCTCCGCGCCCGTCTGGTACTCCTGAGAAAAGGCGGCCTCAGCCCGGCGAGTGACCTGGCCCCCACGGCTGGCGGAGCTCCTCGACGAGCAGGGCCACCAAGGCCGTCCAGCCTGTCTGGTGGGATGCGCCCTGACCGCTTCCGTCATCGCCGTTGAAGTACTCGTGGAACAGCAGATGGTCACTCCAGGCCGGATCCCGCTGGAACTTTTCAGCGGAGCCGAAAACCGGGCGCCGGCCATCATCGCCGCGCCGGAATATGGACACCGTCCTGCGTGCCACCTCATCGGCGATCCCTCCCAGGGTCATGGGGACTCCGCCGCGCCCGGGAAACTCGTGGGTGAAGTTCTCGCCCAGGCCCACCCCCAATAGACGCAGCGCCTGGATGAGCAGATATCCAGTGGGCAGCCAGATTGGCCCGCGCCAATTGGAATTGCCGCCCATGATGCGTTCGTCAGACGCTCCCGGCTCATACCTGACCGGAGGTAGCCCTGCCACGAGGCTGGACTGGAATGGCTCCTCGAGGTGAGCCCTGGAGAGCGAGCGCAGTCCGTAATCCGACAGAAATTCGCGCTCATCGAGGAGCCTGTCCAGGAGCTGGTGCAAGCGGTTGGGGCTGACCAGGGATAGGCAGGCATAGGGATCCTCGCCTGCCGCCTGATAGTGGAAGGCGTGGTCCCGCCTGGACCGCTCCATGTACTCGGCGACCCGTGGCAGTCGCTCCATGGTGTGGCGATGGACCACCTCGCTGGCGGCCAGGGGCATGAGCCCGACCAGGCTGCGCACGCGCAGGACCTCCTCGCGGCCATCGGCCAGCTGGAGGCGGTCGTAGTAGAAGCCCTCCTCGGGGTTCCAAAGGCCTGGTTGGCGGTCGCGTCCGTTGAGGGCGTTGGCGATGTGGCCGAAGTGCTTGAAGAAGCGCATCGCCATGTCCTCGTACTGAGGCTCCTCGATGGCAAGCTCGGCCGCGATGCGGAACATCTTGATCGCGAACATCCCCACCCAGGCGGTGGCATCCGCCTCCCAAATCTGCGCTCCCTCCGGCAGGTGACCGCGGTCGACGGCGGAGATGTTGTCCAGGCCCAGGAAACCGCCCGAGAAGATGTCATTGGCGCTGACATCGCGACGGTTCACCCACCACCCATAGTTGAACAGGAGGGCCAGGAACGCCCGCTCCAGGAAGGCTCGGTCGGGCACCCCGGTACGGTTGCGCTCCCTGACATAGATCTGCCAGACCGCCATGGCATGGACCGGTGGGTTGGAGTCAGCGAAGCTCCACTCGTAAGCCGGCAGCTGACCGTCCTCGCGCAGATAGCGGGGATCGAGCAGCAGCATCACCTGACGTTTGGCCAGCCCTGGGTCGAAGGGCTGGAGGGCCAGGGCGTGGAAGGCCAGGTCCCAGGAGGCGAACCACGGGTACTCCCAGCTGTCAGGCATCAGGATGACATCGGCCGCCTCCAGCCCTCGCCAGTTGGAGTTGCGGCCGGTCAGCCGCTCCGCCGGAGGCTGCGGCTCCTTGGGGTCCCCGTCCAGCCAGCCGGCCACGTCGTACTCGTAGTACTGCTGGCTCCAGATCAGACCGGCCAGTGCCTGGCGGCGGATCAGGAGATCGTCGGCGTCGCACCCGGGAGGGCTGGAGGCCAGGTGAAAGGCGTCGGCCCGGGCCCGCTGACGCTCGCAGACCACATCGACCAGATCCGAGGACACCCCTGGCTGATCTCCCCAAACCCAGCGGACAACCCGACTCTCCCCCGCCTCCAGGTCAAGGACGAACTGCGCGGCGGCGCGGGTCCCAGCCTGTTTGGGATTGCAAAAGCTGGGGTCAGAGTGGACCACCGCGTCCCCGATGGCGCCCTTGGGGTAGCGGCTCACCCCAGGAACCCCGTAGAGCTGGGCCAAGTCGGTCTCGTTGTCGCAGAAGAGCCAGCTGGCCCCGGGGTCGGTGGTCATCTGGTAACCCCGGAGCTCCGGATGGTCCAGCACGACCCGGCCATCGCGCAAGCTGAGCCTGGGCGGCGGCTGGCCCGACCATGTCCAGGTGTTGCGCAGCCATACCTGGGCCAGCAGGTGCAGCCGGGCGGCCTCAGAGCTACGGTTGGTGACCGTCACCCGGCAGGCGACCACTGTCGGACCGGACTTGGCGTACTCCACCTGGACGTCGAAGTAGCGGCCGTCTTGGAAGTAGCCGAGGTCCAGGAGCTTGAGCTCAGGGCCGGGCGCCTGGTTGCGCTCCCTGAGCTCCCGGTACGGGAAGGCGGCCATGGAGTAGCGGTATACGGCGGCCAGGTAGCTGGAGTCTGGCAGGGCGTCCAGGTAGTGCCAGTACTCCTTCACGTCCTCGCCGTGATTGCCCTCGGCGTTGGTGAGCCCGAAGAACCTCTCCTTGATGATCTCATCGGCCCCGTTCCAGAGGCCAAGCCCCAGACAGACCCGCTGGCCGCGGTCGGATATCCCCAAAAGACCGTCCTCGCCCCAGCGGTAGGCTCGCAGCCGGCTGTGTTCGAAGGGGAAGTAGGCCCAGGCGTCTCCGTCCGCGCTGTAGTCCTCGCGGACGGTCCCCCACTG
>JAJZJU010000081.1 GCA_021809895.1 bacterium
CCGCAAGTTCGGTCCTACGCCGCAACAACACCACTCGGCCACGAGGAAGCGTCGCCCGACGCCGAGGTCAACCTCAACCGCCAAACCACGCATCTCCGCAGTTCCGAGGTCCACAAAGGGTCGCCTCTGACGTGCCTGTAGCCCTCCTGGGCAGGGCACCCACCACTCAAGCCTTCAGCAGCTAGCGCTCGATCGCGAGATCAATACGTATAGCTACGCTAAGACTTGGGGAGACTCTGGGCTAAGAAGCGTGGGACGGGCCGCGTACTTTATTCAGACCACACCGCCGTGGAGGCCTCTCAGCCCAGCTGTCGCGGGGCGGCTCGAAGGGCCGGCCCTCAGCTGCGCGCCGGAATCGAAAAGCCGGCCCTTCTCACCTCTGAGGTCTCGTGCTGGCGGCGCACGATGTAGCGCAGCCCATGAGGGGTGGAGACCGCCTGGAGGAGGTCGAACCCCTCCTCTTGGGAGAGCCGGTTGACCTCGTCGAGGCTTTCCAGTTCCCGGTACTCGTAGACGTTGCGGGGCGGGTTGACTGCCATTGGGGACTCCTGATTGGTCTGGGTGAGGGCCAGGACCGGATGGCCGCTCCCCAGTTTGGCATCCCCACGGCCCGGCGGGCGCGAGACCGTGCCGGAGCGGTAAGCTTGCGGAGCAGCAGTGAGAGGATGTGTGGGATCTCGCATCCGGCACTGGTATACTCTCGCCCGCACCGGAGCGCCTTGTGTCGGCGCCATGTTCCCAAGATCGGAGGATCCATTAGCCCGTTGGCCGAGCTCGCCACCGACACCGCCATTGAGGAGCTGATCACGTTCAGCTCCATGGAGGAGTACCTCCGCACCAGCGCCGACTCGATCCGTACCCTGACCTACGGCGACATCGTGGACGGCACGGTCGTGCGGGTGGACCCTGACGAGGTTCTGGTCGACATCGGGGCCAAGTCCGAAGGCGTCATCTCCAACCGGGAGCTGACGGGCAGGGCTGAGGACCCCGTGATCCTGAACCCCGGAGACCGGATCAAGGTCTACGTGCTGCAGTCGGAGAACGAGGACGGCAACGTGGTCCTCAGTCTGCGCCGGGCCCGCGCCGAGGGCATCTGGGCCAAGGCCGCGGAGAAGGAGAGCACCGGCGAGGGGGTGGAGGCCGAGGTCAAGGAGCAGAACAAGGGCGGCCTGATCGTGAACATCATGGGGCTGCGCGGCTTTCTGCCCAGCTCCCAGGTGGCCAGGACCCACTCCGGCAACCTCCTGGACCTGGTGGGCGAGCGGATCATGGTGAAGATCCTCGAGGTCAACCGCAAGCGCAACCGCCTCATCGTCAGTCAGCGCGCCGCCCAGGATGAGGACCGGGCCCGCCAGCGGGAGGAGCTGTTCGAGCGTCTCGCGGTGGGTGATGTCATCACCGGGCGGGTCAGCGGTCTCACCTCCTACGGTGCCTTCATCAACCTGGGTGGCGCCGATGGTCTGATCCACATCAGCGAGCTGAGCTGGGACCGGGTCAGCAACGTGTCCGACATGCTGGCGGTCGGTGACGAGGTCACCGTCAAGGTGATCAAGCTGGACCCGGAGCTGTCCAGGATCTCCCTGTCACTCCGGCAGATGAGCGAGGACCCGTGGGACAGCATCGAGGCTCGCTTCCCCCCGGGCACCATCCTCGAAGGGGCGGTGACCAAGACCAAGAAGTACGGAGCCTTCCTGCAGATCGCCGACGGGGTGGAGGGGCTGTTGCACATCAGCGAGCTCTCCTGGGAGCACGTCGAACGCACTGAGGATGTTCTCCGAGTGGGCGACAACATCAGGGTGGTGGTGCTCCAGGCCGACCGCGGGCGGCGACGCATCTCCTTGTCCTACCGGCAGCTGCTGCCGCGGCCAGACCATATCCCAGCCGAGGACGACCAGGGTGAATCGGCCTATTCCGCAGCGGCTGACTACGAGCCTGATGAGGCGGACGAGGCGCCCACCTTGTCTGCCGAGACGGAGCAGGTTGTGGACGAGATAGCTGCCGGGGGTGAGGCCGAGCCGGAGGAAGAGGTGGAGGCGCTGGCGCCTGACACCATGGCTGGACCTGACTCCACCGAGGGCCAGAATGAGCCCGGTTCGAGTGAGCAGGTGGCTGAATCTGCCGAAGAAGCCGCCATAGAGCCTGCTGACGAGGACGAGCCGGCAGCTGAGTAGGCGACAGGAGGTATCGGTTGGACCGGCTGGTCCGATCGTGTCCTCTCCAGCTCCGGTCGCTGGTTTTGGGTCGGCGGCCGTCGTCGGCGGCGATGCTGGGATGATGAGTGGAATTGTGGGATTCCACGAGGCTGACCGTGTATCCGTTTGATCGCTTCACCGAAGGATCAAAGCAGGTGTGGCGGCTGGCTCAGGAGGAGGCCGAGAGGGCCCACCACTCCTACATCGGCACCGAGCACCTGCTGCTGGGGCTGCTGAGGGAGGGCGACGGCTTGGCGGCCAAGGTGCTGGGAAACCTGGGTGTCGAGATAGACAAGGTCCGGACCACGATCGAGTCGGCCCTGGGCCGCAACGAGCGGATCATCGTGCAACAGATCATCCCCACATCCAGGGTCAAGAAGGTGATCGAGATCGCCTTTGCAGAGGCCAAGCGCGGCAACGACGCCCAAGTCGGCACCGAGCACCTTCTGCTGGGTCTTCTCATCGAAGGGGAGGGCATGGCGGCCCACGTGCTCGAGGATCTGGGGGTGAGCTTGGAGACCGTCCGCGGGCAGATTGCCATCCTCAAGGGGCGGGAGCCGGCGGCCGGATCGATGGAGGAGCCACCTGATGAGGACCCATGGGACCTCCTGCGGCGGCTGCATGAACAGCTCCACCGTGGTCATCCTGGGGGCCAGGAAGGGTGGGCTTCCAGCCAGAGCGCCGATTCCACGCTTCTTGCGTCATTGCTCCCTCCCAAGGTCGGAGCCGCAGCGCGCAGCGCCCTGGCGCTGGCGGAAGAGGAGGCGACCAGGGTCGTTGCGCCTCAGATTGGGACGGAACACCTGCTGCTTGGGCTGCTGCGGCAGAGGGAGGGAGGCGCAGCCAGGGTGCTGGATGAGCTGGGAGTGGACCTGAGCAGGGCCCGGGCTGCCGCCTCGGCTCCCGACAGCCATCCTGGCCCCGCAACCTCGGGCGGTCCCCCGCAGGCTGGGGCGGAGTTGGTCGACGCCCTCGGGCGGGCGCACCTCAGAGCCGACGGTGACGGGCGTTGGGTCGAGACGGGGGATCTCTTGGTCGCCATCTCCCAGCCGGGCGCGGGCCGCGCCTCGGAGATTCTGAGGCGCCTCGGGGTGGTCCATCTCAAACTGGAAGAGCATGTGACGCTGGTGATTGGAGAAGAGCCCACCGGCTGACGGGCTGATCTGGCACGAGCATCTCTGGGGGCTGCGAGCTCGGCCTCCAGGCGGCCCAGGGAGCGGTCCAGCGAGGGGTGCTCGGGGTTCGACCCCTCGGGATTGGGCATAATGCGGGAGTGACCAGAGCGCGAACCAGCCAAGACCCGTCCCATTTCAGGTCCTCCATCTCGGGTTGGAGGATGTTGCCCCCCCAGGGGTCTAGGAGATGACGCTTGTATCCCTTTGAGCGATTCACCGAGAAAGCCAAGAAGGTGCTCACGCTGGCGCAGGACGAGGCTGAGAAGTCCCACCACTCCTACATCGGCACCGAGCACCTGCTGCTGGGGCTGCTGAGGGAGGGCGACGGCTTGGCGGCCAAGGTGCTGGGAAACCTGGGTGTCGAGATAGACAAGGTCCGCACCACCATCGAGTCGGTCCTGGGCCGCAACGAGCGGATCATCGTGCAACAGATCATCCCCACCTCCAGGGTCAAGAAGGTGATCGAGATCGCCTTCGAAGAGGCCAAGCGGATGAACAACACCTACGTCGGGACCGAGCACCTCCTGCTCGGTCTCCTCATCGAAGGCGAGGGTATAGCGGCCCACGTGCTCGAGGATCTGGGGGCGACCCTGGAGAAGGTGCGCCAGGAGCTGGACTCGCAGCTGCGCGACCAGGGCCTGGAGGATGAGCCCCGCTCCGAGCACAAGAAGACCACCAAGACCCCACTCCTGGACCAGTTCTGCCGTGACCTCACCGAGCTTGCGGAGAAGGACCAGCTCGACCCCGTGATCGGGCGCGAGAAGGAGATCGAGCGGGTGGTGCAGATCCTCTCTCGCCGCACCAAGAACAACCCTGCCTTGATCGGCGAGCCCGGGGTCGGCAAGACCGCGATCGCTGAGGGGCTGGCCCAGGCGATAGTGCACAAGGAGATCCCCGACTCGCTCGCCAACAAGCGAGTTCTCACGCTGGACATGGGAGCTCTGGTGGCGGGCACCAAGTACCGGGGCGAATTCGAGGAGCGTCTGAAGAAGATCCTTGACGAGATCCGGTCCTCCAAGGAGGTCGTGCTGTTCATCGACGAGCTGCACACCCTGGTGGGAGCCGGCGCCGCCGAAGGAGCCATTGACGCCGCCAACATCCTGAAGCCGGCCCTTGCCCGCGGGGAGATCCAGTGCATCGGGGCGACCACCCTGAACGAGTACCGCAAGTACATCGAGAAGGATGCCGCCCTGGAGCGGCGCTTCCAGCCTGTGTACGTGGACGAGCCCAAGCTGGAGGAGACGGTCGAGATCCTCTCCGGGGTGAAGTCCCTCTACGAGCAACACCACCGGGTGACCATCACCAGCGACGCCCTGCAGGCGGCGGCCGAACTCTCTGGCCGCTACGTCAGCGATCGGTCCTGGCCGGACAAGGCGATCGACCTCATCGATGAGGCCAGCGCCCGCGTCCGGATGAAGCTGACCACCACGCCGCCAGAGTTGCGGGCCAAGCAGCGCCACATCCGCTCTCTGCAGACCCGACGCGAGGAGGCCGCCGACGGCCACGACCTCGACGCCGCCGGCAAGATCGACATCGAGCTCAAGCAGTTGAAGCAGGAGT
This sequence comes from bacterium, assembly GCA_021809895.1. Lineage (GTDB taxonomy): Bacteria > Chloroflexota > Dormibacteria > Aeolococcales > Bog-877 > AG-12. The sequence goes on from JAJZJU010000081.1 coordinate 4,928, forward strand.
ACGCAACCGAGGAAGCCGCCTGGCGGGACGAGTTGGGTCAGACCGTGGCCACCGTGACCGAGCACAACATCGCTGACATCGTCTCCTCATGGACCGGTGTCCCGGTGAGCCGGCTGGTGGAGGCGGAGACCAAGCGGCTGATGGAGATGGAGGCAGAGATCCACCGCCGTCTGGTGGGCCAGGAGGAGGCGGTCAAGGTGATCTGCCAGGCGGTGCGGCGATCCCGCGCCGGTCTCAAGGACCCCAAGCGGCCGATCGGGTCGTTCATCTTCCTTGGCCCCACCGGGGTCGGCAAGACAGAGCTGGCGCGCAGCCTGGCGGCCTTCCTCTTCGACAGTGAGGATGCGCTTATCCGCCTGGACATGTCCGAGTTCGCGGAGCGCCACAGCACCGCGCGGCTGGTGGGTTCACCGCCTGGATACGTCGGCTATGACGAAGGCGGCCAGCTCACCGAGGCGGTGCGTCGGCGCCCCTACAGCGTGGTTCTCTTCGATGAGATCGAGAAGGCTCATCCGGACTTCTTCAACATCCTCCTGCAGATCCTGGAGGATGGCCGGCTCACCGATGCCAAGGGCAAGGTGGTCAACTTCGCCAACACGATCGTGATCATGACCAGCAACCTGGGGATCCAGGGGGTGGGCACCAACCTCTCGATGGGCTTCCAGCCCAGCGTGCCCAACGCCAGCGGTGAGGACCGCGAGCACGCCAAGATGCGGGAGCGGATCACCGACGAGCTGAAGAAGTCATTCCGCCCCGAGTTCTTAAACCGGGTCGACTCGGTGGTGGTCTTCCACCGGCTCCGCCCCCAGGAGACTCGGCAGATCGTGGACCTAATGCTGCTGCGGACGCGCGATCACCTGAAGCGTCAGGGACTGAGCCTGCTGGTGACGGAGGAGGCCAAGGACAAGCTGGTGGAGATCGGCTTCGACAAGGTCTACGGGGCTCGCCCGCTGCGCCGGGCCATCCAGACGGAGATCGAAGACCCGCTCAGCGAGGCGTTGCTGCAGACGCAGTTCTCGCTTGGGGATCTGGTCACGATCGATGTCGAGGATGGCAAGATCCGGACCCACGTGGTGCCCGGCCCGCCGCCGCCGGAGGAACCCCCCGCGCCTGCCAAGCTCGCCTCCGCCGCCGAGCCAGCGGGAGCCGGTGCCACCGGTCCCGGCGGCGATGGCGGCAACCCCACCTGAGTCCCCGGAGGAGTCTTCCTCCGGTATTCGGCTCAGGTTCGCGCGGGCCAGGCTGCCCGCGGAGCCGCACGCGCGTCCCACCCGCATCGCCAGCCTGATCGGCATGTGCGTGGGGGCCAGCGGAGGCACCCTGTATGGCGCCATCCTGAGTGCTCGGATCCCTCCGCTGTCGACGTGGCAGGGGTCGAGCATCAGCGTGGTGGTGGGGCTGGCGCTGGGCTGCGTCGTGGGCTACATCCTGGGTCCCAATCTCACGGTCCGCCCCTACTTTTGGGCCGAGGAGACGCTGGAGACTCTGCCGACATCCGAGCTCCTGGGCGTTCTGGGAGGGGTGATCGTGGCCCTCGCGATCGCCGCCATGGTGGCGCTCATCGCCGGTGGCCTGCCGTTCGGGTTGGGATGGGTGGTGGCGGTCCTGGTGGCGGCTGTGCTGGTGCCCCTGGGCCTGACCGTGGGGCACCGAAGAAGAAAGGACTTCTCCATGCTCGGCATGGGGGGTGGCTCCACCGGACCGCCGCTCGCCAAGGTCGTGGTGGACACCAGCGCCGTCATCGACGGCAGGCTGCTGGACCTGGCCAGGGGCGGGTTCTGCCTCTACCAGCTCCTCATTCCCCAGTTCGTGCTCGAGGAGCTCCAGTCGGTGGCTGACTCGGGCGACCCCATCCGCCGGGCCCGAGGTCGCCGGGGGATCGCCATGCTGGAGGAGCTGCGGGCTCTGCCCGGACTGGATCTGCAGTTTCCGACGGTCGACTATCCATCCATGCCCGAGGTAGATGCTCGCCTGGTGCGTCTCACCAGGGAGGAGGATGCCTCTCTGTTGACCGTGGACTACAACCTCGACAAGGTTGCCCAGATCGCCGGGGTCAGAGTGCTCAACCTGAATCAGCTGGCCACCGCCATGCGCCCGACGCTGGTGGCCGGGGAGCGAGTCGAGGTCGAGGTGGTCAAGGAGGGGCGCGAGCCTGAGCAGGGGGTCGGATATCTCGAGGACGGGACCATGCTGGTGGTGGAAGGGGGCCGCGACAAACTGGGCGAGACGGTCCCGGTGGTGGTCAGAAGTGTCATTCAGACCGCTTCTGGGCGGATGATCTTCGCGCATGTCGACTGCGAGGAGGCGGAACCGGAGCCTCCAGCGCCAAGGAGAGTCAAGAGCTCCCGTCCCACCGGTGGCGGCGGCCGTTGACAGCAGGGGAGATCCGCCCTGGGGTCAGCGCTGTGGTTCCGGCCGCCGGCAGCGGCAGCCGGTTCGGGGGCGCCAAGCTGTGGGCCGAGCTCGGTGGCCAGCCCGTCCTGGCCTGGGTCCTACGGGCGCTGGGAGACCCTGCCAGCGGCCTATCGGAGCTGGTCGTGGTGGCGGATCCGCGGGACCACCGCCGGATCGCCGAACTCAGCTCAGAGCTCGCGCCCCGGCTCGGGTGCCGCTGCGTGCCGGGCGGGGCTCGCCGCCAGGAGTCGGTGAGCAATGGCATCGGCGTCACCGCTCGCGAATGGGTGCTGGTCCACGACGGGGCCCGTCCCGCGGTGACTCCGGAGTTGCTGGCCCGTGTGCTCGGGGCAGCCCAGAGGGTGGGCGCCGCGTCAGCCTACGTTCCGGTGGTCGACTCGACCGCTCGCGTCGTCGCGGGCCGTCTCGACGCGATCCTGCCTCGGGGCGAGCTCGGCGCCATTCAAACACCCCAGGCGTTCCGTCGAGACCTGCTGCTGCGCGCGCACCAGGCGGCCGCGGCCGCTGGGCTCGAGGCAGACGACGATGCCGCCTTGGTACTGGCCCTGGGGGAGCCGGTGGCGGCTGTGCCGGGTGACCCCAGCAACCTCAAGGTGACCAGGACCCAGGACCTGCTCGCCTTGCGCACCTGGCTCGGCGCTCCAGAGGGCCACCGGCCGTGACCCGTCGCAGCTTTCCCGGGGTGGGGCTGGGTGTGGACGTGCATCGTTTCGGTGGTGGCGGACCGCTGGTGCTCGGGGGGGTCATCGTGCCCCACCCTGAGGGCCTGGTCGGTCACTCTGACGCGGATGTGCTCTGCCACGCCGTGGCCGATGCCGTCCTGGGGGCCGCGGCCCTGGGTGACATGGGCGAGCACTTCCCCTCCGACGAAGAGCGCTGGAGGGGGGCCTCGTCGCTGGATCTGCTCCGGCTGGTGGTGGGCATGCTCGCTCCGCTGGGTCTGGAAGTCGGCGGCGTCGACGCCACGGTCATCGCCGAGGCTCCACGTCTGGGGCCGCATCGGGAGAGCATGGAGGCGAGCCTGGGGGAGGTGCTCGGGCTCCCCCGGGGCGCGTGCTCGGTGAAGGTCAAGTCCAGCGACGGTCTGGGCCTCACCGGCCGGCAGGAGGGGATGGCGGCCCTGGCGGTGGCCACGGTGCGGGAAAGTTCCAATCCAGTCGCCCAATAACATAGAGGTTGTGACCTTTAGGCTTTTCGACACCCTGAGCGGCGCGGTCGAGGTCGTCGAGCCCCTTAACCCCGGCCGGATCGGGATGTACACCTGTGGTCCCACAGTCCACGACCAAGCGCACATCGGCAACCTGAGGACGTATCTGGCCGAGGATCTGCTGCGCCGCCATCTGGAGGCCCGGGGCCTTCAGGTGACCCAGATCATGAACATCACCGATGTCGACGACAAGATCATAGCCAAGGCATCCGCCGCCGGATCCGGGCTGGCCGAGTTCACAGCTCCATTCGTGGAGGCGTTCTTCCGGGACCTGGAGCGCCTCAATATCCAGCCCGCCCACTTCTACCCACGGGCGACCGGCTACATAGGTCCGATGATCGAGCTGGTCCAACGTCTCCTGGACTCGGGGCATGCCTATCAGAGTGACGGCTCTGTCTATTTCCGCATCTCCTCCTTCCCCGACTACGGACGGCTCACGCACCTCGACACCGCCGGGCTCAAGACCGGCGCCAGCGGCCGCATCGACAGCGATGAATACGAAGCCAAGGAAACGGTGCGGGACTTCGTCCTGTGGAAGGCCGGCCGCAGAGGCGATCTGGCCGCCTGGGATTCTCCCTTTGGGTGGGGACGCCCGGGCTGGCACCTTGAGTGCTCGGCAATGGCCATGGACCAGTTGGGAGAGTCGTTCGACCTCCACTGCGGCGGAGTCGACAACAAGTTTCCCCATCACGAGAACGAGATCGCCCAGTCCGAGGCGGCCACCGGCAGAACCTTTGTCAAGCACTGGTTCCACCCCGAGCACCTTCTGATCGCCGGCGGCAAGATGGCCAAGTCCCAGGGTAACTTCGTCACCCTCTCGGCACTGATGGAGCGGGGCCACGATCCGCTGGCGGTCCGCTTCCTGCTCTTGACCGGGGCACATTACCGCCACAAGCTCCAGTTCAAGGAGAGCCTGCTGGAGGAGGCCGCCAAGGACCTGGAGCGGCTTGCCTCGTTCTGGAAGCGCTGCGCCCAGGCGGAGGCGGATCTGCCCACCGTCCCGGGAGGACCCGATCCGCTGGCGGTGGCATCCGCTCGCGCGGCCGAGCTCTTCGAGGAGGCATTGGACGACGACCTCAACCTCCCCGATGCGATTGGGACCATCTTCGAACTTCTCCGAGAGGGCAATCGGCTGCTGGACAAGGGGCTGGCCGGCAGGGAAGGCGCCGCCTCGGCGCTCACCACCCTGCGCCAGGCCGACACCAGGCTGGGGGTCATCGAGCGACGAGCCGCCGTGGAGGAGGTGCTCACGTCCATCGAGGCCGCGCTGCTGAAGCAGCGCGAGCAGGCGCGTCGAGACCGCGACTACGCGGCCTCAGACCGTCTCCGCGACGAACTGCTCGGGATTGGGATCCAGGTCGAGGACACCAAGGACGGGACCCGCTGGCATCGCGTCTGATGCCCGACATCCTCTACGGTCGCAATCCGGTCCGCGAGGCGCTGCGAGCGGGTCGGCGCCTGCGCCGCCTGCTGGTGGCGCCCGGTCTTGACGGCGACGTCAGGGTGGCGGAGATCGTCGACCTGTCCGCAGCCCATGGAGTGGAGGTGGAGGAGGCCGATAGGAACCGGCTGGCCGACATCGCCCACACCGAGCACCACCAGGGCGTGGTCGCCTACTTCGATTCGCGGCAGCTGCCCGGCATGGAGTACCTGAGGAGGCTGATCCGAGAGCCGCAACCAGGGTGGCCGCCCTTGATCCTGGGGCTTGACGGGCTCCAGGACCCCCAGAACCTGGGTGCACTGGCGCGTGCCGCCGAGTCATTGGGGGTTGATGCCCTGGTCCTTCCAAAGCATCGCACCGCCCCCGCGTCGGCTGCCGCCATCAAGGCCAGCGCCGGGGCCCTGGAGCACATCCCACTGGTCCGCGTTGTCAACCTGGCCCAGACCCTCCAGGAGTTGAAGGAGCTCAACGTGATGGTGGTGGGGTTGGACCAGGAGGCGCAGCTGCGCTGCGACCAGGCCGACCTCAACCAGCCGGTGGCGCTCGTGGTCGGTTCCGAGGGCGAGGGGTTGCGTCAGCTGACCAGACGAAGGTGCGACCTGCTGGTGTCGATTCCCATGGGGGGGCGGGTGGACTCCCTCAACGCCGCCATCGCAGGGTCCATCGTCCTCTACGAGGTGGCTCGCCAGCGAGGGTTCGGATTCTCACCTCGCTGATGGCCTGGGGAATCGCTTGGGCGCATGGTGAATGCGCTGCCGCAGGTGGGGGAGGCCACCGCTCCGTCAGCGGGCGTGGCGCCACCGGTCGCCTCCCAGACGCTGTCGAGGGGCGGCCGCGCGACTTACCGAGTGACCTCGGGCCCGTCACTATACTCGGCAGGCAGTGCCGACGTAGCTCAGTGGTAGAGCAGCTGTTTTGTAAACAGCTGGCCGTCAGTTCGAATCTGACCGTCGGCTCCCTTTTTGATCTCCGGCTAGTGCCGCCCCGTTACGTTCAGAATCGGGGAGTTTCAACCCCGTGGCTGTCAACGTGGCTGTCAAACCTGGGAGCGCCGGGAGGCCCCTGTGGCTGTCAAATCTGGCCTCTGTGGCTGTCAGCCGTGGCTGTCACCGGTGCATGGGGTCGGGCCTCTGCAAGAGGGGTCGGGGCCTGCGTGGCCGACCGAACCGCTTTGCCCACCGTCGAGGGCTACGACGTCGCCGCGTCGTGCGGCGGTGGCGATGCCTCCGCCGTTGAGCTCGTCCTTGGGCTCCCCACCGGTTTAGTCCATCCGTCGGGGCACGGTCCATCGATTCGAGCCGGGTGAGCCAGCGCTGAGTCGCCCGTTCTCAGAGCATCCGAACCTGGCCGCGATCCTGTACTCCGGCCCTTCAGTGCAGGGGCGAAGCCGAGTCTCCAACAGTGCGAGATCGATCTGAAGGGCCGGTGACGAGCGCGCCAGCAGGGCGTCCGAGTCGCGCAATCCCGAGCTCCAGAGTGCGGGCCTGCGCATCGATGCGATCCTGGTCCTACAGGGTGGTCGCCGTGGTCATGGGTGCCTGGCGGTGGAAGATCCCCTCCACCCCCACTGCAGTCGTCGCCCCGGTGCCGGCAGAGGACGCGCAGCTCCCCGACGTGGCACGCGAGCCCCTCCGGATGTCCTCTGAGTGGATGCACGTCGGTGCTTGGATCGTCCCGCTCGATCCGGTGGAGTCCCGCCAGTGTTCACGCGCGGTCCTCCGGGGAGAGACGGCAAGGGTCGTGGAGCGC
>JAJZJU010000082.1 GCA_021809895.1 bacterium
CGGCTCACGAAAACCGAGGCCACCGAGGCCACCTCCGGGCTGAGCCCAGCCTCCACCCGCCGCTCCAGCCCGCGCATGTAGGCCTCCGCGGCCCTGGTGTACTGGTCGGCGGAGAAAAGTAGCGTTACGTTGACCGGAACGCCGCCGAAGATGGACTCCTCGATGGCCTTGAGGCCGGCCTCCGTACCGGGGATCTTGATGAACAGGTTGTCCCGCTGGGCACGCTCGTGTAGATCGCGGGCCATCTCGACCGTGCTCCGGGCGTCGTTCAGCAGCAGCGGCGATACCTCCAGCGAGACCCATCCGTCCACCCGGGCGGTGCGGTCGTGGATCGGTCGGAATAGATCGGCCGCCCGGCGCAGGTCGGCAATCGCGAGATCAAAGAAGATCTCCTCGCTGGAGGCTCCGCGCTCGACGCCTCTGGCTATGTCGCCATCGTAGGCGGGGCTGGACTCAATGGCCTTGTCGAAGATGCTGGGGTTCGAGGTCAGGCCGGTTATGGAGCGCTCCTTGATGTGAGCGGCAAGGCCGCCGTCATCGAGCAGCTGCCGGGTGATGTTGTCCAGCCACAGGCTCTGACCTGCCAGTTGCAGTTCTCGGGTCGCGTTCATGGCCTTACCTCCGGGCGCCCCCAAGGGCGGTCCCATCCGTGCTCAGATGCGAATCTCCTGGTCCACACCGTGATATCTTCCGCCTCGACTATCGCCCGTTCGGGGTGGGTCACGACGCCTTCTCGTCGTGCCCGCCGAACTGCTTGCGCATCGCCGACAGGGTCTTGTTCGCGAACTCTCCCAGGTTGCGGGAGGAGTAGCGCGAATACAGCGCCGCCGTCAGCACCGGAGCCGGCACCCCCTCGTCTATGGCCGCTATCGAGGTCCAGCGTCCCTCCCCGGAGTCAGACACCCGGCCCGCGAACTCTTTGAGCTCCGGTGACTCCTGCAGCGCGATCGCGGTCAGATCCAGCAGCCAGGAGCCCACCACGCTGCCCCGGCGCCAGACCTCGGCCACCTCGCGGGTGTCGATGTCGTACTGGTAGTACTCCGGCTCCTCCATGGGAGCGGTCTCGGCGTCAGCGGTCTCGGCGCGGTTTCCGGCGTTGGCGTTGTGAAGCACGTCGAGGCCCTCGGCGAGGGCCGCCATCATGCCGTACTCGATCCCGTTGTGAACCATCTTCACGAAGTGGCCCGCGCCGTTGGGTCCGCAATGGAGATATCCGTGCTCGGACTTGGCCGGCGTGCCGCGCCGGCCGGGGGTCCTCGGCGCCGCCTCCACACCCGGGGCGATGGTCGAGAAGATGGGATCCAGGTGGGTGACAGGTCCCGGGTCCCCACCGATCATGAGGCAGTAGCCCCGCTCCAGCCCGAAGACCCCGCCACTTGTGCCGCAGTCGATCAGGTGGATCCCGGCCAGGCGCAGCTCCCCGGCCCTCCTGATGTCGTCGCGATAGTAGGAGTTACCCCCGTCGATGATGATGTCGCCTCGCCCCAGCAGCTGAGCCAGCTCCTTGATGGTCGAATCGGTGATCGACCCGGCCGGGACCATCACCCAGGCCACCTTTGGCGCGGTCAACTTGGCCACGAAGTCTTTCATCGAGGAGGCGCCGACGGCGCCCTCGGCGACCAGGCTGGCGACGGTGTCCTGGTTGAGGTCGTAGACCACGCAGCTGTGGCCATCTCGCATCAACCTCCGCACCAGATTGGCGCCCATCCGGCCCAACCCCACCATTCCCAGCTGCATCGGTTTGGCTGTTGTCATCGCTTGCTCCTTCCTGATCGGCTGCGGGGTCCAGGTTCGGCGGCGGGAGTCGTCATCCAGGGATCGTGCCACCCGGGGTGTCCCCTGACCAGCTGCACGGCCTCCTGCGGCCCCCATGATCCCTGCTCATAGCGCACCAGTGGGCCAGGTGAGGTGATCAGCGGCTGCACGATCCTCCATGTCTCCTCCACGGTGTCCTCCCGGGTGAACAGGCTGTGGTCGCCGCGCAGGGCATCATCGATGAGACGCTCGTACGGCTCCGCGGGGCGGCCCACCTCCGCCGCAAAGGAGAGGTCTAGATGCACCGGCTGGGAGATCCGACCCTCCGAGCCCTTGGAGTTCAACACCACCCGAAGCCCCGGGTCCGGGTCTATCCGCAGGATCACCTGGTTGGGCTCGGCGTGAGCGCTCCGTCCCAGGAACGCCAGGTGGGGAGGGTGGCGGAAGACGATCCTCACCTCGGTCACCCGCTCGGCCAGGGACTTGCCCGCGCGAATGAAGAAGGGCACCCCGGCCCAGCGCCAGTTGTCGATCCCCAGGCGCAAAGCCACATAGGTCTCGGTGGTGGAACGCCGGCTGACCCCGGGCACCTGCCGGTATCCCTGGTACTGACCGCGCACACAGTGGGCGGGGTCGGCATCTGGGATGGCGCGGAACACGTCCGCCTTCTTGTTGCGCAGGTCATCGGCATAGGACCCCGCGGGAGGCTCCATCGCGACCAGGGCCAGCACCTGCAGCAGATGGTTCTGAACCACGTCCCGCAGCGCACCGACCGAGTCGTAGAAGTGCCCCCGATCCTCCACCCCGAAGTCCTCGGCCATGGTGATCTGCACCGCCGCCACGTGGTCGCGGTTCCAGACGGGCTCCAGGACGTCGTTGGCAAAGCGCAGGAACTGCAGGTCCATCACCGGTTCCTTGCCCAAGAAGTGGTCGATCCTCAGGATCTGATCCTCGCCCAGGACACGGTGCAGCTCGGAGTCCAGCGCCCGAGCCGACCTGAGGTCACTGCCGAAGGGCTTCTCCACCATCACCCGGGCCTCGTGGGTGAGTCCGGCCTGGGCCAGCCGGTCCACCACCTTGCCGAACAACGACGGGGGGATCTCCAGGTAGAAGAGAGGACGGCGCCGCCCCTTGAGGCGCTCGGCCAGCTGGCGGTAGGTGCTCTCCTGGTCGAAATCCCCCTGCAGGTACTGCATTCGCTGCGCCAGCTTGGCGAACACCCGCTTCGAGAAACGCGGTTCCGCAGCCTCGATTGCGGCCCTGGCGTGGTCGACCAGCTGGCCATCGTTCCATGGGTCGAGGGCGACCCCGATCACGGGGCAGTCGAGCAGTCCCCGACGCTCCAGCCGGTAAAGAGCGCGGAAGGTCATCTTCCGGGCCAGATCTCCGCTGATCCCAAAGACGACCAGGGCGCCGGTCGCCTCGGACCTGGTACTGGACACCCCTCGAGTCTAAGCTCGCCGTCCAAGGGGAGCGAATCGCCTACTCCCTGAGTCGGGGCCCTCGGGTTGTCTGGCTTGACCATCGCCGAAGAGCGGCTCTACCCAAATCTCGAATTAGCTCAGAGGTCGGCGAGCAGATCCGCAAAGATGAAGCCGTCCCTGCCCACCACCTGCCCCCCCTTCACCGGGATGGGAGCCGAATAGTCGGGGGAGTCGAAGGTGAAGGTGTGGAACTCGCCATTCTCGCCGCACGGATCGACCTCCTCGGGCTGCGCTCGCAGCTCGGCCAGCAGTGTGCGGTCGAAGTGCCTGCCCGCGAAGCGGGCCGCCATGCGCATTGGGTCGACGCAGGTCAGGATCGACCGTATCCCCAATCTGATCTCATCCTCCGCCACCTGCTCGGTGGGTCGCCCGAAGATCGGGAAGATGGCCTCCAGGCCCGCCGCCTGCAGCTGCTGCTCGCGGTAGCTGCGCACGTCCTCAAGCAGCAGGTCGCCGAAGGCGACGCCGGCCACACCCTCCTGGCGAGCTCCGGCCAGAGCGATGGCCATCTTTGCCTCGTAGACCGCGTTGGGACACGGACTGGGCAGCGCCACCTCGTGCAGGGGCAGGCGCAGGCGCAGCGCCTGCTCACGGACGAGCTCCAAGCGGACCCCATGAATCGACACCCGCTGGGCAGTAGCATTGACGGTGGTGAGAAGGCCGACCACCTCGATGGCTGGCGACTGTCGCAGCTCGTGAAGTGCGAAGGCACAGTCCTTGCCACCACTCCAGCTCAGCCAAACCTTCACCGGTTGTCCTCGTGCGCCCGTTCTCTCAAGCGCAGAAACGGGCAGTGGCGGCAGCCACAGCCGCAGCACCTTCCCATCGCCCAGAGGGCGGACGCGGTCATGACCTGCAGACCGGTGTCGGGATCCGAGTAGGTGTCGCGGGCGTCCGCCACCGCTTGGCGGTGAAGCTCCAAGATCTCAGCGTACCGGGGATGGCGGGGATCCAGCCGGCTCAGGTCCGGTCGTTCGGGAGCTGTTCCAGCCAGGCGAGCCACTCAGAAATGGTAGGGTGCCCGGCACCCGGGCTCACTTCAGCCGATCTGGATCGATCGCTTGGCCAAGCCGTGCCAGAAGCCCTCGATGACAGAGCGTCTGGTGGCGAGGTCCGCCTCCCCGGCGCCCAGGGTCACGAACAGGGGCGCGAAGTGTTCGGTGCGGGGATGGGCCAGGCCACCGTCGGGGGCGCGGTGTTGGAAGTCCACCAGCGCGTCCACGTCGAGATGGTCGAGAGCTTCGCGACCCCACTGGTCGAATTCCGAGGACCATGCGGGCGGCGGTGAGTCAGGCTGGGGAGCCTCGGCCAGGGCGTGCAGGTTGTGGGTGAAGAACCCGCTGCCGATGATCAGCACTCCCTCGTCACGAAGTGGCGCCAGCCGGCGCCCCATGGCCATCAGCAGTTCCGGGTCCAGGGTCGGCATCGAAAGCTGGAGCACGGGGATATCCGCCTCTGGATACATCTCGACCAAGGGCACGTAGGCGCCATGGTCCAGGCCCCGCTCGCCGGCCTCCCGCACCGGGCGGCCAGGCTCCGACAGCAACTCATGCACCCGCTGCGCCAGCCAGGGCGCGGTCGGTGCCTGGTAGGTGACCTGGTAGTAGCGCTGGGGGAACCCCCAGAAGTCGTAGACCAGAGGCGCCGGCCGGGTGGCCGAGACCGTGATGGGCGCCTCTTCCCAATGGGCCGAGACGACCAGAATCGCTCGGGGCCGCCCCAGAATTGAGGACCAGCCCATCAGCTGACCTGGCCAGAGGGTGTCGTCGGCGAGCGTGGGAGCGCCGTGGCTCAGATACAGGACCGGCATCCTTCCCGCCACGACGGCTTCTGCCCGGTTGTCGCTTGCGTCGATGGTCTTGGATCGCTCCTAATCTCAGCCTGGCTCTCCTGGCCGCAGCTGATGACAACCATCATATCCTTTTGCGTGCACAAGCAATCACCGTACCTGCCAGTAGCCGCCTTCTCGGAGGGCACCATGTAAACTGAGATCGAAGACTACGCGAGTTGAGCGCTGCTGTCCAGCACCGGCAGCCGGGTCGGTTCGCAACCCCGATCCCCTCCCCCTTCTTTAAGGAATCAAGCGTGCAACAGTCGGCGCAGCGCACCCGCCTTCGACCGCAGTGGGACGCCAACCGTGCCTGAGGCCAGTAGCGTGCTCACAGAGGCCGGGCGCCGGCGCACCTTTGCGATCATCAGCCATCCGGACGCCGGCAAGACCACCCTCACCGAGAAGTTCCTGCTGTACTCCGGGGCGGTTCAGGAGGCAGGGGCTGTCAAGGCCCGCGCGGGCAGGCGCCGGGCCACCTCTGACTGGATGGCGATGGAGCAGCAGCGCGGCATTTCCATCACATCCACCGCGATTCAGTTCAACTATCAGGGCCACGTCCTGAACCTGCTGGACACCCCCGGTCACCGCGACTTCTCGGAGGACACCTACCGGGTGCTGGCGGCGGCCGACGCCGCGGTCATGGTGCTGGACGTCGCCAAGGGCATAGAGGCTCAGACACTCAAGCTCTTCGAGGTCTGCCGGGCCCGGCGGCTTCCAATCATCACCTTCCTCAACAAACTCGATCGCCCCGGCCGGCCTCCGCTCGAGCTCCTTGACGAGATCCAAGAGCAGATCAACCTCAGACCCACCCCGGTCACCTGGCCGGTCGGGATCCCCGGCGACTTCCGCGGGGTGGTGCACCGACCCAGCGGCGACTTCGTCCGTTTCACCAGGACCACCCGCGGCACCACCATGGCGCCCGAGGAGGTGGTGCCGGCCCCACGGGCAGCCCAGGAGCACAGTGAGGCCTGGGCCGCCGCCCAGGACGAGGTCGACCTGTTGACCGCAGTGGGCGCCTCCCTGGACCTGCCCTCATTCCTGGCCGGCGACTCGACTCCTCTCTTCGTCGGCTCGGCACTCACCAATTTCGGGGTCCGCCACCTGCTGGAGGCGGTGGTTGACCTCGCCCCACCGCCATCTCCCCGGCTGGCCGCCGATGGCGTCCGGCGCGCCCTGGAGGCTCCGTTTTCGGGATTCGTGTTCAAGATCCAGGCCAACATGGACAAGGCGCACCGCGACCATATCGCCTTCGTCAGGGTCTGCTCGGGGCGCTTCGAACGCGGCGAGACCCTGGTGCATCAACCCTCCGGGCGTCAGTTCTCGACCAAGTACGCAGCCTCCATGTTCGGCGCTGAGCGCAACACCGTGGAGGAGGCCTACCCGGGTGACGTGGTGGGGCTGGTCAACGCCGCCGAGTTGCGCATCGGCGACACGCTCTACGCCACCGAGCCGGTGGCGTTCCCTCCGATCCCGACCTTCGCGCCCGAGCTTTTCGCCACCGCTCGCCCCCACGACACCTCCCGTTACAAGCAGTTCCGCCGAGGGCTCTCGCAGCTGGAGCAGGAAGGGGTCGTGCAGGTGCTTCAGGACCCCGACGGCGACCCCGCGCCAATCCTGGCAGCGGTGGGCGAGATGCAGTTCGAGGTGCTGACGCACCGACTTAGCACCGAGTACGGAGCGCCGGTGCATCTCACCCTCACCCCCCACCGGCTCGCCCGGCGCACCGATTCGACCACCGCCGCAGCCCTTAGCTCGACCCGCGGAGTCAAGATTCTGCGCCGTACCGACGGCACTCTGCTGGCCGCTTTTGAGAGCCCCTACTGGCTCGACCACCTCCAGGGCGAGCACCCGGAATGGGTGCTGGAATCAATCCTGACGGAATGAACGTATCGTTGAGGGAGCACAGTGAGCACTTCCAGGAAACCCGCTGAATCAGCGGCCGCAAATGCGGCCAGGAGAGGGGGGTCCACGTTTTCCCCCGCACTGCTCCTGGACCTGTACGAGCTGACCATGGCTGACGCCTACAGGCGCGAGGGCATGGCCGACGACCCGGCCACCTTCAGCCTCTTCGCACGCTCTTTGCCGCCGACCTGGGGATTCCTGGTGGCAGCCGGACTGGATGACTGCCTCAGCTGGCTGGAGCAGCTGAGCTTCTCGGCAGACGACCTGGCCGCCATCAGGCGGCTCAGCGGCTTCTCCGAGGCCTTCCTGGACTGGCTGGGAGGGCTCCGCTTCCAGGGACGGGTGAGGGCGGTAGCCGAGGGGACCATCGTCTTTCCCAACGAGCCCATCCTGGAGGTCGATGGCCCGCTTGGCGTCATCCAGCTGGCGGAGACATACCTTTTGAACCAGGTCACTCTGCAGACCGGTCTGGCCACCGAGGCGGCTCGCTGCCTCCACGCAGCCCAGGGACGACCTGTGGTCGACTTCGCCCTGCGCCGAGCCCCGGGCGTCGACGCGGGGATGAAGCTGGCCCGCTGCTCTTCGCTGGTCGGGCTAGCCGGCACCAGCAACGTGGCGGGAGCGGGAATGTACGAGCTGCCCGCCAGCGGCACCATGGCCCACTCCTTTGTGCAAGCCCACGCCGACGAGCTCACCGCCTTCAGACGCTTCGCGGAAGCCTTTGCGGACAGGACCCTGCTGCTGGTCGACACCTACGACACCCAGCGTGGCGTGGAGCACGCCATCCAGGTGGCTGAGGAGATGCGCCAGCAGGGGGTTGCGATCCACGGCATCCGCATCGACTCCGGGGACCTCGGCGCGATGTCGCGCATGGCCCGCCAGCGTCTGGACGCGGCCGGGTTCCCCGACATGATCATCTTTGTCAGCGGCGGCCTCGACGAGCACCGCATCCACCACCTGGTGGCGGAGGAATCGGCTCCCATCGACGGATTTGGGGTGGGGACGACACTGGGAGCGGCGGGCGGCGTGCCCACCCTGGAGACCGTATACAAGTTGGTGGACCATCACGGACGTCCGGTTCGCAAGACATCCGCCGGCAAGTCAACCTGGCCTGGCGCCAAGCAGGTGTACCGCCGGGAGGACTGGTCCTCGGACATCCTCTGCCTGGCGGAAGAACCGGCCCCTGCCGAGGCCCCGCATCCACTCATGGAGGAGGTCATGCGAGGCGGCAGCCGCACCCAGGCCGGTAGGCGGCCGCTCCTCGCCGCCCACCGTCACTTCGAGGACCAGTGGCAGCAGCTGCCCCCCCTCTGGAAGCAGCTGAAGTCACCGCCGGCCTATCCGGTCAGGCCGAGCTCACAGCTGGAACGACTGACTCAGGCGGTGGACAGAAGCCTGGCGGCAGCCGCCATCTGAGGAGCGTCGAGCAGCGCGACGGCTTGCCCTGGGCAGCCATCAGCCACGCAGCTCTGCCACCGCCTCCAGCAAGCGGTCGACGTCGGCCGGGCTGTTGTAGTGGACCAGGCCGGCCCGCACCGCTCCGCCGACCTCGCGCAGTCCCAGCGCGCCCACCAGTTCCCAGGCGTAGTTGTCCCCGCTCCAAACGTTGATATGGCGGCTGGCCAGGTGGTCCGCGACCTGGTCCGGAGTGTGGCCGGCGACCCGAAAATAGGCGGTCGGAGCGCGCCGGCCGGAGCGACCGAACAGGGTGACGTGCTCCATCTCCCCCAGCCCCTCCAGGAGAACCGCAAAGAGGCGCTGCTCGTAGGCCTCCACCGCCGCCATCGACCGCAGCAGCCGCTGCCGCCGGGACCCGGCCGACTGCTTCACCGCTCCCGCGAGATGGTCCACCGCCGCGGTCACTCCGGCGAAGTCGGCCAGGGGAGGTGTGCCCAGTTCGAAGCGCTCCGGCACCAGATCGCTCGAGGGAAGCAATTTGTCCGGCTCAAGGGTCTCCAACAGGGACGGCGCGGCCACCACGGCACCCACGTGTGGACCACACCACTTGTAGGCGGAGGTGGCGTAGAAGTCCGCACCCAGAGCGGTCAGATCCACCGCGGCATGGGGCGTGTTGTGGACGCCGTCCACGTAGATAAGAGCTCCCTGGGAGTGGGCCAGCTCCGCGATCCTCGCCACCTCCGGGCGTATACCCAGAAGATTGCTGGCAGCGGTCACCGCCACCAGCCTGGTGCGCTCACCCACCAGCTCGCGGTACTGCTCCCACCCGAGCTCCCCGGTTTTCGGATCTACCTTGGCCCAGCGGACAACGGCGCCGGACTGAGTTGCGGCCTGGACCCAGGGGCGCACATCAGCATCGTGATCGAGCTGGGACACAACCACCTCGTCGCCGGGTCGCCAGCGCTTACGCAATGCGGCCGCCATGCGATAGGTGAGAGTGGTCATGTTGGGTCCCAGGACCACTCCCTCTGCGACCCCACCGACCAGGTCCGCGACCGCGCGGCGACACTCGGACACGATCTGGGTGCTGCGGCGGCTGGCCGGGAAATGTCCGTCGGTGTTGCTGAGCCCGTCCCTGTAGGCTCTGGCGATGGCCTCGATCACCGGGGTGGGGACCTGGGTCCCGGCGGCACCGTCCAGGTAGGCGTAGCCATCGGCCAGCTGGGGAAAGTCGGCCCGGATCCTCTCTATCTCGAGGCCCTGGCCATCTGCCGGCTCCCGCTCCATCGGCCGCACCTCCTTCATGTCTCAAGGTCCCACTGCCGGGGCGAAGTGCGGCAGGGAAAGTTGCGCAGAGCTCGTCTCAGCCGGCACCGGCCGAAACTGCGCTCTGATCTTAGCGAGCGGACACCAGCCGGCCTCAGCCCGCCATCAGCCGCGGTCAGTGCCCCCTGAAATCGCAATATGCTGATACAGCAGCAAGGATGGCGGCGGCTGCATTGACCGGGCCAAGAGGAGGAATTGCAGATGGCTGAGCAGCGGGATCAGAGCGGGCCGAGGCTCTTCGGGCCAGAGCACGTCCGCAAGTACCGCGAGACCGGCGGCAGGGAGGGCCACGACTGGATGGGCACCGCGACTCTCATCCTCACCACTCGGGGGCGGTCGTCGGGCCAGCCCAGGCCCACCCCCCTCATCTATGGTCAGGACGGCGACAACTACGTGGTGGTTGCCTCCAAGGGGGGAGCTCCGACTCACCCGGCCTGGTATCTCAATCTCGAGCGCGATCCCAGGGCCGAGATCCAGGTGTGGGCGAAGACCATGACGGTGTCGGCGCGAGCGGCCACCGGGCCGGAGCGGGAACGGCTGTGGAAGCTGATGGTTGCACAGTGGCCTGCCTACGACGAATACCAGACCAAGACCAAAAGGGAGATCCCGGTGGTGGTGCTCGAGCCGGCAGCGCCAGGGGTTGCCGACTGTTGCCAGAGGAATGCGCTTCAGTAAGCGATGATGAGCTTGAAGGTGTCGGCGGGACTGCGAGGCATTGATACGGCGACCGCATGCTTTAGGAAGCTCGTAGCAGTGGGTCAGGGATGGGACGCTCCCAGTGCCGGCGCGCCGGGCCGTGGGCCGGGTCCTGGTCTTGGCCGACGCTTCCGGCTCAGCCGCCACCGCCGGTAGGGCCGTCGTCTCCGCCCGCGTCTCCTCGGCGGTCCAGAGCGCCGACATCGGCCGGTAGGTAGCCCCGGGTCACAAGGCGTTGGGGCCGGGCTCCTCGGTTGGCCGTGTGGCCAAGGAGGCAGGCGCCACCCGGCGAGCGCGACCACGCCGACTGCCGGCGGTCGACCCCACCCCAGTCGACGACCTGGGGCGGGATGTGACCGAGATCCTCAGCTCGCTGTGCGCCCGCTCCGTCACCGCCGGCAGCGAGGAGGCGGGAGCGCGCCTGGCAGAGGCCGTGACGGAGCTACAATGCGACCCATGGCCACACTGGCGTTCGTATCGGAGGCAAGGAAGAAGCGGGCTACGAAGGGGAAGTTCGCAATCCCCGACGGCTGGATTGCCCGCGGCTTCAGCTTTGAGGTCGAGTGGCCCGAGGACAAAGAAGTCGCCTCGTCGATCCGCTCCCAGTTCGGCGGCCGACGCTACGCCTTCAACTGGGGTCTCGCCCAAGTCAAGGCCGACCTGGACGCCCACAAGACCGATCCCCTCCACGACTCGGTCAAGTGGAACCTCTACGCCATGCGGAAGAGATGGAACGCGGAAAAGGCGGCCATCGCACCCTGGTGGGCGGAGAACTCCAAGGAGGCGTATGCCACCGGGATCGCCGACCTCTGCGTGGCGCTCAAGAACTGGTCCGACTCCAGGCAGGGAAGGCGCAAGGGCCGCAAGGTCGGGTTCCCCAAGTTCCGGTGCCGGCACAAGGATCAGGCCCGGGTGCGTTTCACCACTGGCGCGATCAGGGTCGAGCCCGACCGGCGCACCGTCACCCTGCCCGTGGTCGGCACTCTGCGCTCGAAGGAGAACACTCGCCGCCTGGAGCGCCTGCTCGGCAAAGGATCGGCCCGGATCCTCAACGCCACCCTCAGCCAGAGATGGGGGCGGCTGTTCGTCTCGTTCGGTTGCATAGTCGAGAACCATCCCCGTGCCATGCCGACCAGGGAGCGGGCCGGCGTCGATCTCGGGATGCGGTCCCTGGCCACCATCGCCGACACCGAGGGCAACATCATCGAAGTTCCCAACCCCGCACCCCTGCGGGCGACCCTCACGAAGCGCCGCCG
>JAJZJU010000083.1 GCA_021809895.1 bacterium
TACTACTACACCCCAGACCACATTTGCGCCACCTTCTGCACCCCCTATGACGTCGTGGGCTCGGTCGCCCTCTCCTCGCAATCTGGCGGCATCGGGATGGCGATCCTGGGCTTTGCCCGCTCCACAAGGATGGGGGTCTCGGCGATTGTGGGTCTCGGCAACAAGGCGGATATAGACGAGGACGACCTGCTCACCTTCTTCGAGACCGACCCGGCCACCTCCTGCATCGCCATGCACATGGAGGACCTCAAGGATGGCCGTGCCTTCCTAGAAGCCGCCGCCAGAGTCTCGCCGAGCAAGCCGGTGATAGTCCTCAAGGCGGGCAGGACCGGGGCCGGAGCAAAGGCGGCCAGGTCCCACACCGGCGCCCTGGCCGGCGACGACAAGGTCTACGACGACCTTTTCAGGTCGCACGGGGTGGTGAGGGCACCCGGGCTGCGCGACATGCTGGAGTACGCTCGGGCCCTGCCGTCGCTGCCCACACCCAAGGGAGAGAATGTGGTCGTGATCACGGGAGCTGGGGGATCTGGGGTCCTGCTCTCCGATGCCTGCGTGGACTCCGGACTGCGGCTGATGCGCATGCCGGAGGATCTCGACCAGTCGTTCCGCAAATTCATACCCCCCTTCGGAGCGGCCGGCAATCCGGTCGACATAACAGGAGGCGAGCCGCCCAGCACCTATCGGGCCACGATCGAGCTCGGGCTCAGCGACCCCCGGATCCATGCGCTGGTGATCGGTTACTGGCACACCATCGTGACCCCTCCCCTGGTTTTTGCAGAGTTGTTGGTCGAGGTCATGCGCCAGGCCCGGGAGCGCGGGACCGTCAAGCCGGTGGTGGTCTCGATGGCTGGTGACATCGAGGTCGAGGCGGCCTGTGAGCTGCTCTTCTCCAGCGGGATCCCAGCCTACCCGTACACCACCGAGACTCCGGTCGCGGTGCTGGGCGCCAAATACCGGTGGGCCAGGGCCAACGGGCTCATCCCCGAGGACGGGGTATGAGCAGCCGCCAGGATCCCACCGCCTTCCCACCCGAGCAGTTGCCCAATGCGGTTAGGTCATCGAGCTCGAGCGAGACTCCAGTAGGATTGCATTCCGTGACTTCCGAGCGGTCGGCCACCAACTCGACGGCACAGGGCGAGCCGGGCTCGGAGGCGAGGGCGGGGATCAACCTGGAGCGCCTCGACGCGGAATGGTCGCTCCCCGACAGGGCCTATGAGGCCCTCAAGCGCGCCATCATGGAGATGCGCATCTACGACGGCCAGGAGGACCTGCGCCTCGATGAGCGCGGGCTTGCGCACGACCTCGGCATCAGCCGGACCCCGGTCCGGGAGGCGCTCCTGAGACTCCACCATGAGGGCCTGGTGCGGACCGTGCCCCGGCGGGGCGTGTTCGTGGTTCGCAAGCGCAAGTCGGAGATCGTGGAGATCGTGATGGCGAGCGCGGTGCTGGAGGGTGTGGCCGGGCGTCTGGCGGCGGCCAGGGCCACGGATGCACAGATCGCGATGGTCCGCCAGCGCTTCGACGACGTGATCACCAATCCATCCCGCCTGAATGCCGAGGAGTACTCGGCGATCAACCTCCAGTTCCACCAATTCATCGTCGACCTGGCCCACTCGGAGATGCTGTCCTCTCTGGTCGAGTCGCTCAAGATCCACATGCGGGCGATCCGGGCTCGCACCATGCGCGACGGGGACCGCATGCGTCGCTCCCCCCTCGAGCACCTGCGCATCGTGGAGGCCCTGGAGGCCCGTGATGCCGAGGCCCTGGACCGCCACGTGCGCCAGCACGGGATCAATCTCGCCGATCACGTGGACCGGTTCGTCGACTACCTCGATTGAGTGGGCGATCCAAGGTCAGACCGTAGGTTCCCGGCAGCAGGCGGGAGGCTCCGGGGCCGGCCCCGCCAACATCCCATCGCTCGACCGCTCTCCCCGGCCCCGGTGCCATGCTGGTCAACGACGATCGGCCCCAGCCGCGGGGTGCGGGCCGCTCCCTCAGGTGATACCTCAGTCTGAGGTGGAGGCCAGCATCTCTCCGATCGCCCGGGACAGGGCAGCCGCCGACTCGCGGTCCAGCTCCACCGCCACCCGCGCCGATGGCCCCAGCGACGGGTTCAGGAAGTCGATGTTCAAGGAGTGCTCCATCGGGGCGTCGACCGGATGGTCAAAGTAGACGGTCGCGTCGGTCACCGGAAACCACCCCTTGGTGCCCTTGCCGCTGCCCTGGATGGTGACTCGCTCGGTCTGGTATGTGCACATGTCAGCGAACTCCTCAGGCGCTCAGATTGGCGGCCAGAAACGCCCAGATCCGCTGCCAGCCGTCCTTGGCCGCCTCCGGTCTGAAGCTGGGCCGGTCGGTGGAGAAGAACGCGTGCCCGGCCCCATCGTAGCTGTGGAACTCGTGGGCCTTTCCGGCCGCCGTGAGTATGGAGTCAAGCTCCTGGACCTCGGCCGGCGAGGGGTGCTGGTCATCGGCTCCGAACAGCCCCAGCAGCGGGCAGGAGAGGTCTGGCGCCTTGTCGGCGATCGGGCCCACCTTCAGCGGTGAGCTGGCCGGAGGGGTGCCCACCACAAAGGCTCCGTAGCAGTCCACCGCAGCCTGCAGGGGCAGGCTGCAGGCTGCCAGGAACGTCTGCCGACCGCCGGAGCAGTACCCGATGACGCCCACCCTGCCGTTGGACTGGGGCATCTGGCGCAACTTGTCGACGCAGGCGGCGACATCCCCCACCAGCCTCTCGTCCGGAACCCCGCCCAGGGCCCTGGCCGCGGCGGCGGCGTCATCCGGGCTGGCCCCGGGGGCCTCCCTGGTGTACAGGTTGGGGCAGATCGCCAGGTAGCCCTCGGCCGCGAACCGCCTGGTTATCTCCTTGGTGCCCTCGTCGTAGCCGGGCATGTGGTGGATCACCACCATGGCTCCGGTTGGGCGCTGGTCCAGCGGTTCGGCGAGGTAGGCCTCGATCCGGTCCCCCCCAAAGCCTTCGAGCCAGGTCGTCTCCGCGCGCAAATCACCTTGCAAGGGCGTCCTCCCATGTTCACACCAGACCCACAGCCCAGGTGGTTGCGGGGCAGCCACCATCGCCACTCCAGCTTACCGGGTGGGTCGAAGGTACTCCGACGCCAGCTCCCTGAGGTGGGCATGGGTCCCCCCCATGGCCTGGCCCTGGGGCAGGTACCGCTTGGGAAACTTCGCGACCGCGGTGTAGTTGGTATCACAGACATTGGCGAGCGGGCTCAGGACTCCTTGGGTCACCAGCTGGTAGGCGTCCAGAGTCTCCAGCCCGTAGTCCTCCCCCAACCAGTGCACCATGTCCGCCTGGGCGATCCTGAAAGCGTCCTCCAGGGGCCGCACCGAGCCGGTGGAGAGGATGTGGCTGTCGGATTCCAGGCGCGGCCACGGGCACGGCCGTCCCTTGATCAAGTCGACCGCTATCACCGTGTTCATGGCGCACTCGACCGCCACCCCGCAGGTCTCTCCCTCTCCCTGACGGGCATGCCCGTCGCCCAGAGAGAGCAGTCCCCCCGGCACGTTCACGCCCAGATAACAGGTGACCCCGGCCTGCATTTCCGGGGTGTCCATGTTCCCACCGAAGGCGTCGGGGACCAGCGCCGAACGCACCTCAAGGTTGGCGGGCGCCACCCCAACCGTCCCGTGCATCGGAACCATGGGGAGATCCACCTCAAACTCACCCGAGTGGGCCCGGAACCGGCAGGTGCGCGCCGCGCGATCCAGCTCCCAGATCCACACCACCTCGGGCAGTGGGTCGTGCAGGAGAGCGGTCAGATGGGTCGCCGTCAGCGCCCCGAAGAGAGGCACCGTGGTGGAGGCCGCCCAGTCGCGCGCAGGCTCTATGGAGACGAAGTGAATGGCGATGGTGTCGCCCACCTCGGCCCCCTCAACGTAGAAGGGCCCGGTCTGAGGGTTGAGGAACGGAAACTCGCACACCTCAGAGACCAGGTCGCGCTCGCTGGTCACCCGGCCCGCGAAGCAATCCTCGGTGAAGAGCTCGACCACGCTCCCTGGTCGGATCCGAGCCACCGGCTCTGCTCCTCCGAAGGTCCAGGCGTAGCGCTTGGGATCCGGCGCGATCGTCATCACTTCCAATCCACTCATGGCTGCTCCCACAAAAGAAGTTCCCTTAGGGTCCCGCTCCTGTTCCGGGATCCGCTCCCCATCAGGATGCCGCCCCACTCGGTTCCAGCTCCTGCTCGAGGTGGACCATGCCCACCTGGGTCACCCGTTCTGGGTGACGCGCGTAGAGGTAGGCCATGTAGATGACACCCACCAGTATCCACGCCCCCATCGCCGGCCCCATGTACGAATATGGCGGGGGCAACGGTGAGATGAAGGAGAACACCGGGATCCCGGCCGAGCTGAACCAGGCCGGGATGAAGGCGATGATCCCCAGCACGGGAACAACTATGTGCAAAAACCAATTGAGAGACAAGCCCCTGGTCTTGATGAAGAAGCCGATGCAAGCGGCGTCAACCAGGATGTAGATGGCAGCCAGGATGATCACGATCCCGGTCCCCACCATGGCGAAGGCGACGAACGGATTGAAGTGAAGGCCCAGCCCCACCGCCACCCCCACGCTGACCAGGAAGGCGATCAGGATCCCGAAGTGGGGGGAGCGGTGGCGGGGATGGACTGCCGCGAAGATGGCGGGAAACGCGCGGATCCTCCCCATCGCATAGGCGGTCCGGCTGGAGACCGTCACTCCCGCGTTGGAGTTGGCGATGGTGGAGTTGATGATCGCCAGAAAGACGAAGAACCAGAAGACCCCGTAGGAGGCCTTGGCGATCCCCTCCCAGGAGGATGGGCCCGCCGAGCTGAAGGAGGCGAAATGGGCGGGGCCGAAGACCACATCGGCGGCGTAGGTGGTGAAGACGTAGATTATCCCGATCCCCAGGGTCGCCAGCAGGACTGCCCGCCGGATTGTCTTGCGGGGATCCTTGGCCTCCTCGGCCAGCGGCGCCGCCCCCTCGAAACCGCCGAAGGCGAGGACTGTGTAGACCGAGCCGGCGATGATCCCGCTCAGGCCGCGAAAGTGGGCCGGGGTGAACTTGGTGGTGAACACCTGAAGGGTGTTGGCGTGGCCTGCCTTGACCACGAACAGGACGGCCAGGATCACGAAGACCAGGATTTCGAACGCACCCAGGATGGTCCCGAAGCGAGCCGAGGTGCGGATGCCATAGTAGCCCGCGGCCAGGACGATGAGCGCCCCCGCGATCGTGAACAGCCACCACAGGTTGGTCGAGAAGGAGTGGTCGTAGCTGTTGATCGTCGATGCCGTGGTGTAGCCCAGCTGGAGCAGAACCAAAGGCGGGATCAAACCTGCCACAGCAACGTAGCCCCAGTTGACCAGAAAGCCGATGGAGGGGTGCAGGCCACGTGCGGTGTAGGTGCCCATGGAGCCGGCCGAAGGGAGCTCCCTGGCCAGCTCCCCCACGCATGAGGCACACAGCAGGCAGGCGACCATGGCCACGATCACGGCCAGGGGCAGCGCGCCTCCAGCGAAGGCCACCCCGGCTGGAATCGAGGCTGCGATGGCCGCCCCCGGAGCCATATCGGTGATGCTCTGAAAGAGCACTTCGCGCAAACCGATGGCCCCCCGGCGCAGACCGGGAGCGTCGGCGGCAAGCTCCTCTGAGATGACTGTCATGATTCCCCCTCCACCTCACCAATCCGAAGTTTTCTGGAATACTACACACCATCTCCCCTCACCAACAACCATGCGCGAGCTCACGCAGCCATGGCGCTGGCTCTGGGGCGTCGGGCGGCACATCGTCGGCGGCCGCGACCACTGCCACAATTGGAGCCCCGCGCCACCTGTGTCAGTGAAGATGAGCTGATCCCAGGCCGGACCGTCGCCCGCTGCCGACTGTGGAGACCGCCGTCGGTCCAGGGCCACAGCGCCGGGTGAAACTGAGACCCGTGTCCAGCGTTGGAGAAGACGTACCCCGACGGGCCCCTGTTCGTCGCAGTGGCGGCGTGCAGGTCACGGCCTACCGAGGAGAACGCAGTGATCAAGGATCAGTTCGAGCGCGACCTGGGCCAGGTCCGCAGGGTGGCGAACCAGGCGGCGGCCGAAGCTCGAAGGATGCTACGGGACAAGCGATTGCGACCCGGGCGAATCGTCGCCATTCTGGGGATGGCGGCGATCGCCGCCGCGGTGTTGCTGGCGGTTCCGCTGACGGCCCTGGCCCACTCGTACAGCTCATTGCCGGCTGCGGCCCGCACCTTCCCATCCGACACTTTGGTATACGCCCAGGGCGGCCAGCAGCTGGCCGACCTGCACGCCCCCGGAGAGAGTCGGATCCCGGTATCCCTGAACCAGATAGCCCCGGTCATGCAGCAAGCGGTGGTGGACATCGAGGACCACGGCTACTGGACCTCTCCCAGCTTCGACCTGGGCCGCATTCTGCAGGCCGCATTCTATGACGCGGTGCATCACGCCCCCTCTCAGGGGGCCAGCACGATCGAGGAACAGCTGGCCAAGATCCTCTACCTGCAGGACAACAAATCTCTCATCTACAAGATCAAGGAGATCTTCTACGGGAACGACCTGACCACCAGGCTCAGCCGTCGACAGATACTCGACCAGTACCTGAACGATGTCTACTTCGGCCAGGGGGCGACAGGTGTGCAGGCCGCCGCCGAAACCTACTTTGGAGTAGCCGCGAGCCGGCTGTCCGCCTCGCAGGCGACCCTGCTGGCCGGCCTGCTTCCTGCCCCGTCATACCTGGACCCGTTGTCGAACCCCAGCGGAGCCCGCGAGCGCCAGCGGGCCGTGGTGGCGGCGATGGTCGCCCACGGCAACCTGACCCAGACGCAGGCGGCCGCGATCCTGGCCAGGCCGACTCCCCTTGCCCCAGGGGGAGATTCCAGTCCGGCTCCCTACTTCACCCAGCAGGTTCAGCAGTGGCTGCAAGCTCACTTCGGCTCCTCATATCCGACCATGGGTCTTCGCGTCCACACGACCCTCAACCTCCCCCTCGATGAAAGGGCTCAACAGCTGGTGACCCAGGTGATAGCCGCACGCGCGGCGATGCACATGACCGACGGCGCCCTGGTGGCCGAGAACCCCAGCAACGGCAACATCGAGACGTGGGTGGGCGGGGCAGGGCCCACAGCCCCCGGGGGCCAGATCGACATGGCGGCTGTCCCCCGGCAGACGGGTTCCACCTTCAAGATCTTCACCTACTCTGCAGCCATCGCGAGCCGCACCATCACCATGACCACTCCCATCCTGGACAACCGCCTCACCCTGCCCTCGGGAGGGCCCGGTGGGGGGCCATACGTGGTGCACGATTACAACTCCCAGTACTTCGGAGTGGTGCCAGCGCAGGTGGCCCTGGGCAACTCCCTGAACGTTCCGGCCGTGAGGGTGGAGCTTGCCACCGGGATTCCCAGGGTGTTGCAGCTGGCCCGAGCCTTCGGGGTCACCACCCTCAATCACGCGGACTCCACCTACGGACCCAGCCTCACCCTGGGCGCCTATCCCATTCCGCTCTGGGAGATGGCGCAGGCGGGGTCGGTGCTGGCCGCCCAGGGCACGCTGCACCCCGCCCGGTTCATCCTCAAGGTGACAGACCAGAGGGGATCGGTCCTCTACTCGG
This sequence comes from bacterium, assembly GCA_021809895.1. Lineage (GTDB taxonomy): Bacteria > Chloroflexota > Dormibacteria > Aeolococcales > Bog-877 > AG-12. Next base: position 7,617 of record JAJZJU010000083.1, read on the forward strand.
CGCCGTCCACCACCCGGCAGGCGGTCTCGCCACAGGTCGCGTTCATCATGAACACCATCCTGGCCCGCAACGGCAACCGCCTGTTGGCCTTCGGCCCCAACACATCGCTGGTCATCCCCGGCCGCCGGGTGGCGGTCAAGACGGGAACCTCGAACAGCTTCAGGGATAACCTGGCGGTCGGCTGGACCCCGACCCTGGTTGGCGCGGACTGGGTGGGCAATGCCAATGACTCGCCCATGTATGGGGGAGGGATCAACGGGATCAGCGGGGCCGCCATCCTCTGGCATGACTTCATGGAGATGGCTCTCCAGGGGCAGCCGGCAGGTTGGTACCAGCCCCCTTCGGGACTCACCACCGGTCAGTACCAGGGCCAGACGGTCTATTACCTTTCAGGCACCGGTCCCACCAACCAGGTGCTCGGCGGTGGCACCGATGGCGGTCAGGGGGGCCCGCCGGGAGGATTTGGTCCTCCCGGCCAGGGCGATCAGGGGAAGAAGCACAAAAAGTCCGGCCACTGAGCCATCGGAACCCGGCACACAACCCACTCCCCACCAACCCATCAGCGGCCAGCCCGCCCGAGGATCACCCATCTCGGGTTTGGTCGACGGTGCCGGTCAGGACTGTGCCGCGACGGCTGCCTTCTCAGATAACGGCCAGAGCGACCAGGGCCGTGGCGGCGGCGGCGAGTGCCGCCAGCAGGAGGCAACACGACATCGCCTCGAGGCCGCAGCAGCCCGCGCGCCTGACCGTGCGCGCGGTGCGGCGTCCGTAGTGGTGGCGGCGGGGCATGGTATTCACCATACTCGCGCCGCCCCGGCCGCGCTGGTCGATTTAAAAGTCAGAGCGGGCCGCAATCCCATCGCGGGTGGTCGACCGTTCGGTGACCAGTGAAACCTCTCGGGGGACGAGCTGCATGGTGGGAATTCCGACCACCTCGCGAGGACCCAGGTCGCTGCTGCAGGACAGCTGTCCGGCGACCGTGTCAGCGCACCACCAGCCTCCATTCAGGTCTCGATTCGAAGCGGTCATGCGGTGACAGCACCGCGCTCGCATCAGGAGGGCCCAAAGACGCTGAGGTCCTGTTGCTTCAGGTACCTGGTGTCGGGGACGAATATCGCTGGGTCCTGGACCGCGTACCTGTATATCTCGGCCCTGGTCGCTGATGGATAGTGGAGCAGCAGCGCGACCTCCTGGCGGTGCTGGTCACGGAGCTGCCCTCCGGCGACGATGCCCCGGTGCAGCGACCCCACCACCTGGATCAGGCAGACGCCGCAGACAATGGCGGCGACCGCGGTGGTGGCCAAGCGGCGACGGCTGACCGCAATCTCGGCCCAGCCCAGGTAGACCGCGGCCAACAGCCAGACGTTGAAGACCGTGTAGCGGGAGTCGAGAGCGAACCCCAGTCCCAGATCCGACCGTCCCAGCACTATCGCAATGTCGATCGCCGCCACCAGCGCGATCAGGAACGCCGGCACGGCCAGGGCCTGGCTGCGGCCCCGGGACCGAAGAGCGACCACAACGATCCCGGCCGCCAGCAGCCATATGACGCCGCCCAGCGCCATCAGCCAGGGAAGGTCCAGCCCCAAGCGTGGCACCGCCGGCACCACCGCCCCCGCCAGGAGCAGAAGGTAGCCGAGCGAGGTCTGCGGATGGGTGATTGCCGCGATCGCGCCGTGCCCATCCCCACCGAGATGCAAGCCCGACAGGTAGACGGCCAGAGCTCCCACCCCTACGGCCGACCACAGGACGGCCGTCCGTGGGGAGCGGCCCCTCACCACCAGCAGCAGTAGCCCGGCTGGCCAAACCGCCATCCCCTGGAGAGAGGAGTACGAGGCGACCAATCCCAACAGGACAGACGCGGTCAACCAGGACCGGGAAGCGGATGACTCTGAGCGCAGCAGGCAGAGAAGCGCCAGCATCACCGCCGCCACGATCAGGTAGAGGGAGATCGCGTACCCGTGGAGGGTGGTCACGTACTGAATCAGGCTGAAGCCGACGAACCCAACCGGGACCATGAGCGCCAGAGGCCGGCCGGAGACCCGACCCTGGGCGGCCAGGAGTGCCAGCAACCCCAGGGTCAACAGGCCCGCTCCGACGAACATCTCCACTTTGGTGTTGAAGTGGGTCAGCTTGAGCACCGCCAACATCAGGAGGTTGGGAAATAGCACCCGGTTCTGGAGGTGCTGGGCCCAGACGGCGGCCAGACTCAGATGGCCCTGGTTGAGCAGCCGAACCAGGGGAACCAGCGCCCAATCGTCCTGATAGGGAACGCTGACCCCGTACTCCCAGATGAACCAGAAGTAGACCACCACCGGCACCGCCAGCAGAAAAGGGGATGCTTTGCGAGCGGGCCGGCGCGCGCTGCCCGGGGGCTGGTCAACCCGCGACTGAGTCTCTATGACGGGCCTCCGCAACCGACCTTAGAAAACCACCCACCGGTGGATTGGGAACGGGACCGCGCGAGTGTACCTGGGGAACTCGACTGGGGGGATGACCCTGGCGGTGCGGGCAGTTGCCGACCATGCGGTCCCGGCCGGATCAGGCACGGTCGGTCAAGCCCCTCAGACCAGCCGCTCGCGACCACAGCCGGCCCCTGAGAGCCGGTCAATCCGCACCGGCCCTGACCACCCGGCGAAGGCTGGCCAAGGTCTCGCTGGAAACCTCATCGGGCAGAGAACAACCGGGTGCAACCAGGAGTCTTTCCCCCAGCCGACCGCGCAGATCGAGCACTCGAGAGCGCTCGGCGGCACCCACCGGAGCCGCCTGGCGCTCTGACAGCCCACCCATCATGATCAGGTCGGGCAGGATCCGGCCTCCCTCGACGAGCGAGACCGAGCTCTCCTCCTCACTCCAGCCAATCACATCCACCGGATAGGCGGCATAGCGCTCCACTCTTTCGTGGACACCTCCGTGAATGTGCAGCATGCTGATGGGTGCTCCGCGCGCGCCGCTGAGCCCCATGAGGTCATAGGGAAGGCCGAACTCCGAGTACTCGACGTCCGACAGCACATCCTGGCCCCAGCAGGAGTAGTAGATGCCGTCAGCCCCGGCCTTCAGGCAATGCGAGGCCAGCTCCGAGACCAGGGCCCCCAACGCCGCAAGCACCTGGTGGGCCGTCCAGCGGGGCTCCTGCAGCAGCTCTCGAACTCCATCCGGTCCGCACCAGAGACCGACCAGGCCGAGGGGCGAGAAGAGCGTGACCACCAGCGGGTCGGAGGGGTCGAGCTGGCGGCGCAATAGCTCCACGCAACGCAGGTACTCCCCCGAGCGCCCAACCGAAGCCACGTCTCCAAAGGATCGGAAGTGGCGGAGTTGCCTGAAGGACGTGAGTGAGAAGTCCTCGAACAGGATGGGGATATCCGGCATCAACTTGGCCGCTGCCAGCTCGTGCCCCCGGTAGAACCTGGCTGTGGACGCCGCCAGCTGAGCGGCCGAGTCCTGCCGGAAGTGCTTCCAAAAGAGAATGGGCGAAAGATCCCCTGCCCGGGGGGTCATCAGCCGCTCCAGGGGCTGGGTGAGGTGGGCCATAGGAAGATGATCGGGCCTGGGGCCCACCGACCACCGGCTACGTTCTGGACTGCGCCAGAAAAACCCAGATGGCTCCGCTATGGAGAAGCCAGCCCTTCGAGTGTGACCACCTCCCCCAGCTGCGCCGAGCGTCGGGCCGCCTCGATCACCTGGAGGCTGCGGATTCCGGCCGAGGCCGCTACCGGGACAGGACCCCTGCCTTGGATGGCGCGTTCCATCTGCAGGTAGAAGTCGAGGTACCTGCCCTCTGGCAACGGCAGCTGGTCGCCGTCACCGCTGCTCCGGCCATCCTGGAGCCACTCCGCCCGGTACCTCGCGCCTCCCAGGCCGAAACCTGGATCTTTCGGCACTTGGCCCAGGCGCAGCTGCTCCTCCTGTGGATCCAGGCCCCAGGTCTCCACCGCGCCCCCCATCCCGAGCAGCCGAAACCGCGGCCCCAGGGAGGCCGCCACGGCGGATATGTGGAGCAGGCCGAGTGCCCCGCCGGCGAAGTGGA
>JAJZJU010000005.1:0-37158 GCA_021809895.1 bacterium
AGCTGGCGCGCAGCTCCTCCTATTGAGCGGTCAGGGACGACTCCAGACCGCTGTTGCCCGACACCCGCACATACAGCGCCTCGCGGCGAGGCGTGTCCTTTGGCGCCTGGCCCAAGAACCGGTCCAGCTCGTCGCTGCGGAACCTCCGCTCCCGGCTCGGGCGCACCACCGGCACTCGGCCCTCGTCAGCCCAACGCAGCAACGTCACCGGGTGCACCCCAAGCACCTCCGTCGCCGCCTTGAGTCGCAACAATGCCATGTCCCTAAGTCTTATATATCACTCATATCCGCTTAGCAAAAGCCGTCACTGCTGCGGACCCTCAGTGGTCGGTGGACGGCTCGGTTCCTCAGGCCGCAAAGGGGCGTTGCGCAACGGTTCTCCCGGGTGCGGAAGCGGCTAGTGTCCGGGCCTTGAGCTTGACCACCCCCAAGTGCGCAGGTCGGGTCTTGCCCCCGTCACCATGGGGCGCACTATCGTAACCCCGGCGAAACGGACAGCTGGCAGGGCGCGTGAGACCGTGGGGCCATGCAGGAGTGGATGGCCGGCGGTCAGCCGACGGTGCGCCTAGGGCGCGTCTAGCAGCCCAAGTCGCTCCTCTGAGGGCACACTGTTGTTCAGGCTGACCAAGCTTTCACCGCCGAGATGGGCACGCAGCCCCGAGTTCCTGGTCGGAGGCGGCCTCAGTGCTCTGGCGCTGGTCCTGATACCCCTTGCCTCGCTGCCCATGGTGAGGGTGCCGAGCCTGGTCACCCTGAGTGCGGCGGTGATTCTGGCGGCCGACTGGGGTGGGGCCGCTCTCCTGATCGGGCCCCGCTCGGCAGGAAGGCCCCGACGCCAGTGGCTAGCAGGTTGCCTCGCCTTTTCCGGCCTGATGGCAGTCGCCTTCCTCATCAGTTACCCCAACGTGCTGGCACCCCACGGCTTGTTGGAGCAACCGAGGGATGTCTTCGCCTGGATACGACTGGCCTGGCAGTCGGTGACGTTGCTCTGCCTGATGGGAGTACTTGGTCTGCCGGAGCGGGCACTGCTGACGGCGCGCAACCGACTGGCTCCCCGAAGTGAGGGGTCAAGTGCTTGGGTGCTTATTCCCTCCGCCGGGTTGGCCCTGGGGTGCACGATCGCCGCCGAACTGGCATCCCGTCTGGGACCGCCGCCCCTGACAAGCACCAGCTATGCCGGGATCTGGCAGGTTGTCTCAGGGACAGTGCTGGGGCTCATCGCGATCGCGGCGATCCCGGCGCTACGGCGCATGGGGAGAGCCACCGCCGCGGAGCGATGGTTCACCGCAGCCGCAGTGGCCAGCGCCTCCGGCCTGCTGCTGACGACTGTGGCGGCGCGGCGCTACACCTTGGGTTGGAACGGGGGCTGGATCGTGTGGGCGGCCGCGGCTTTTCTGATGGCCATGGCCCTCGTCCGGGAGGCCATCTCGGAATGGAGGAGCCAGTCCGGCCCGGGCAACTCCCGACTCCACGCCCTCACTTACGCTCTCAGCCACCTGGATCCAGCCGGATCTGTGGAGCAACTGGCACCAGCCCTGTGTGCCGAACTCCAACGCGGGGTCGACGTCGACTATGCCGCTCTGATCCGATTCGACGGTGCCGGAGTTGGCGTTCTGGTCGGATCATGCCCAGAGGTCGCTCCCGAGGAGTACCGACCAGGGACCCACGTGCTCTCCGAAGAGTGGTTGCGGAGGAAGCATCGGGATGCCTCCGGGGCCAACTGGGTGGAGCCGCTCACCCGGGGACAGGACGCGAACGGACGCACGCCGCCATATCTCGACAGGCTTTACGAGAGCGGGCTACGAGCCATCGCTCACTCTCCCATCCTGGTGGGAGACCGACTCCAGTGGGAGCTGGCCGTCGCCAGCCGTGGCGATCGCGGCCCCGACGCGCTTGCGGAACTGGCCAGGGCCTTGCCGACCCTCCTGGACGCCACCGCCATCATCTCGGTCCTGATCGCTCCCGCCGCTCGGAGTCAGCAAGCAGACGACGATGCCCGCCTCCAGATCACAGCCATCATTCGGGATCGCAGCTTCTATCCGGTCTACCAGCCCATCGTCGCGGCGGAAACCGGCGTGGTGGTCGGCTACGAGGCTCTGACCAGGTTCCAAGCTGGACTGGCTCCGAGCCAGGTCTTCACCAGTGCAGCCCGGGTGGGCTTGGAGACAGAGCTGGAGCTCGCCTGCCTGGCGGCTGCGATAGAGGAGGCGCCCAGGCTGGCCAGGAAAGCCGGCTGGCTGAGCCTCAACGCCTCGCCTGGCTTGGTGCTCACCGAGGGGCCGCATCTGAGGGCACTGCTGGCTGGGGCCGACCGGGCGATCGTCCTCGAGGTGACCGAGCATGCAGTCGTCGACTCCTATGGAGACCTTCGAGAGGCGCTAGCTCAGATTCACCCCCCTGTAAGAATTTCGGTGGACGACGCGGGGGCGGGGTTCGCCAGCCTCCGCCATGTAGTGGAGCTACGGCCCGCCTTCGTCAAGCTCGATATCTCTCTGGTGCGCGGCCTCAATGAGGATCCGATGCGGCAGGCCATGGTCGCTGGGATGGTGGCGTTTGCCAAGCGTTCCGGCTGCGTCCTGATCGCCGAGGGCGTGGAGACAACCTCTGAGCTGGTCACCCTGCGCCGGCTGGGGGTCGGACTAGCCCAGGGGTACCTGATGGGCCGTCCGACCAGGGCCAGCCGGGTGCATGCCAACGCGGCCGCTGGAGCTGGGATTCATGCCCTAGAGGCTCGTCGGGCCGGCCCAGCCGGGGCACCCTGATGGAAGCCAGCCCGGCCAGAGTGCCCGCGGTCCCGCGCTGGCTGCCATGGCGGAGACGCGCCTTCTGGGTCACCATGTCCCTGGTGCTGGCCGCGGTCGCTATCCACCTGCTGGACCATGTCCTTTACAGCCATGGACTGATACCGGTGCCGCCATTTGTGACTCTGGTCCTGACCCTCCTCCCACTCGGCTACGCGGCGCTTCGGTTCGGGCTCCGTGGTGCGCTGGCGACGGCAGGTTGGATTGGGGTGCTGATGGTGCCCGAGATGATTCTGCCCGGCTTCCACTTGCTTTCCTGGGCTGACTCCACCGTTTTGGTGCTGGTGCTGGTGGTCGGTGCGGCGGCGGGCCGGCTGGTGGATCTGCAAAGCTTGGCGATGACCAGGCTGGTCGACGAGGTCCGTCTGCGCGTAGTTGAGCGGATCGCCGAGCAACTGCCGGACGGGATCTGTCTCACCGACCCGGCCGGCACCATCATGTATGTCAACCCCGCCTGGGCCAAAATCCAGGGGTTGCGGTCGAGCCAGGACGCGGCAGGACTCTCGCTGGCCAGCTTCCACAAGCACGAAGGCGCGGGCCGCGGCCACCTTCCGTATGAACTTGAGATCCCCGCAGAGCGCCCGGGCCAGTCGATCGTCTCCCACCAGCGCCCCGACGGTAGCCAATTTTGGGCGGCGGTGGTTACAGCTCCCATGCTCGACGAGAAGGGCCGGCTCGTTGGCAGGCTCAGCACCGTGCGGGACATCACCGAGGATCACGATGCGGCAGTCGCCCTTCAGGAGGCGGAGCAGCGGCTCCGCCTGACCTTCGAGCGGGCACCAATGGGAATCGCCACCGTCACCCTGGATGGGAGGTTCATGCAGGTCAACGACGCCTTCTGCCAGATGCTGGGGCGCACGGCGGAAGAGATCCTGGCGTTGGGTGTGAGGGGCCTCACGTCAGCGGGGGAGCTGGCCCAGACTGAGGACGTTCTCGCTGGTAGAGAGCCAGGGACCAGGTTTATCAAGCACTTCATTCATGGGGACGGCCATCTGGTCTCGGTCGAGGTCACCTTGAGCCTGATGCACCGCCCCGACGGAGCGCCGTGGTACCGCATCACCCACTACCGCGATGTCACCCAGGAGCAAGAGCGGTGGCAGGAGCTCATCAAACAGGCCTTCCACGACCCTCTCACCGGCCTCCCCAACCGGCTGCTGCTGGAGGACCGGCTCACCCAGGCGCTGACCAGAACTGGTCGTCGGCGACGACAGGTGGGCGTGCTCTTCTGCGACCTGGACGGCTTCAAGGCGATCAACGACCGCCTTGGACATCAGGTCGGCGACGAGATCCTCCGGGGGGTGGCCACGAGGCTTGTGGGTTCAGTGCGGGGTATGGACACGGTCGCTCGCATTGGCGGTGACGAGTTCGTGGTGTTGCTGGACAGCGTGACGGTTCCGGCCCAGGCGACTGAGGTCGCGGCCAGGATCCTGGATGCGATCCGGCAGCCAACCATGGTTGGCCAGGAGCAGGTGCCCCTGGGGATCAGCATCGGAATTGCGATCAGCTCCGAGGGCGGCAAGCCAGGGGAGCTGCTGCGGGCGGCGGACTCAGCCATGTACTCGGCCAAGATGGATGGTGGGGATGGGTTCCGGCTGCTGCCGAGCGCCGCGGTTCCGGCAGCGGCAAGCAAAGTCGCGGGCGGCCGGGTTCGCAAGACCAAAAGATCCCGCGTGCCCAGCCCCGACCATACGCCTTCCATTCCTACGACCACGCCGGAAGGCGGTGCTGAGGCGGGGTGACCGCAGCCCTCATGCGGCTCGCTCGGCGGAGCAGGTCGAGGGGCGGAGCCCGGCCGCGAAGCTGAGCGTCATCGACGACGAGCTGCGTCGGGCCGCGGTGCCGGGACCGCTGACCGACCTTGGGCCGGCATATTCCTATTCGACGCTACCCCCGATCCGTTCGGGAGCGACCCGGATGATCACCCGCTCCTCGCCGGGCTCAAGGTGGAAGTCACGGTTGCCGTGGTACTTCTCCTGGAGGGAGCGAATGTGGTCCACCGCCCCCTCGTCGATGAGCTCCGCTCGACCGGAGATCGTGAGGCTGTCGTAGGGGTTCTCGAAGTCCACGATCGAAATCGCGATGCGCGGATCCCGGACCAGGTTGCGGTGCTTGACCCTGCCCTTGGCGGTGTTTATCACCACCGCCTCACCGTCCGTGTCCACCCACAGGGCGGTCACCTGCGGGCTGCCGTCGGGGTTGACGGTGGCGACGTGTGCGAACTGGCGGCGCCGGAGGAACTCGATCTGGGTCGGGGAGAGCTTCTTCATGGGCAATAAGCTAATTGATCGACGCGACTGATGCGCACAACTGCGAACATGACGCCATGGTTGCCACGATCCTGGTCGGAACCTGCAACTGGAGCGACCACCGCGACTTCTACCCCGTGGGCCTGGCGGCCCGCGACCGGCTGGCGTATTACGCCAAATACTTCCCCCTGGTCGAGGTCGACAGCAGCTACTACGCGATCCCCCCTCCTCAGCGCACCGCCACCTGGGCCAGGGCCACTCCTCCTGAGTTCCGGTTCAACTTCAAGGCCTACCGGGCGCTCACCTACCATGAGCGCGAACAGGGAGCGCTCCGCGAGCCGACTGGGGACGAGGAGCGCGCTTTCCTGGCCTGCCTGGAGCCGGTCCGGGAGGCCGGCAAGCTGCGCGCGGTGCATTACCAGTTCCCTCCATGGTTCACCGCCGCCCCTGAGAACGCCAATCGGCTGTCCCGGCTGCGGGATCGCCACCCGGACGATCTGGTGGTGGTGGAGTTCCGTCACCGCAGCTGGGCTCGTGACGAGGGCCTGGTGGGCCTGTTGGAGCTCCTGCGCGAAGCCCAACTCTCCCTTTGTCTGGTGGACGAGCCCCAGCTGGGCACCGGATCGTTCCCGACCCTGACCGAGGTCACCGATCCGCGCTTGGCGGTGATCCGATTCCATGGGCGCAACCGCAGCACCTGGTATCGATCCGGCCCCACTTCGGCGGACCGGTTCGACTACCTGTACCGGGAGGACGAGTTGCGCGAGTGGCTCGGTCGCGTCGACGAGCTCTCCTCCCGGGTGGCCGAAGTCCACGTGCTGTTCAACAACAATCGTGCCAACTACGCGGTCGTGAATGGGCTGCAGATGGCTCAGCTCCTGGGGCTGCAGTACCCTGCTCCTGCTTCGTCGCCGTCCCTTTTCGAACTGTCATCCGGGCCATCTTGACCTTTTCTCCAAACCACCTCATCCAAACCTACGGCTACCTCGCTGTGGTCGTGGCTCCGCTTTTGGAGAGCACCGGCGTGCCCTTTCCGGGCGAGACCACCCTCATCCTGGCGGCGGTCTACTCCGCCGAGACGGGCAAGCTCAGCCTTCCTCTGGTGATAGGGCTGGCGGCATTGGGCGCGATCCTGGGGGACAACTTCGGCTACGGTTTGGGACGGTCCCTGGGCCGAGGCATCCTGGAGCGGTGGGGGCGGTACGTGGGGCTTGACCACCGCCGCCTGCTGCTGGTCGACCGCTTCTTCAGGCGGCGCGGGGCACTGGCCGTAGTCGTGGCGCGTTTCCTCTCGGTGCTGCGCACCTTCGGTGCCATTCTCGCGGGAGCCGGCGAGATGCCCTACCGCACCTATCTGATCTTCAATGCTCTGGGGGGGATGGCGTGGGCGACAGCCTACGGGCTTCTCGGGTTTGAGCTGGGCAGCGCCTATCACCACCTCAGCGGCGCCATCGGCACCGCCGCTCTGGTGTTGGCGGTGGTGGTCGCGGTGGGAGCGATCGCCGGGCTCTTCCTGTTTCGCGCCCGGATCGAGCACTGGGCACTCGGCGACCTCGACTGACCGCTCGCCGCCTCAAATCTGGTGGGGCCCCAGCGAGTAGCCGCACTCTGCGTCTGGCTCCCGTCCTCGGGGGGCTCAGCCCGCCGTGGGGCGATTGCTGGCTATTCGTCCCTTGCTGAGTCGGCCGGTCTACCCGGAGGCGGCGATCACGGCCACCTTCGGCTGGGCCCTCGGCCGGCGGCGGCGGGGCAAGCTGGTGCGCGTCGGCGCCAGCGCCCAGCGCTCCAGGTCGGTCGGAGCCAGCGCGGGCGAGAAGTAGTGTCCCTGGAGCAGGGCCTCGGGGCAGAGCTTCCCCAACACTTGGGCCTGCTGTTTCGTCTCCACCCCCTCCACGATCACCTCCAGCTTCAGGGCCCTACCCAGGTCGACGACGCTCTGCACCACCGCGGCCGCGGTCGGGTCGTCGACCAGGCGGCGCACGAAGGACTGGTCCACCTTGATGGCGTCGACTGGTAGTAGCTGCAGCTGAGCCAAAGACGAGTGGCCGGTGCCGAAGTCGTCGATGGCGACTCTCACCCCCAGTTGTCGCAGGCTGGTGAGGCGCGCTATCGCCTCGGCGGGATTGGTGGCGATGGTGCTCTCGGTCACCTCCAGCACCAGCTGGCCAGGTGAGATCCCGGCGGTTGCCAGCGCCACCTCCACGTCCGTCACCAGCGATTCCTCCTGCAGCTGGCGTGCCGAGAGGTTGACCGCCATCGTCAGCGCATCGCCCTCCCGGAGGGCGAGGTTCCAGCGGTGGATCTGCCGGCAAGCCTCGCTCAAAACCCAGCGTCCCAGAGGCACGATCAAGCCGGTCGCCTCTGCCACCGAGACGAAGGCATCGGGGAGGATCAGGCCCTCCTCGGGGTCGGCCCAGCGAAGCAGCGCCTCCATCCCCACCAGGAGGTGCCCGTCGCCGGCCACGATGGGCTGGTAGTGCAGGCGCAGCTCATCCCGTTCCAACGCCCGCCGCAGACCGCTCTCCACATGCATCCGGTGCATCGCCCGCTCGTGAAGGAAGTCCTCGAACAGGACGTTGCGTCCCTTGCCCTCCCCTTTGGCGGCATAGAGGGCGATGTCGGCGTTCCGCAGCAACACGTCAGGGTCCCCCGCCTCCTCGCAGGTAACCACCCCGATGCTGGCGGTGACCCGCACCTCCTCCCGGTTGGGCAGCTTCACTGGTGCCTGCAGGATCGCTCCGATGCGTTCCGCGACCACCTGAGCGCGACTCGGATCCGGCAGCTCTTCCAGCAGGATGGCGAACTCGTCCCCGCCCAAGCGGGCGAACGTGTCTCCCGGGCGCAGGCACAGCTTGACCAGGCGCGTGACCTCCAAGAGAGCCTCGTCGCCTGCCGCGTGGCCGTAGCTGTCGTTGATGTTCTTAAAGTCGTCGAGGTCCAACACCAGCAGGCCCAACGGCAGGCGGCTCCGGCGCGCGTGCAGAGCGTGCTCGATGCGATCCCGCAGCAGGAGGCGGTTCGCCAGCCCGGTCAGGGGATCGTGGAGAGCCTGATGGCGAAGCTTCTCCTCGAGCGCCTTGCGCTCGGTGACATCGCGAGCGGTGAGCACAATCGCCCGTACGTCTGGGTCCTGGGTCAGATTGGTTGCCTGCACCTCCAGGAGCCGCCACTCGCCGCCGGCGCGGCGCACCCTCAGATCCGGCATCGGGCTGGAGTCTGTGTGAAGGGTCACCGCCTTGACCGCGGCTCGGAATCGTCGCAGGTCCTGCGGATGGATGGTGTCGCTCTCCCCATCGAGGCTCAGGGAGTGCAGCGATCGCCCCAGAAATGCCTCCACCGAAGGGCTGACATAGCTGATGTCACCGCCTTCTCCCACCGCGATCACCAAGTCGGTGGAGTTCTGTACCAGGCCACGGAAACGGGCCTCACTCTGGCTGATGCTCTGGCTGAGCTCGCAGCGGGCCAAAGCCATCCATGCCTGGGTCACCAGGATTCGGTAGGCCTCGACCAGGTCGGTCTCGAGCGGCTTGGCGCTGGCTACCAAAAGTGACCCGCGCCCTTCTCCGGAGGCACTGAACGGGACCACCACCAGGTGCTGGTTGCCGGGCGAGAAGTGCAGCAGCGAGCGGACCTGCAGAGAGGGTGACCCATGCCGCTCAAGGGTCGCGCTGCCCAAGATGACCTTGAGGACCACATCTGGAATCGACGATGGCTCCAGGGACATCTCGGGCTGAGGCTGCTCTGCCTGACCGCTGGGGGGGGACAGCCAGAGCCGTGAGCCCGACAGCCGCACCACTGCGACCTGCAGCGGGCCGGCCTCATCCGCCAGACCCTGGGCAGCCCGCACCACGGTGCGGACGATCGCGTCAGGAGTAGGGGACGCCGAAAGGCGCAACCCCGCCTCCCCCAGTTGCTGGGAACGTCCCAGCACGGCTTGGTGCCTGTCGACTGCGGCTCGGAGCAGTTGACCCACCGCCACCGCCAGGACCATGCCCGCTTCCCCCAGCACGATCGGGAAGGCCAGCTGCGTCTGCCCCGATCCCAGGTGGCTAATCCAGACGGCGGCCAGATACGGCAGGGAATACTCGACCACCACCAGGCCCGCACTCCGCCGTCCGGCGTACAGGGCTCGCATGGTCGCGCCCGTGCCCAGCATCCCGAGGGTGTAGATGGGATCTCCCAGACCCTGGGTGACCAGGAATAGAGCCGGCAGGCTCAGCAGATCCATGAGAAGGTTGAAGTGGCCCAGCCGATAGCCGGTCACCCAGGCGATGCCGAGCCAGGCGCCTCCGCCAGCGCTGAGCAGAAGCTGGAATGGCCCGGGCTGGGGCAGCAGGGCAGCCACCACCAGCGCGATCGCCAGGGCCAGCAGCGCCATCCCCAGGAAGGTCCAGCGCACCAGGGGAAGCAGGTCGGCTGGGGGTGACAGCGCCAGGGCGCCGCGAGCTGGCTTGGTCGCGCCGGTGGTGCCTCGCTTGATGGACGCGCCTCCAGATTGGGCTGCAGGAGATGGAGACGCGGGCCTCCGCCGCCAACTCTGCGACAGATTCACGCAATCTCCGATCGCAGATGTGCGACGGTGGGTGAACAACTCGTCACCGCCGCCGCTCAGGCCGTGGTGGGCTCGCCCTGGCGCAGGAAACCGCCCAGCATCTGTGCCGCCATCCGGCCCTTTGACATCTGGAAGAGATCCGCAGCCCTCCTCAGCGCGAGGATCTCCTCCGGGGCGAGCCGGATCTCGGCAGCCGCCACATTGGCCTCCAGCTGTGCGATCGACTTTGCCCCTGGGATCACCAGCACCCGAGGCTGCGCGATGAGGTATGCCAGCGCGATCTGCGAGGGCGTGGCGCCGTGGGCGGCCGCCACCTCCCGCAGCGACTCGACCACCGGCTCGGCTGCGGCCAAGCCCTCGTCGGTGAACAGCGGGTTGTTCTTCCGTACTCCTGCGGGCACCTCTCCTTTGCGGTAGCGCCCACTGAGAGCGCCCTGCGCGAGCGGGCTGTAGGCGATTATGAGATGGCTGGTCCGGCTGGCGAAGTCGATCAGCCCCTGCTCGGGCTTGCGTTGCAAGAGGTTGTAGCGCACCTGGTTGGAGATGATGGGGGACCCCAGCAGACGCTCTGCCCGCCGCCACCTCGACAGCGAGAAGTTGCTCACCCCCACGTGGCGGCTGAGCCCCTCTTTGAGCACCCGGCGGAGTCCATCCATCTGCACCCCGAGGGGCACCAGTGGATTGGGAAAGTGCACTTGGTACAGATCCAGGGCGGTGCGGTCCAGCCGTTCCAGGCTGCGCCGACAGTGGGCCTCCATGACCCCAGGAACCGGCATCAGGGGCAGGAACTTGGAGGCCAAAAAGATCGGCTCGTCCCAATCTTGGATGGCGGCCCCCACCAGGCCCTCGCTGGCACCCCAGCCGTAGAGCTCGGCGGTGTCCAGCACTGTCACTCCCAATTCGAGCGCCCGCCGGATGATCGCCAGTGAATCCTTGGGGCCGAACTCCTGGCCGTATCCCCATCCCCGCTCGCCAAACTGCCAACACCCCAGTCCGACCACCGAGAGCTTGACCCCGTCCAACTCCAGATATCTCATGGTTCGAGTATGGGCGGCTCGCAGGTGACCGGGGCCGCTGCAGCTTCGCCCCGAGGTGATGCCCAGCGGAACCGTGCAGCAACCGCCGTCGGTCCAGCGCTCTCCCACTCCAGCTGGTGGAGGACCGGTGGTGGCGACGGGCGCCGCTCAGGCGAGACCGCGGAGGTGAGGTCCCTCCCCGCTCCTTCGCGCATCATCCACATCGGGCCGCGCCCTGGCAGAGTCGAACTCTGGTCCCTGGTCGCTCGATCGAGGCCCGGGATAATGGGAGGCGGAGTCCGCTGATCGGTTCTCCCCACCTTTGCCACTCTGCTCTGGAGAAACCTATGGACTACGTTCATCTCGGCCGCTCCGGCCTTCGCGTGAGCCCGCTCTGCCTGGGCACCATGAACTTCGGCTCCCGGACAACCGAGGAGGATGCCCATCGCATCATGGACCACGCCCTGGAGCTCGGGATCAACTTCTTCGACACCGCCAACGCCTACGGGCGCACGGTGCATTGGGGCCTCACCGAGGAGATCCTGGGCAGCTGGTTTGCCAAGGGGGGCGGCAGGCGGGAGAAGGTCGTCATCGCAACCAAGCTCTACGCCAGCAAGTCCGACTGGCCCAACGACGGACTGCTCTCAGCCCGCAACATCAGGGCGGCCTGTGACGCTTCGCTGATGCGGATGCGCACGGACCACATCGACCTCTACCAGATGCACCACATTGACCGCGGCACTCCCTGGGAGGAGATCTGGGAGGCCTTCGAGGTACTGAGACAGCAGGGCAAGATCATCTACGCCGGCTCCTCCAACTTTGCCGGCTGGCATATCGCCCAAGCCCAAGAGCAAGCGCGTGCACGCCACTACCTGGGGCTGGTCAGCGAGCAGTCGCTCTACAACCTGCTCGCCCGGGACATCGAACTGGAGGTTCTGCCAGCTTGCCGCGAATACGGCCTGGGGGTGATTCCCTGGAGCCCGCTCGCCTCCGGCATTCTGGGGGGCGCCCTGGAGAAGCAGCAGGAAGGGCGGCGCGCCGATCCTCACAACGTGGCAAGGGTGGAGCAGCACCGCTCCCAGCTTGAGGCCTACGCGAAACTCTGCGGCGAGCTCGGCGAGCAGCCGGCCGACGTGGCGCTGGCCTGGCTCCTGCACCAGCCGGGCGTGACCGCGCCGATCATCGGCCCGCGCACGATCGACCAGTTCAAGGGAGCGCTCCGCGCTTTGGAAATCAAGCTTGACCGGGAGGTCCAAGACCGCCTGGACCAAATTTTCCCAGGACCCGGCGGAGCAGCCCCGGAGGCGTACGCCTGGTGAACGGCTGTTGACGCTGGCCGACCAATTGGGCCTTCATCCCTTGCCTCCCGCCCAGGAGGGCGAGCCCCATCGCGGCGACCAGTGACATCGCTCCGCCGAGC
Organism: bacterium; assembly: GCA_021809895.1. Classification (GTDB taxonomy): domain Bacteria; phylum Chloroflexota; class Dormibacteria; order Aeolococcales; family Bog-877; genus AG-12. Next base: position 12,036 of record JAJZJU010000005.1, read on the forward strand.
TCCAGGGCGTGCCGGGGCCCCAGCGGCTGCAGCATGATCCCGCCGGCGATGGTGCCGGCGATCGCGGCGGTGCTCCCGAAGGCGAAATAGGCGGCGAAGGCGCGTCCCTGGCTGGTGGAGTCAGCTCTGGTCTGCAGCAGCCGGCGGGCAGCCGCAGCTTCTAGCCCGTTGCCCCCGCCTCCTAAGACATAGGCTGCCACCGCGGAGCCGATCACCGGGCTGAGCCCGGCAAGGGCCAGGCCCAAGCCGGCCAGCATGCCCCCAGCCGCGATCAGCTTCCAGTGAGCCCATCTGGTCAGTCTCCCGCCCATCAGAGTTCCACCGATCATGCCGGCTCCCCAGGCTGTGATCAGCGCCCCGTAGCCCAGTCCCCCAGCGCCCAGGACGCGGGTGGCCAGGAATACATCCACCACCACTCCCAGATTGACGGCGACGATCACCATGGCAACCGGAGCCAGGATGAAGCTGATGGACCGGTCCCGAGCCAGAAGGGCGAAGCCGCTCCAACTGGAGCCATCAGCCAGGGCGGCTGCGTCCGGCGGACGCCTGGACTTGAGCCCGCCCAGCGCCAGCGAACAAGCGGCGGTCAGCAGAGCGGCGACCAATAGTGGCACCTGGGTCTGCCACAAGGTGGCCAGTCCGGCTCCCGCCAGCGGACCCACGGTGGCGCCCGCCCACGTGGCTGCCTGCACCACGGACAGCGGGCTGGAGCGCCAGGACTGCGAAGTTTGGTTGGGGATCGCCCCCAAGAGGGCATAGACGCCCGAGATGCCCACGGATGCGGTCACGCCCAGGACACAACCGAGGCCGAGCACCCAGCCCACCCCGGGAGCGATCGCCAGGAGGGCATCCAGCAGGGCCTCCAGCCCGGTGACCGCCCTAAGCACCAGAACCGTCTCGATCCGGTCTATGGCCAGTCCCGTCCAGGGGGAGAGTGCGATCGCGGGGACGGTTCCGGCCAGCCACAGGCCGGCCACCACCCAGCCCGAGCCGGTGGCGTAGGTTAGGCGCAGGACCAGGGCCACCTGGGCGATCCCGCCGCCAGCCGAGACGGCGAATGCGACCATGTAGAGGCGGCGAAGATCGTGACGGGCGCGTGTCGCCCCGAGCAAAGTTTCTTCCATGAGGACAGCTCCTTGGCGAAGGTCGGCGGCTGCGGCCGCACGTCAGGGATGCTCGACTCGGCGGCTCGAAGTCCAAGTGATCCGCGCCAGGCGGAACCGAATCGAGATCGGAGCTGTCTCTACAAGGGAAACGGATTGTAAGCGATCTGGGGACCGGGCGCCTCTACCTGGGGCGCTTCAAGCTTCGTCGCTGGAGCGTCGCTTCCGTGGTCTCGGCGGCTAACCTCACCAGTTCCTCGGGGACGGGCGCGGGCCGGCCATCGCGGAGGCGCACCCAAACCCACTCCGTGAAGATCTCGGCGAGCAATCTCGAGTCCGCTGCCCGTGCGACCGTGGTCCGCCGCTGGCCCCGAGAACCACGGACCGCCTCAACGCGCACGGTCAGAAGCAGCTCATCGCCATAGCGGGCGGGAAGGTGGTAGTCGACCTCGTTGCGGCGAATCACCCAGGTACCGCCGTGTGAACTCGCCCAGGCTGCCCCGAACCCGCTGCGCTCAGCGTGCCGTGTGGCCATCTCCTCGGCCCAGTTGAGGTAGACCGCATTGTTCACGTGCCCGTAGGCATCCACCTCGTACTGCCGAACGTACCACCGGTCCGTGTAAACCAAGGGATCTCCAGCCACCTCTCCATTATCGAGATCACACCAGCAGCCGGTGGCAGGCACAACCAGACGTCGAGGACCTGGCCGACCCATAGCGCCGCGTGAGACAATCTCATCACCAGCGCGATGAGGCCCGCGTATGCCGCCGTGATCGGCTAATAGCTTCTACCGATCTCAATCCCAAGGCGAAGTTCGGAGGCCGGCATGCTTGGCAGGGTCCGCGTCAGCTCAACCGCCACACATGGCGGTGGGTGGTGCTGACGGCCGGAGCGACGCAGGGGAGTGCTGGCGTCGGGGCCGCAGCCCGGGGCGGCGAAGCTCGCCCGCCAGCGCTGAGTTTGCTTCAGGACCTGTCTGGGCCCTTCGATCCAGGCCACCTGGAGTCCGACTCCGACACCCTGGACGACCTCGGTTTGAGCCAGGTCGTCGACGGGCTGACCAAGGGCCGGGAGGATTGGGATCTGCGCCCCCTCTTTCTCACCCGCGCCACCAGCGTGGCCACCGTGCGCTACCGGCAAGCCGTCTTTCGCGATCTCGAAAACGAGCAGGTAGCGGATGCCATGGTCGGGTTCTGCCGTTCCATGACCGGGTACCGCGAGCTGCTCGGCCGGATCGCGCGTCGGCGTCACGCTCCCCAGCAGGGTGCCTGGTTCCTGGAAGCGGCGGAGGTCTACTGTAGCGCCCTCCGCGAGCTCGCCTGCCAGCTCGAGACATTGGAACTTGACTCGGCCGGCCTGCTCGGGTGGCGGGACTTTCTGCTTGGGCTGACGACCTCCACCCAGTTCTCGGACCTTGCCAGGGAAGCTGCCTCGATTCGGGAGCAGCTTGATCGGGTCCAGTACCTGGTGGAGGTGGTCGGGGCGCGAGTCACGGTGCGAAGGTTCATGGGCGAGGCGGACTATGGAGAGGAGCTGCGGGCAATGTTCGCCCGCTTCCAGCAGGGAGAAGCTCGCAGCCATCTCTTTCAGCTACGGGTCCCGCCTGCGCTGAGCGTCGTCGAGGAACGTGTCCTGGACTTGGTGGCGCGCCTGTTCCCAGAACCGTTCGCGGAGGTGCAGAGGTTCTGGAGCGTCCACCGAGGCTTCGCGGACCCCACCGTGCTGGCGGTCGAGCGCGAGCTGCAGTTCTACCTCTCCTACCGAGAGTTCATCGAACCGTTGCGAAGGGCCAGGCTCGAATTCTGCTACCCACATGTGGAAACCGACGCCAGGTCGGAGCGGGTGCTGGGCGGCTTCGATCTGGGGTTGGCGGTCCGGCTCGCTCAGCGGGGGCAGCAGGTGGTCACCAACGACTTCGAGCTCGCAGGAGAGGAGCGTCTTCTGATCGTGTCGGGCCCCAACCAGGGCGGCAAGACGACTCTGGCCCGCAGCTTCGGCCAACTTCACCACCTGGCGGGTCTGGGATGCCCGGTCCCCGGTCGTGAGGCCAGCCTTCTGCTCTGCGATGAGCTGCTGACACACTTCGACCGGGAGGAGAGACTGGAGGACCTGCGAGGGCGGCTGGAGGATGATCTGGCGAGGGTGGAGGAGATCCTGGGGCGGGCGACCGCGCGGTCGGTCGTCATCCTCAACGAGACCTTCGGCTCGGCGAGCCTGGAGGACGGGCGCCGGCTGGGGGAGGCCGTGGTGGAACGCCTGATCGATCGAGGGGTGCTGGGGGTTTACGTGACCTTCATCGAGGAGCTGTCCTCACTCAGTCCGGCGACCGTCAGCATGGTGAGCCAGGTGGACCCAGGGGACCCGGCCCTGAGGACGTTCCGAGTGGTGCGCCAGCAGGCTGACGGCCTGGCCTACGCCATGGCGCTGGCGGAGCGCCATGGCTTGACCTACTCGCAATTGAAACGGTCGTAGTGGTGCTGACGGTCCATCTGCTCTATCCCGACCGGGGTCTGGATCCGAAGACGGACCCTCCCCCAGGGTCCGCAGACCTGGAGGCCGACCTGGGCTTGGACGGCATCTGGAAGGCCATGGCGGGCGGGGACCCCTTCGTCCTGGATGTCGCTCGGCGGGTCACCCTGCACAGCCTGACGACCGAGGAGGTCATCCGTTATCGGCAAGGCGTGCTCCGCGACTGCTTGGCGGACCAGAAGAGCTTCGAGGAACTCTACTCCCTGGCGGTGGCGGCGATCGAAGGCGACAGGCGAATCTGGGGACTGGCGAGCCGACGACCCGCCCACGCACTCCGACGGGCCACCCAGTCCCTGGATCTGTTGTTGCCGCTGTTGCGCCGACTGCGCCAGGTGATAGAGGGGAGCATGTCCGGGCTCCCCTCCGCTGGTGTCCGATCGATGGTGTCAGCGGTGCGCAGCGATCTGGATGACGCCTATCTGGCCGGACTGGATTCGTGCGTCCAGGGGCTGCACAGGCTCAGCGAGACCCAGTCAATCAGCGCTCGGCTGGGGCCAGGGAATCAAGGCACGGAGCTGGAGCTGCGGGTGCCCTCCGCCACCAGGGTGGGATGGGCGGAGCGCTTGGGGTTGGGCGAGCGCTCCCAGTACTCGTTCCAGATAGCGCCGCGCGACGACGCCGGGCTGCAGGCCCTGGCTGATCTGGTGGATCGGGGGATCAACTCCGGAGTCGAGGCCGTTGCCCAGGCTGCGGATCATGTGCTCGACTTCTTCTCCGTGCTCCGTTTTGAGGTGGGGTTCTACCTCGGCTGCCGCAACCTGCACCGTGCCCTCAGTGACGCGGGAACCTCTCTTTGCTGGCCGGAACCGCTCTCCTCGGAGGAGCCTGGCCTCCGCTGTCGCGCCCTGGTGGACGCAGGGCTGGTCTTGAGAGCTCCCTCTCCCGTGGTGGGCAATGACATCGACGCCACCGGATGTCGCCTGCTGGTTGTGACCGGAGCCAACTCAGGCGGAAAGTCGACCTTCCTGCGCAGTGTGGGTCTGGCCCAGCTGATGCTACAGGCGGGAATGTTCGTGGCTGCCGACTCCTTCGCCGCCATGGTGGCTACCAGCGTGCAGTCCCACTTCGTCCGTGGCGAGGAGGGTGAGGTGGACACCGGCCGCCTTGACAACGATCTGGCCAGGCTGGCCGAGGCCGTGGGACGGCTGAATCGAGGAGCGCTACTCCTACTGAACGAGCCCTTGAGCGCCACCAACGAGCGGGAGGGGTCCGAAATCGCCAGGCAGGTGATCTCGGCTCTGCTAGAGGAGGGGGTCACGGTGATCTTGGTGACCCACTTCTTCACCCTCGCGACTGCGCTGCGAGGAACCCCTACTGTTCCCGTGCTCCACCTGATCGCAGAGCGGCTGGCAGATGGTCGGCGGACCTATCGAATCCGAGTGGGCGACCCCATGCCGAGCGCGTTTGGTTCGGATCTCCTGGCGAGGTTCGAGCTGGTGGGCGAGGCGGGCCGCCAGACATAGGCCTCCACCGGGCACTCACTGGGCGACCACTTCAAAGTGGATTGGTAAGGTCCCGACCCAATCACACCACTGACCTCGTTTCGAGGTCAAGGTCGAGTCTCCCAACTCGCACGGGACCGGGCTCAAGAAGTCATGGTCCCGGCGCTCGCCTCGACCCATGGTGACCGCTCAGCCGAGACGCTCGCATGGGCCCAGGCGCGCTGTCGCCCACGGCTGCGACCCGGCAGAATGGCAGCGTTGAGGACGCTACGCGCGCTCGGGAGATGGATGAGTCCGGTGTGGCACCCAAGTGGGGAGCTGGCAGACCGGATCGGCCTTTTGGTCATCGCCTACGGGGCTTTCAAGTTCTCCAACTGGATGTGGCTGGCAGCGCGAGTTCCCGGCCGGTCGGCCCTGCTCGCCAACCTGGTCATCCAGTACCTGGCCTTCGGCTGCTTCTGCCTGCTGGTCGCGCTTGCCTTGCGCCGACCGATGCCCCAATGGCTGAAGGGAATGCGAACCCACCGATTGCTCTGGGCGAGCCCGGTGATAGGGGTCATCGCCATGCTGGTCGTGGGCGCCGGCATCGGCCGCGCCGTGGCGGACAACCACCTCCTCATAGACGACGCCAATGCCATGGCGGTGTGTGGGGCTCGGGCCATCTCGACCGGCGGCGATCCATACCAAGTGGATGAGATCCCCTGTCTGCTGAGTCTGAAGTTGTCGCCCCTGCTGGCGACGCCCTACCGAAGTGGGCCGCTGGCGTCTGTCAAGGTCTACCCCACGCCGGCGCAGATCCTGGCCGCCGCCAACAGCCCGGACCACGGAGGTCAGCGACTCTTCTCTCCGCTGGGCAAGCCCCCTCTGGACCCCTTGGCGGCGGTTCCCGTAGCCGGGGCGGCGGCACCAATCCGGGCCCTCTGGACGCTGCTCCCGATCGCGGTTCTGCTCGGCGTCGTGTTGACGGTGGCCGGACCACTCTGGCCCGCGGCTGGAGGTCTGCTCCTGCTCAGCTACTTCCTCAACGGCTCCGCCGTCAACTTCGCGGCCAATGGCAACGCCGAGGCATTCGCCTATGTGCTGCTGGCTCTCAGCGTCATCTTCCTCAGACGCCCCTGGTTGTCCGCCATCTGCTTGGGACTGGCGATCGGGAGCAATCAGCTGGCGTGGTTCTTTCTGCCGGGGTACGTTCTGCTCTGCTGGGACGATGGGCGATGGCGCCAGCGAATCCTGGGCGTGGGGGCCACACTCCTGGTGGCGGTGGTTCCGCTCGTGGTGCGATACCCGGACTCCCTTCTGGCGGTCTACAACAGCTTGCGCGCTCACACCTTCCCCTTGGGATCCGGTCCATCGGAGCTGGTCCTGGCCCGCTTCTGGTCGGGACCCCCGAGGATCGTCTGGCTCTTGGCCACCGGGCTTGCCATAGCCGCAATTTTTCTCTGGGGGATGTCGTCATCCAAGTGGCGGGTCGGGGCGGCCGTGCTGACTCTGGCCGCCTTCTGGCTCAGTTGGCGGAGCCTGGATGAGTACCTGGCGCAGATCCCGCTGCTGACCCTGGTCCTGATCTTGGTCATGTTCGGCCACGGCAGAGCTGACTCCGGGCAGCTCAACCGGGACATGGTCGAGGATTCCGGCGGGCCTGGAGGTCCCCCGGCCCGCCGGGCTCTGCCCGCCGGCTGATCAGCCTGTTGGCGTCGGCTCCGACCTCGCATCAGGATTGGGCCCCTGGTCGGGCGACCTGCCGGCAGGTTGGGATGCCACCCTGGAGAGTCGGGACGGCCACCAGTTCCAGCGACCCAGGACCACCACCAGCGATGGCACCACCAGGGTCCGGATGATGAAGGTGTCCATGAAGACCCCGGCGGCGATGCCGAACCCTATCTGTTCGATCTCCGAACCTCCACCGGAGCCGCCACCAGCGATGGCCAGGACCGCAAAGGTGCCGCCCAGGACCAACCCGGCGGTGCTGACCGTGGTGCCCGTCACCCCCACCGCTCTCCTCACGGCCTGCCGCAGCGGCAGCGAGTGCACCTCCTCGCGGATGCGCGACATCACCAGGATGTTGTAGTCGGACCCCAGCGCCATCAGGAACACGAACATGAGGAAGGGCAGGAGGAAGTTGATGCCGTCCTGCCCCGCCAGGTGCACGAAGACAACCGCCACCAGACCCAGCGCAGCCAGGTATGAGAGGACCACGCTCACCACCAGGTACAGCGGGGCGACCAGGCTGCGCATCACGATGGCCAGCAAGAGCGCGATGAGCACGGCCACCACCGGGATGATGTGCAGCAGGTCACTGTTGGACAGGTTCTGGACATCGTAGGCGAAGGGCAGCACCCCGAAGATCCCGCTGTCGGTGGCACCGATGCTCCGACCCACCCTTGCCACTGACTGGCGCACCGCGGGCACCGCTGCCAGGGCCCTGGCGGAGTTGTCGTTGTTGTGCAGCAGCAGCGTGGAGAACTGCACCGTGAGCCCGTTGGGGCTGATGAACTGCGCCAGAGAGCGGTAGGCGTTGTAGGCGCCGGGCGGAATCCGATAGGTGGCCGGCTCAACCTCGGGTAGCAGGCTGGGGGGACCCAGCGTGGCGTGCAGGCTGGTGATCTGCGCTGGGCTGAGGTGGGAGGCACCAAGGGCGCCGATGACGGCCTTGAATTGGCCAGTCCGGGTCAGACCCGTCTGCGCGGCCGTCAGCGCCGCGGGGTTGGCCCACGCCGACACCGGGAGCCGGAAGAGCACTGCGGAGGCCTGGACGTTCGACGCCGGAAAGTCCTTGGCAAGCACGGCCGCTCCTGCCGCTGAGTCCGTCCCTGTGGGGGCGGTGGCGTTGCCGAAGCCGGCGGTGGTGCTGGTCAGGTTGCCCAGCGCCAATCCCCCGAACACCACCACGCCGGCGATGAGTATCCAGGCGGGTCGACGCACCACCCAGCCCGCCAGCCAGCTGTAGATGCTGGGCCGGGGCTGTGCCTGCGGGCTGGTGTTGGTGGGCCAGAAGACCGCCCGACCGAAGATGGCCAGCAGAGCTGGAAGCAAGGTCAACCCGGCCAGGAGCATGAGGCCGATGCCAATGGCCAGCGCTGGACCCAGGCTTTGATAAAGGCCGAACTGGGCCAACATCAGGCTGAGCAGGGCGGCGATCACGGTCAGCGCCGAGAAGGTTATCGATTCCCCGACCGTGCTGACCGCGGTGACCACAGCCTCTTTGGGTTGGAGTCCGCGCCGCAGCTCCTCGCGCACCCGGAAGACCAGGAACAGGCCGTAGTCGGTCCCGGCTCCCAGCACCAAGACGATGAGGATCACCTGGGTGATCACCGACACCTGGACGCCGACATGGGTGGCCGCGGCCACCACCGGCCCGGAGAGGGCAAGCACCAAAGCCGCCGGCAGAAGCGTGAGGAAAGGCGCCAGGACCGCTCGAAAGGCCACCAGCAGGAGGGCCAGGATGAAGAGGACCGAAAACAGCTGGGTCAGGCTCTGGGACTTTCGGGACGACTGCTGGCTGTCGACCACGGTCGGAAGGTCGCCGGTGAGGTGGTAGGTCAGCCCGGGCACACTGGCGGCCGCAAACCGATCCCTGATCGAGGCCACCAGCGCGGGCCCACCACCACCTCCGAAGGCGGGGACCGCTGCCTCTATCAGGGCCTGACGGGCCCTGCCGTTGGGGGAAGTGCCGAGGTCGCGCACTACCCGCACCTTGGGCAGCCCCGTGAGCTCAGCTTCGAACTTGGAGATGGCGGCCTGGTCCTGGCTGGTGAGGGGCCCCCGGTCGCTGACCGCCACCAGGGTGGATGCTGCCAGCTTGGAGTTCTGGAACGGGCTCGCCAGTTGGGCCGCTCTCATCGAGGGCGCGCTGCTGGGCAGGAATGCAGAGTTGCTGTCCTTGCTCACCGAGGCCAGCGTCGGCAGCGCATGCACGCAGACAACCGTGACGACGACCCATGCCAGGACCACCGGGACTCGAAAGCGCACCGAGAACCTGCCCAGCCCCCTGAACAGCCCCCTCACCGTGCTTCGCCGCTTGGCGGAGCCATCTGGCCCACCGTCCCGAGCCGCTCTGTGTCATCTCCGACAAGTTGCCGGAGCAGGCCGACCAAGCCCGCGAGCTCAAGGTCGTCGAGCTGCAACAGCAACGAAGCCACGCCTGCATGGAGCATCTGGTTCACCTCGTCCGCCTGCCTGCTGGCTTTGGCAGACAGGCGGATCACCACCGCTCTGCGGTCGCCGGGGTCGGGCTGGCGCTCCACCCAGCCCCGTTCCACCAGTCTGTCCACCAGCTCAGTGGCGCTGCTGGGGCTGATCATCAGATGGCGTGCCAGTTCGCTCATCGAAAGGCCTCCCCGCCTCGCCAGCACCACCACCGCCTGGCGCTGATGGGGGGTGGTGGAAGCGGCCAGCGCAGCCAGTCGCGCCGAGGCGGCCTCCACCTGGCTCGTGACCGAAGCCTTGATGAGAAGGCTGAGCCGCCAGTGGAGCTCGGTGAACTCCAGGACCAGGAGATCGCGTGAGCGCGGCTGACGCTCTCCCACGTCGGCTGACAACTTTGGATTCCGAATCACAAATACAAATAATAGTCAATGATCCGAAGTAATTCCAATCCGAGTTGGCGGGCGGTGGCCGGGTGAAAATCTCGGCACTCCCGCCTATACTTCGTCTTGGGAGCTCAACTCCCAGCTAGGGGTGCGCCGACAGGGCGCTGAGAGGCAGGATGCCAACCCTGACCACCGGATCTGGTTAGTACCAGCGTCGGGAAGCCTCGTCCTGTCGGCCCCAGGCCCGTGTTCGGGAAGGAGGTGGATATGACAGAGACGAGTGTCGAGGAGAGGCGCCACACCGCAGAGCGGGAGTCCGTGATCCCCGGCGACGACGAGTTTCTGCGCATTGAGCTGCGGGGGCTCGAACCAGTTCCCCCGCAGAGCCGGCACGGCCGGCCCCGCGAGCTCTTCTTCATTTGGGGCGGGGCCCTGGCAGACTTCTTCTCCCTGTACGCAGGCGCGCTTTTGATCTCAGCCGCTGGCCTGGGCTTCTGGGACGCAGCTCTGGTCCTGGTCGCCGGAGCTGTGGCCGGCGGTACCCTGCTCGGCCTGCTTTCGGTGACTGGGGTGCGCAGCGGAGCTCCCCAGATAGTCCAATCGAGGATGGTCTTCGGACGGCGTGGGGCGGTGGTGGGCGGCTTTCTCACCATGGTGATCGCGATCGGCTGGTTTGCCTACGACTGTGCCATCGCCGTGACCACCGCCAGGGCTCTGCCGGTGTTCCATGGGTCACCCGAAGTGGTCGCGGGCCTGCTGTTGCTGGGGATCGCCCTGGTGTCCTTCCTGGTCGCCGTCTACGGCCACCGCACCATCTCCGTCGTACAACACATCCAGGTGCCTGCCTTCCTGGTCGTCTGCGCAGCCTTGGCTCTGTTCACCTTTCCCCGCTGGGACCTCTTGCTGCAGAGCCACCTCGCACTGGGCCCACACCTGGCGGCGATGGCGCTCGGCTTCACCCTCACCTTCGCCCTGGTGGTGTCCTGGGTCACCTACGCCGGCGACTACTCCCGCTATCTGCCTGCCCGGTCTCCCTCATTCCGCGTTGCCATGGCGGGCGGCGGGGGCACGGTGACGAGCCTGGTCGGCTGCGGGCTGTTGGGAGCAGCCATCCAGACATCGGACCCCACCCGGCTGTTGCCGAACCTGATCGTGGCCTCTGTCCCGGTGGCCTTTGCGTACTGCTTCGCCGCTTTCATCATCGTGGCCGAGCTCAGCTCCAACTACCTAAACGTCTACTCCGCGGCCCTGTGCGCCCTGGCGATCGGCATCCGCCTGCGGCGCTGGGTGGCGGCCACCGGGGTCGGAGTGGTGGGCAGCCTGATCGCTGCTCTGGTGCTGTTCGCAGGCAGTGGCTTCCAGGGCAACTACGTCAACTTCCTCACCATCACCTATGTCTGGTTCCCCGCCTGGGCGATGGTGGTGATCCTCGACAGCGGATCCCGCACCCCCGACCCTCGCCAACTGGTGGCCCGGCGTGGCTACTGGTTCCAGGGAGGTTTCCGTTGGCCGATGTTCACGGCCTTCCTGTTGGGGACTGTGGCGACCGTCCTCTTCTTCAACGAGCCCCCTCCACCGGGGGAGTGGGGGTTCGTTTCGCCCCTCGCCCACTGGCTGTTCCTGGGGCAGCCCGCTGACATCAGCGGGTTCGTCGGGCTAGCGGTGACCACCCTCGCCTACCTTGTTCTTCGCCGCCTGGAGCGCAAGGGAGGGCTGGGGGCGGCCCCAGACGCGGTCTACACATGATCCCGCCCGCTCCTTTCCCACGCACCACCATCGCAGCCACGGTGGCGGGCACCGACAGCGGCGGTGGCGCCGGGATCCAGGCCGATCTCAAGAGCTTTGCCGCCTGCGGCGTGTACGGGGTGAGCGTGGCGGTCGCCCTCACCGCTCAGAACACCCTTGGAGTTCTGGCGGCCCACGGGCTGCCGCAGGACTTCGTGGTCGCCCAGTTTGAGGCCCTGGACCAAGACCTTCGCCCCAAGGCTGTAAAGACCGGGATGCTGTTCTCGGCCGCCCACATCGCCACCGTCTGCCAGCAGCTGCGGCAGCGATCCTGGGGCCCTCTGGTGGTGGATCCGGTGATGGTGGCAAAGAGTGGGGCAATCCTCTTGGAAAAGGATGCGGTGGCGATCATGCGCGAGGAGCTGCTTCCGCTGGCAGAGCTGGTGACACCCAACTGGCCGGAGGCCGCTGTCCTGGCGGGCATCCCCGTCGAGTCGGAGGCGGACGCGATCGCCGCCGGCAGGGCGATCCTCGACATGGGCGCCAGCAGCGTGGTTGTCAAGGGCGGTCACGCACCCGGGGAGCCCACCGACCTGCTCATATCCGACCAGGGGCTGCTGCGGCTATCGGGCGTGCGAATCGACTCGGTCCACACGCACGGGACCGGGTGCACCTTCTCCGCCGCCATCACCGCCCGGCTCGCCCTGGGGGACGACCTCGAGCTGGCGGTGGACAGGGCCAAGGAGTACGTCACGGCCGCCATCCGCCACGCGCCCGGACTCGGATCCGGGCACGGCCCCCTGGAGCACTTCCCGCCGCTCCAAGCGCGGCCAGAGTCGGATCCATGACGGGGCTGTGCGCTTCCCGCGCGATCTAGATTGTTACCTATGGCTACACTCAGCCAAGAGGAATACCACAGGAGGAGCCGCCATGAAATTCTTCCGCAAGCAGCAGCGGCCGATGGAGAGACTCGGGTCAACCGCCTCCGACGCAGCCGGGGCGGTGGTAGAGGTCCTGGGATCGGGGATGAAGTCAGCCGGCGCGGCGGTCACCCCAGCGATGGCGGCGGCGGCCCACCAGCTCCCCGAATTGACGGGGCGTATCGCGGCCCAGGTGCAGCCGGTGGCGGACACTGCTCAGCGCCGAGCAGCGGTGGCGGTCGAGCAGGCTAGGGAGCGTTCAGCCGACCTGGCGGAGAAGGTGGTGCAGGCTGCCTACGAGGCCACCAAGTCCCTGCCACCCGACACACGTCGCAAGGTCCAGAGTTCGCTGGCCAAGACCGGGATCAAGCCGCCCAAACCCGCCCGCCGGGGGATCTCCAAGAAGTGGGTGGCGGCGGGGATATTGGCCGGCGCCGGGGTTGCTTTCCTGTTCTCGGGCACCGTTCAGGACAAGGTTTACGACCTGGTGGACCGGCTTCGTGGGGAGGATTTGGACACGCCTCTCGGCGGCTATCAACCTCCGTCCCAGCCAGGGTCAAATGGAAGCCAGCCCGCCTCCGCCGAGCGCGAGGAGTCACCCGAACCCTGATCCGGCCCATTCTCGGCTGACCGGTGGCAGCCGATCCGACCCTGCGTGGCTGGCTCCGGCGGCCCACTTCCGTGGTGGTGGGAACTGGTTCCGGTGGGTCGGAGTTGCTGCTCATGCTGGCAGGAGCGGCGGTCGTGCTGCTGCTGCCTCGAGCCTTCGGCGATCCCCAGGGCGTTGACCCCGACGGTTGGCGCCTCACGGGGTACTTCGCCGCCCTGACAGCGGCCACCTTGCTGGTGCGCTCGCTGCGCGCCAGCGCCCCCTTGGCGTTCGCCTTTCTCACCCTGGCACTTCCCTTCTCGCTCTGGCTCTGGCTGATCGGATACTCGGGCCCCGCGCCAGCGATCCTCGGGACTCCCGACGGGCTGGCCCGCAATGCTGTGGCGGCAATGGCGGAACTGGTCCTGGCGCTGGGGATGGCGGTGGGCTTTCACTACCTGACCCCGAGACCGCGGCCGAATCTGCGGCTCTGGGTCAGGCCGACCCTGCTCATGCTCGCGTTCGGAGTCGTCGGCAGCCTGCTCTTCCTGGGCATCGGATTCGTCCTGCCGGCTCCGCTCCTGGGACGCGAGGGAGTGCCCCTGCTCGCCCTGGGCGGCTCGGCGGCGGTCTTCCTGGGGGTGGCCAACGCCGCCAGCGCCGTGGCCCAGGAGATTCAATTCCGGGGAGTCTTGATGGCGGCACTTGAGCGCCAGCAGAGTCCGGCTGCGGCGGTGATCACTCAAGGCCTCATCTTTGGGATCGCCCATCTGGCGATCCAGTACGAGGGACCCGCCCTCAGCTTCGTCCCCATCGTGATCGGGCTGGGCTGGTTGTGGGGATGGATGACCCTAAGGAGTCGCAGCCTGCTGCCGGCGATGCTCGTGCACGTGGTTGCCGACTTCTATGTGCTGGCGGTGGTGGTGAGCGGACTCTACGGTGGCTGAGCTTTGAGGCGACGTCTCACAGCGAGCCTCTTGGGGCTGGTCGCCGGGATGGCGATGGCAGCCATGGTCCCAGTCAGCGCTGCGACCTCTTGGTGGGCGACAGCTCCGGGCCGCAACCTATCTATAAGTGCGATCGCGTCGAACTCGCGCTTGACCACTCTGGTCATCATGGACGGAAGAAGCTATTGGCTGCAGACCAGGACCGGCAAGCTGTCCAGCAGTGGCGACCCGGGGCCGGCTCGATTCGTGGCCGCGGCAGGAACCGAGGGGCTGGTCATTAACGCGGATGGGGATCTCTATTACCTGGGCGATCACCGTCCAGCCGCACTGCTGCAGAGGCTGCCGGGACAACCCCGGGGGCTGGCGATCGCAGCAGGATCCAACCCTGAGGTGGTCGCCGCCACCACTGCGGGGTTGTTCTGGGGAAGGTTGGGGGCCAGGCTGCGCGAGTTGCCCGGCTCCCGGTCTCTGCCTGCCGCCACCGCTTTGGCCGGACCGGTGGTCCCCGGGCAGCCGTTCGTGGTCGCCAACGAGGCGGGAATCACTCTGCTTGATGAGCAGGGTGCGTTGCGCCGCAGTCCCGGCTCTCCCCGTCTCGGCGCTCATGCGGCCCTGGCCGAGCTCGGCGACGGGACAATTTTGGCTGGTGACCAAGCAGGGCTCATCTATGCCCACTACCGCTCTGGGTGGACGCCGGTGTTCCAGATCCTTCCCTATGGGGGCTTGGGGGGTGTGCCGCACCTCACCGCGGTCCTGGGCGTCGGCCCGGCCGCCGCCTATGTCGCCACCTCGGGATTCGGTACCCTGCTCACCCCTGATGGGGGCTACAGCTGGTATCGCGCCCCACCTCCGACCGCGGGCGGGCAAGTGGTGGCGCTGGCGGCGCTGGGGCCGGTGTACGCACGCAGTCCCGCCGGGTTGGTGCTGGCAGCTGGGCCAGCTCACCTCTACCTGCACCGGCTTCAGATACTGCCTGGGCCGCCCACCTACAGAGGTGCCAGCCAAACGGCACAGTTGCTGGCCACAGCGGCGGTCACCGCAGCGGCGGCGCTGGGGGTCATCCTAGCCATGTGGTGGGCCCGACGCCGCCAGAGACGGCGTCTCTCCGTATGATCTGCGCCAGGAAAAGCTCCGGAGCCGTCAGGACCACGGTGAACCCAGGAGGTCGAGTTTGAAGGCGGTCGTGATGGCAGGCGGCGAGGGCAGCCGGCTGCGGCCGCTAACCAGCCGGCGCCCCAAGCCTTTGGTCCCGGTGGTGGGTCGTCCCTGCCTCGAACACGTGTTGCGACTTCTGCGCCGGCACGGCATCACCGAGGTGGTCATCACGCTCCAGTACCTCGGCGCCTCCATCCGCGACTACTTTGGGGACGGCCAGGAACTGGGCATGCACCTGGAATACGTGGTGGAGGACCGCCCGCTGGGGACCGCCGGCAGCGTCAAGAATGCCGCCGCGCTGCTGGACAGCACCTTTCTGGTCATCAGTGGCGATGCCTTGACCGACATCGACCTCAGCCAGGCCATCTCCTTTCACCGGGATCGGTCCTCACGCGCCACCATCGTGCTCTCCAAGGTATCCAACCCCCTGGAGTACGGCGTCGTGGTCACCTCTCCAGAGGGAAGGATCGACCGCTTCTTGGAGAAGCCATCATGGGGCGAGGTTTTCAGCGATCAGGTCAACACCGGGATCTATGTCATCGATCCCGAGGTCTTGGACTACATTCCCGCCGGCCAAGCCAGCGACTGGTCGTCGGACGTCTTTCCAGAGATGCTGCGACGCCAGGACTCCCTCTGGGCGGTCGTGGGCCGCGGTTATTGGTGTGACATCGGCAGCATTCAGAGCTATCTGCAAGCCAACTGGGATGCCCTGGAGGGCCGAGTCCAGTGCGAGATCTCCGGCCGTAGGCTCGGCGACTCCCAGTGGGTGAGCGAGGGGGCAGAGATCGCGGCCTCAGCCCAGATAGTCGGTCCCGCCTTCATCGGGCGGGACTGCGTCGTGGGGGAGGACGTCTTCCTCAACGGCCCTGTGGTCCTGGACCGTTTCGCGGTGGTCGACCAAGGGGCCAAGCTCAGTAACTCGGTCGTCTGGCCACAGGCCTACCTTGGGGAACGCAGCCGCCTGCGCCAGGCGGTGGTGTGCAGCGCCGCCACCATCAAGCCTGAAGTGCTGCTCGATGATGGCAGCGTGGTCGGCGACGACTGCACCATCGGGGCGGGGTCAGTGGTGGAGCGAGGCGTGCGAATCTGGCCAGGGAAGGAGATCGAGCCGGGATCGCTGGTGCATGAGTCAGTGATCTGGGCCGGCACCTGGCGCTCCGGTCTTTTCGGCTCTGCGGGACTCAGCGGATTGATCAACGTGCAGTTGACTCCTGAGTGGTGCGCCCGTCTGGGCGCCGCCTGGGCGGCGACACATCCGCGCGGATCCCAACTCGCCATCTGCCGCGACCGCAGCCCCGGCTCGCGGATGATCAAGCGGGCCATGATCTCGGGAATGCTTTCGGCCGGGGCCAGGGTCATGGATCTGAGCGAGCTGCCGGTACCCGTCACCTGCCACTTCACCCGGGGCTCCGAAGCTGCCGGCGCCGTTCACGTGGTGGCCTCTCCGGTCGACAGCCGGTCGGCCGACATCGAGGTGCTGGATGACCAAGGGATGGCCCTTGATCGACGCCAGGAGCGGAAGCTGGAGAACACCTTCTTCCGGGAGGACTTCAGAAGGGTGGTGCCGCGGGAGATCCAGGAGATCGGATACCCCGAGGCTGTGCTCTCTGCCTACCAAGCCCACACCCTGGCGGGCCTGGAGTTGGAAAAGGTGCGCGCGGCTCACCCTCGCGTGCTTATCGACTTCGGCTTCGGGAGTTCATCGGTGGCGCTGCCCCATCTCCTCCACGAGGCCAAGATCCAGACCGTCTCCCTTCGTTCCGGCTTCGAGGAGGAGGCATTCGCATCCCCCGTGCCCCGAGATCCCGATGAGGAGCTGCAACAGGCGGCGAGCATCACCAAGACGGTGGGGGCCAGCTTCGGAGCTCGGGTCGATCCCCCCGGGCAGCGGCTCTTCCTGATCGATGATGCGGGGCATATCTTCGAGCACCAAGAGGCCATCTGCCTGGTGGCCTGGATGGCGCTCCGCACCCGCCCAGAGGGGGCGATCGTGGCTCCGGTCTCGGCCTGTTGGCAGCTGCACCGAGTGGTGGAGGAGGTCGGAGGCAAGCTCATCCTCTGTCGCTCCGACCCGGCCTCGGTGATTCGGGCCGCCGCCCGTAACCATGCCGTGGTTGGCGCCGACGGTCTTGGGGGATTTGTCTGGCCGCACCACCTGGCCGCCTACGACGCGATGTTCGCGCTGCTTTCGACGATCCAGATGAGCGTCCAACTGGACGCTCCGCTTTCAGACATCCGGCGCCAGTTGCCGACCGGCTATCACCAGGAGAGCACCGTGCCCTGCCCTTGGGATGTCAAAGGAGAGGTAATGCGCCGACTGGCGGAGGCCCACCACCACGAGCGCGTGGACCTGACCGATGGACTCAAGGTGCTCTTCGGCTCGGGCTACGTCCTGGTGCTTCCGGATGCGGACACTCCCCGTTACCGGGTGATTGCGTCAGGAGCTGAGTCGCGCGAGATGACCGAGCGGTTGCACCAATTCGTTGAAGAGGTGCAGGAGACGGTGCAGAGCGCGGTCGGGTAGACCGCCCGGTGACATTCTCTACTTCAACAAGTGTGGGTTCGGGCTCGGCCCCGGCGTACCGGTGAGCGCTTCGAAGGCCGCCATGGCGAACGAGCGAAGGCAGGTGGGCACCGGCTGGCTTCGGGCCGCAGTGCTCGGGGCGGACGACGGGATAGTGTCGACGGCCAGCCTGATGCTGGGAGTCGCCACCGCAAATTCGGCTGCGCACCAGGTCCTTCTGGCCGGCGTGGCCGGACTGGCGGCGGGAGCCATGTCGATGGCAGCCGGTGAGTACGTCTCGGTATCGACTCAGCGCGACTCTGAGCGGGCGGAGCTGAGGCGGGAGCGCGTGGAGCTGCGCGATGATCCCGAGGGAGAACTTGAGGAACTGGCGGCCATCTACGTGAGCCGCGGCGTGGAGCGCCAGTTGGCGCTTCAGGTCTCCGCGCAGCTGATGAGCAAGGATGCTCTGGGTGCCCACGCCAGAGAGGAGCTAGGGATCACGGACCAGGGACGCGCCCGGCCTGGGCAGGCCGCGCTCTCGTCCGCCTCCGCCTTCGCGGGCGGCGCGGCTCTGCCCATTCTGGCCATCCTGGTCGCTCCTCCGACAGTCAGGACCATTGCCTTGGTCTCCATCGCCCTGGTGGCACTGGCTGTCCTCGGGTCTCTGGGAGCGATTGCGGGTGGGGCCAGCTGGCGCCGTGGTGGGGTGCGGGTCCTGGTGGGTGGCGCCCTCGCCATGGCGGTGACCGCCGGCATAGGCCACCTGATCGGAACGGTCGGGGTCTGACGAGAGCCGGGACAGAGCCCGTGGTCAGTCGACGCCGAGGTCGTAGGCTGCCGAGATCTCCTCGGGGTTGTAGCGCCGCATGGCGAGATGGGTCCGGGTGGCGACTATCCCGTCGATCTTGGCGAGGTGCTCCTGCACGAGTTCGGCCAGATCCTCGAGGTCTGACAGCGCCACCTTGGCGATGAAGTCCACGTCACCGGTGGTGGTGTAGACCTCCTTGATGCCCGGGCACGCTGCCAGCCTCGGGCCGACGCTCGCCAGCGCCTCCCGCTCGGCGTTGACCAGGAGGAAGGCGGTGATCATGGCGTGGCACCTCCGCAGTGATGGGTTGGGTTGCCGTCAGCGTACCGCGATATACTCCGCTGAGAGGGCGGGAGTAGCTCAGTTGGCAGAGCGTCTGCTTCCCAAGCAGAAGGTCGCCGGTTCGAACCCGGTCTCCCGCTCCAAAGCGAACTTTTGAGTTCAATAACAGCATCTGCTAGTGCTGTTCGGGCAGCATAAAGCAGCCTGAAATAGATCCAAAATCCAACACGCGCAGACGCTGATAAACAGGTGTTTTCTGTAAAGAGCCACTATTATCTAATTCAGGGAGCAGAGGCCACTGGGGAGTCGGGAAGCGATGCCAGTCACACTCAAGACGGCTGCCCCGGGGGCCAGTTCAGTACCCGACCTGGTCGACGACTACCTGAACTCCTGCCGGGCCCGAGGACTCTCGGTGCGAACCCTGGAGAATGCCTATGGGTTCGCTCTCAACAGGATTTTTCTTCCGTGGTGCCGCAGGGAGGGAGTCGCCACCACCGATGACCTCTCTCAGTCCACGCTGGATCGATTCACCACTGACCTTCTGAGCCGCCTGAGCCGCCAGAGCGAGCGAGGCAAGCCGCTCTCCAAAGCGAGCGTCCACAGTTACGTGCGCCCGGTGCGGCAGCTGCTGGCCTGGGCGGAGGCTCGCGGGGAGGCAGTAGGGGGGCGGCCACAGCTGCCAAAGCAGCCGAGACGAGAGAGGGAGGTGCTCAGCCGGGCTGAGATCGACCGCCTTGAGGACAGCGCTCGGACCGAACGGGACAAGGTCATCGTCCGGCTCTTCGCCGACTGCGGCCTGCGTCTGGCGGAGCTGACTGGGCTTAGCGTGGAGGACATCAGGCGAGGCGGCAACCGGACCTACCTGCGGGTTCGGGGCAAGGGCGACCGCGAGCGGCTGGTGCCGATGCTTCCCGATCTGGCGCGGCGGGTGGAGCGCCTGAGCCGAAACCGAACGGCCGACGCCGCCGGGGGTCGAATCTTCTACTCGAGCCGGCGGCTGCACGGCGACACCTACGAGCCCCTGACGGAGTCCGGGGTGGCCCAGATGGTGGGAGTGCTGGGCAAACAGGCGCAACTGGGCAAGCCGGTCCACCCGCACCTACTCCGGCACTCGTGGATCACGGAGATGCTGAGGCGGGGAATGAACCCGATTCAGCTAGCGGCGATAGCTGGTGCTTCGGAGAAGGTGATAGCCGAGCACTACGCTCATCTCAGCCACGACGACGCTTACGACGCCATGGCTCGAGCTCTGGTCAGTGGTCGTTGACTGGGGGCGCTCGTCCAAGTCCGGATACTGGTCCGAACGTGTTGTGGGTCGAACCACCGATGCCGGGTCTTGCAGCTGATCCGCTTGCTGTCCGCACGTGTTCGCAGACGTCCGCTTCGAGATCAAACGAGCCATTCTTGGGGGCGAGCGTCCGCTGGAATCAGTCACTGTTCGCCTCGGTGGGGGCATCCGCGGGGCTGGTCCTGCCACCCCCCAGGGCAAGATGGTTTGGCGTAGCGGACGAGGAGGGCCCGAACGAACTCATTTGGGGCCGAGCCGCGTACCATGGTGGGCGTGGACGCTACCCCGCATTTGAGTGCGTCAGCCCCCGTCACCATCGCGGTCACGCTGATCGAGGCACCCGGGCGCGGATGGGTGGCTGATGCCGTTGAAATCGGAGCTGTGGCGCAGGGCTCGACGCAGGCAGAGGCGATTTCGAACCTGCGCGAGCTGATCCGTACTTACCCGGAAGTGCTCGACGACATCCGGGCCGAATCCGCCCGGCGGGTCGAGCTGGTCACCGTCTGACGCCCCGCTCCGAATAACTCCCGGAACTCAAGTACCGCGAACTGGTGGCCATGCTCCGGCACTTCGGGACGGACCTTCGGGGCGAGGGCTCGCCACAGCTCATCGTTCGCAACCGCGAGGGGAAGTGGCGATCCGTGCATTGCCACCCGTCCCAAGACTTCTGGCCCCAAGCGCTTACCTCCCTGCTTCGTCACCTCGGCGTCTCTCGGGAGGAGTTCTGGCAGTGGTGGCAAGCAGGGCGACGTGCCCGGTGAGGTAGTGCGTTTCGACCGATACTGACGGGCGTGGGCCTGAACGCGAAGCTGGGGCATCCCTACCTGGGGAGCGGCCCTGGCAGGGAGCGCGGCGAGTACCGGGTAGTCGTCAAGGGGCAAGCCCGCAAGGCGCGGAGGGCTGAGGATGCGAAAGCGACTGAAGCGGAAGCGGCGGAGCTGCGATCTTTGCAAGCCCCATAAGACTGGCCATGGCAACCGATGGAAGCCTGCTCAGCGCGACCGCCTGGCTGAGTTCGAACCGACCCGGCG
Organism: bacterium; assembly: GCA_021809895.1. Classification (GTDB taxonomy): domain Bacteria; phylum Chloroflexota; class Dormibacteria; order Aeolococcales; family Bog-877; genus AG-12. Next base: position 32,890 of record JAJZJU010000005.1, read on the forward strand.
TCAGGTGACCGCCGTCGGTGCGCCCTGCCCTGCCAGTTTGACGGCATAGGCGCCGACCGGGCCGATCGGAGCCATGGCGGCCGCCGCCATGGCTCGCCTGCTGGTGACCGCGGGCTCGGTGGCCTGGATCTTTGGCGACCTCACCGGCGACCTCCTGGCCCACACCATCCACACCGCTCTGGCCGCCTATCCCCAGGGCCTCACCCGCACTGACATCCGCGACCTGCTCGGGCGGCACCGCCCGGCCACCGCTATCGACGGCGCCCTAGCCACCCTGGCCTGCACTGGTAGAGCCAGTTCCCAGCGCCTGCTCACTGCTGGCCGCCCCGCCGTGCTCTGGACCGCAGCCGTCCCGTCACGCTGACCCCCAGCACTTCCGCCACCGGTATCCCCACGGCGGGCCCCCTATCGCCCCATCCGTGACCCCGATGGTCTTCAGCACCCCCTTTTGTCGTTTGGTCATTCGCCTACCCCATGCTGGCCCTCGCTGTCACCGCCTTCCTCAGAGCGTGTCGCGCCACACCCAGCCCAGGTCACCTTGATCAAGCGCGACGACTCTGCCGGCGACCGTGCCGGTGAGCGCGAACGCTGGCGGCTCGCCGAGGCGAGTGATAGGCTCAGCGGATGAATTGTCCCGATCAGGCTGTGGGGTCAGAACTGGGTCGATGGGCGTGAAGTCAGCCCAATGTCGGCGGTGTGGTGAATCACTGGGGAAGCGACGCTTACTTCCATGGACGCACGTCTGCCGTTGGACGCGAGTGTGCTCCGCCTGCCGCAAACAGGCCATTTTTCAAGAACAAGTGGACCGGCGAGCGGAAGACCATGACGGTCCGAGTTACCCCTGTGGAAACCCGCACTTTCCGCGTCGACCACCTCTCTCCAAGAGATTCCCCCCGGGCTATCAGCGAAGGACTGGGGGATACTGGGACTGACAGTTGATCAGCTAGTCGTCCGCGAACGTTTGCAAGCGCTCCTCTTGGGATTAAAGGGAGGTAAGTGGTGGACACGCTCCACTGCTCCGTCCGGGGGGAGCTCCAGGACGGGCTTCTGGTCTTCCTCGAGGCACTCAAGGAGGAGTCTCAGCGTACCAACGAGCTCCAGGTGGTCATCTGGGGCGAGCAGTCCCTCTCGGTGGCCCTGCGCCCCCACGGTTGGAGGAGCTATCCGTTCTGGGCCAGCTCTCCCAACATCGAGGTGGCTATTGGGGCGCCAGCCCCGTTCCCGCCGGTGTTCATCCAGACTCACTCCGCCTATCTGCACTCCAGAGGAGCGGACCAGGCGGTGGCCGAGATATCCGAGTGGCTTGAGGCGAACGTGATGCGCGATGAGCCGGTGCTTGGGGCATCCCGTCTCGACCTGTACTGCGACACCCAGGGCTGGTTGCCGGCCGTCGGGGACTTCGACAAGTTCCACTGCCGGGCCGTCCGTCGGCGCACCTACTCGGTACCTGCGTACGACCAGGCTCACCTGAGGGGCCGCAGGGCGAGCGGCTTCGTCTTCGGAGGCGGCGACCTGATGGGTCGCTGCTACGACAAGACTCTGGAGCTCCACTCTCGCGGCTCAGAGTGGCCGAAGACACTTTGGGTGGACTGGGACCAAGACCAGCCCGTGTGGCGGGTCGAATTTCAGTTCCGCCGGCGCTCCCTGGTGTCGCTGGGGTGCTCGACTCCCGAGGATGCGCTCGCTGCCCGTCAGGAGCTCTGGCACTACGGCACCCAGTGGCTCTCGCTGCGGACCCCGACCTCCGACTTGAACCGGGCCCGCTGGCCGGAGGCTCCGGAGTGGGCCGCGATCCGCCAGGCGGAGATTGGCTCGCCCACCACGCCGCTGGTGCGGGACATGGTGCGCTCGGCCGACGAGCTGAGGATGATCCGCGGCCTGGTGGGGTACGCCAGCAGCCTGGATGCGCTGGGGGCGGCCCCTGGCGTCGGAGCGGCCCTGGCCCCGACGGTGCCCGGCATCCCCGCCTACCTCGATCGGAAGGGAGAGGACTTCGGTGACATCGTAGCTCGCAAGCGCCGACAGAGGGTCGAGGTCGCCAGTGGGTGGGATGCCAGCCGTTAGGAGGCGACGGAGCCTGGGCTGGGGCCAAGTGTGCCGCCTAACGTAAGCCATCCTGACCCTCGGAGCCGGGACGGTGTCCGGGCTGGGGGTCAGCCATGAGCGTTGTGCTGGCGGCTGATCGCCTTCGGTTCGAGCTGGCTCGCCGGGGGTGGGGGAATGCCGACCTCGCCAGGGCCGCACGAGTAAGTGCCCCGACCGTAACCGCGGCGCTGTCCGGACGGCCGGTGGCTCCACGGACACTCATGAGAATCGCAGTCGCGCTGGCCGATACGCCACCCGTTGCTGGGGTTGATGACATCCTGCCGAAGTAGCGGCACGCGCCTGTGCTTCTGGCAGAGGTGTGCGGTCGCACTATGCTCTCATCGTGCCGGAGATCGAGGCGGTGACTGCAAGCCTGCGGCCGGACCTCGAGGCGGAAGCTCGTGTGGCCTTCCATTCGGTCTGGCCCGAGTTCATCTTCCACGACCCGGTGTCACGGGAGTACATCGATCGTGTCGGAGACTACTTCAAGGAGTACGACGTGCTCCTGCTCGACCAAGGGGAGGTCGTGGCCGGAGGTTGGGGTGTTGCCCTTTCGTGGGACGGAACTATCGCCGGTCTCCCTGCGGGGTATGACGGAGCCTTGGTGGCTGCGGTCGGTGGCCATGAGCGGGAGGTCGAGCCGGACACTCTGGTAGTGATGGCCGCTGCCGTCCGGGCCGATCGCCAGGGTCGTGGGATGGCCGGGCAGATCCTGACCACTCTGCGAGAGCGGGCCGCCTCCGCCGGCCTCCGGGCGATGCTCGCCCCCGTGCGCCCGACTCTGAAGTCACGATACCCCTTGACTTCGATGGACCAGTTCGCAAGCTGGGTGCGTAGTGATGGGCAACACCTTGACCCCTGGGTCCGCACTCACCAGCGTCTTGGTGCCAAAGTGCTCGCCCCGGCTCCGTGCTCCATGGTCATCAGCGGCACGGTGGCCGAGTGGGAGAGCTGGGCTGAGATGGCATTTCCGACAACTGGCCAGTACGTGGTCCCGGGGGCGCTGGACCTGGTCGAGATCGATCGAGACGCCGATCGCGGAACCTACTCGGAAACCAACCTCTGGATGCAGCATCCCTGAAAAGGTGGCTCCAGGAACTAGCGGGCCGAGCATGGACCTCTTGGACGACCTGAAGCGTGGTCACTTCTGGGTATCTGCGCATAACGATGCTAAGATGCCAATGTGCCTAAGACTCGCACGACCCTCACGATCGATGAGGAGGTGCTGCGTGCGGTGAGGGTGCTGGCGGCCCGCACTGGGCAGGGCGACAGCGCGGTGATCGAGGCGGCAATCCGGCGCGACCTTGGCCTGGACCTCCTCGACCGGCTGTGGGCTCGCAACAACCTCCAAGAGGGAGAGGCTATGGAGTTGGCCGTCGAGGCTCAACACCACACTCGGCGCGCCAAGCGCTGAGCCGTGCGGGCGATCCTCGACCCAAACGTCATCATCTCGGCCCTGCTGGCACCGGACGGGTCGCCGGCGAAGGTCTTGTGGGCCGGGCTGGACGGGGCCTATGACCTGGTTGCATCTCCTCTTCTCCTGGCCGAGCTGGAGCGAGCTCTTGCCTACTCCAAGATCCGTCGCCGCATTCCCGCCACCGATGCAACAGCGGCGGTCAGATTGGTTGAGCGCCAGGCGCGGGTGGTCGATGACCCGACCGAGCCGCCCTTGCTTCGGGCGCCTGACCCGGGTGACGACTACCTCATCGCCCTGGCGGTGGCGGCCCGTGCCGTCATTGTCTCGGGCGACCGCCATCTTCTAGGGCTCGACCAGACCTTGCCGATCCACTCCCCGGCCGCCTTCCTTGCGCTGCTCGGAGACGGGTCTTGATCCAGCGTGGGTACTTTCGCTGGACATGTGTCTCCTCTTCGGGCCTTCGGGTGAAGAGCGGCCGGCGTGCTGGCCTGCTACTGGAGACTCCCTCTGGACATCCCCATGGCGCAGTTCCGCTCTGCGCCCAAGCGTTGCGGGCGGCCCCAGACTACCTCAGGAGGCCTACGCGAATCAGGACGATCAGACCCACAGGATCGCTCAGCATCCAGGCCGCGTGGGCCAACGAGGGCCGGTTGGACGCCGGAACATCCGTCTCTGCTGCTCCACCAGAGGGCGGATGCAGCAGTCCGCCAGGTGATCGTCGACGAGTCCCAGGGACTGCATGAGGGAGTACACCGTGACCGGACCCA
>JAJZJU010000005.1:37258-50716 GCA_021809895.1 bacterium
CGAGGGCCGGTTGGACGCCGGAACATCCGTCTCTGCTGCTCCACCAGAGGGCGGATGCAGCAGTCCGCCAGGTGATCGTCGACGAGTCCCAGGGACTGCATGAGGGAGTACACCGTGACCGGACCCACAAAGGTGAAGCCCAGTCCCCTCAGCTCCAAGGCGAGCGCTACTGACTCCGAGGTCGAGGCTGGGATTTGCGATACCTGAGTGGGGGCGGGAGCTGGTATGGGCTCGTAACTCCAGCAAAGCTCGGCAAGTGACCGGCCCGCTGCCTGAAGCCGCACGGTGGCTCGGGCATTGTGGACCGTGGCCAGGATCTTGCCCCGATGGCGCACGATGCCCGTCTCATGGAGCAGAGCCTCAATCTGCGCCTCTCCCATCTCGGCGACCGCGGACGGGTCAAAATCGCAGAACGCTCGTCTGAAGGCGGCCCGCTTGCGCAGGATTGTGATCCAGGAGAGCCCACTTTGAAATCCCTCCAGGCAGATCCGCTCGAACACTAGACTGTCCTCGCCGACCGGTCGGCCCCACTCCTCATCGTGGTAGGCCAGATAGTCGGGCGCAGACTGGGCCCAGGAGCAGCGAGGCCTCGCGTCGATTCCGCCCAGTGCAATCGCCGCCACAGCTTGCAGTGTCGCAGTCTCGGGAAGAGTACTGTTCGCTGAGCGCAGAAGCGATGTGTGAGTCTGGTGGCTGCGACGCCGCCTTGAAGCGCCAGCCCCTCTGGGGCCGTTCCTCAGCTCGGGCGAGTTGGTCGCTGCCGGGCTGGCCGTCCTGGTCTACGATCGCAGCAGAGTGGGAAGGGCACTGACGGCTCAGGCGGAAGAGGAGTACCGAGCACATGGTCGTGGTTTGGGTAGCCCTGGTGGTCGCCTTGGTGGTGCACGAGGGCTCTCATTACCTGCTCCTGCGGCTGGCGGGATTGCGGCCCAGGCCCTCCTTCCACTTCCCCGGCCTTGGCTGGAAGTTCCATACTGGGAATGTCAGCGCCAGCCAGCTGATTGACATCTGGCTGGTCGGGCCGGTCACGGAGACCCTGGTCTGGGCGACCGCCGCCCTGCTCTTCCCCCGCTGGTCGTGGGAGTTGATCTTGGTGATGGTCATCGAGCTGGCTACCAACGTGGCGTTCCCTGGCAGTGACGGTCGGAGGGCGATGAGGCTCTGGCATCGGCGTCATGATGCCGATGTTTCGGGCTCCGCTGCCGGCTGTGGCGGACAGGTCCCTGACTTCGCATTGCCGCCCGAACCCGGCCGAGGCGCGACCACTCGCCGGTGACTACAGCCTCGTCCGACACGGAGCCCCAAGCCTCAGAGCGTTGACCGGCAGGCGCTGGACGGTGCCCGATCACCCGTCATCCCCTAGGGCAATCGCCTAGGTAGTGCGGTCGAGCGGGCGGTGGCGCGATCGCTGGCCCGGCGCTGGGAGTGATCGATGGCGTGAAGGTGGGGCCGCCAGTCGGGCTAGATGACACCGACCCGCTGTTGGTGGCGGTGACGTGGGGCCCATCTCGAGACCAAAGCGCATATCGGTAGAGGCCCACCCCGACCTCGACCACCTCCCCCTCAGCCGAGCGTTGGTCCTACCGCTCCTCTCTGCGGATCCGCCGGGCAAGGAGTACGCGCGCCCCGGCCATAGTGGCAGCGCCCAGCAGGATCTCCGCGCAGGCCACCGTCCAGGCGCCCGGGTATCCCACGTGGGCGACCAGGATTCCAAAGGCAAGCGGCCCGACGACACTCCCGAGGCGGCCTCCGGTCTGGGTGATCCCGCTGGCGCGAGCGGGGCTGAGTGGGTGGGTGTGGACCACAGCGAAATTGAACAATCCGTTCCATCCCCATCCGATCCCGAAGGCCACCAGCGCCCCCGGGACGAAGAGGACGGGCGCGTGCAGCTCCGCACCCAGAGCCAGGAGAGAGAATCCGGCGGCTCCGATGAGGATCATGGCTACGACATAGGCGAGGTGGCGGCCGCCTCTCCGGTCTGCGAGATACCCAACCAGCACCCTTACCGTGATCCCACAAGCGCTCGCCAGGGCGGCCAGCAAACCGGCCTCCGCCGGGCTCAGGCCATCAACCACGGCTGAGCTGACCAGGAAGGCCCCCAGTGAGGAGCAAGCGGTCAGCGTCAGTCCGAATCCGATGGAGAGGGCGGCCAGCGGCAAGGTGGGCTCGTGGCGGCGGCGCCTATCGGCGCCCCGCCGCTGGGCCGCCATGGACAGGCGCGGGCGGGGCAGCATAATGATCGACAACGCGGCCAGGCAGGCTGCTCCAACGAATGCCCACCGCCACCCTACGGTGAGGGCGACCGCTGGAACTGCTAAGCCGCCAAGCAGGAACGCCAAAAGTACCGAGGACTGCTTGATGCCGAAGGCGAGGCCCTGGTGCCGAGGATCGATGCGTCGAGCGAGAAACAGATTGGCGGCCACCTGACCCCCTGAGCTGGCCGCTCCCGCCAGCAGCAGCCCCGCCGCCAGCTCGGGCCAGGAATGGACCTCTGCGGCGATCAGGAGCATCACCAGGCCACTGACCGCCGTCACATAGCGCAGCACCCGCAGCCCGCCCAACTCCTCAGCTAGTCGACCCGAAGGGATCGCGAAGACGGTGGCGGCCGCGTAGCTGCAGCCGACTACGACGCCCAACTCGGCGGGACCGAAGTGGAGGCTCTGCCGCAGCTGTACTGCCAGCGTCCCCACTAGAAAGGTTGGCAGCGTGATGGCGGTGGCGGCGATCACGGTCGACCAGAGATCTCGGCTGCCCGCACCCGCGCGGCTGAGGCCGTTCGTATCACCATCACCAGCGTTGTCAACCATGAGAAGTGATTCTGGGGCAGGGTCTGGCCGGCCGCCAACCGGGGCCCCGCTTCAGTACCTCCTGCGGGCAGGCCACGCCCTCCCCCGACGCTCTTGCGCAAGCACCTGAGCTCGAAGCTTGGAAGCAGCCCGGCTCCGTCCGCCAAGGGCTATTCGAGGACGCTGTGGTGACAGCTGCGGCTCCCCCCACCTTGGAGCTCGGAACGGTTCCCAGAAGTAGTCGGTGGCCAGGTCCAAAAGCCGGGGGCAAGGTGGGAACTCAGTTCGATGGCAGATGGCCCCGGAGTCTGAGCCGGTTATCCAGCCCTGTGGTAGCTCGAAGCAGCTCGGGAACAGGTGGTAGAGTCAGCCGTCCTCAGGGGATTCCGCTTCCCATCAAGGTGGTGGCAACGGTCGGGACCGCCATCTCGCGGCCGGTGGTTGTGTGGCATATCTGGAGCTTCATCACACCGGGATTGATCAGGCTAGAGAGGCGCCCCTTCGGTTCCTTGCCTCCTCTCCGCCTTCCTTGGAATTGCAGCGATATGCCTTCCCCGTCGGTGCCAGAACAACCTTCCGACGGCCAAGCCTTCAGAACGCGTGGTGGGACGTCCCGCTGGCGAACAACCGTAACCCGTGCCGCGGTTCTTAGGACTAGGACCATCCCTGCCACGTCTGGGCTAGGGACGCGAGCTGGTGGTCGCTGACTGTTGCATGTCGGTGAAGTCACGCTGAGCTTGCCTGTCAACGCAGGAACCGAATCGTCAGCGAGTGGCGATCCAGGGCGTCCCTGATCGCCACGGTCAGGACGTGGGCTCGGCGATCGACCTTGATGCTCATGTCCGCTCCAGGGTCGGAGCTGGCTACCACCCGGTAAGAGCGAAAGAACGATGGCATCGCGATCCGCAGTGCGCGACCAGCCGTGACACCGGTGAACGAGAGCTTCAGCACCCCCGTCTGATAGTCGTAGGCGAGGGTGGTCAGGACCCCTGGGGTCGCCTGCGGATAGGCGCGAGCGACTATGGGCAATCGCGCCGGATTCCTGATGAAAGCCCAGCTTCCACCCTCGTTCCAGTCCCAGTAGGCCCAACCGAGCCGGAAACTGTCCAGCTCGTTCATCTCCCTGGCGACCCAGGCTGAGTTCGACGCACCCGGACCCGCCCCTATCTCCCCCACCCAGGGCGCACCACCAGCCTCAACCGCTTGCGCCTCCAGCAGGCGAAGAGGAGTTGCGTACTCAGGCTTGGGCTTCTGCCACGGGGGCTCGAGCAGGGTGGCGAACACATGGCTGGAGAAGATCTGGTTGGGGTACGGGATCCGCCGTACGTAGGTCGGCAGGCCGAAATCCAGCGACTGCTCGGTCATCATCATCTGGTGGGGCGCGATCCGAGCCAGGTGGCTCATGAGCTGGGCCTCGAAGGGGAGCAGGAACTTGGCTCCAAAGAGACCCGGTGGAATGGGGAAGGGGTGGGGCTCGTTCCAGAGGTCGAAAGCCGCGACCGCCGAGTCGCCGGCGAACGCTCTGGCCAGGTAGCTCCAGGCACCGGTCACGTCCTGCTGCCAGCCACCCAGGTCGGACCAGAAGATGAAGTAACTGGCCAGCACACCCGGGGCGACATGGCGGTTCCACGGCGGCGGCGCCGGAAATGTCTTGGGCAGAGGTCCCGCAGTCGCCCAGCTGGGAGCGCCATCTCCTCCGTAGTAGAAGCTCCAGTCGATGTTGTGGAGGTCCAGGATCGAGTAGATGCCGTGGACGGCGGCCAGGCCCACCACCTTCTTGATGAGGTCCAAGTAGCTGCTCGAGAAGACTCCCGGCTTGGGCTCAAGAAGCGACCAGCTGACGGGAACTCGGATGACGTCGAACCCGTCTGCCTGCATCTTCGAGAAGTCCTGGGCGGTGGGGACCGGGCCTGGTGTGATGTCCTCGGCCTGGAGCAGTCCGGTCACGTTCATTCCCCGCAACAGCACCTGCTGGCCGGAACTGGTTAGCACCAGCCTGCCGTTGCTGTGGAGCCAGGGAAGGCTGGAGATGCTGGGGTAGTCGGTGGTGCTGAGGGCTACCCTGGCGCTGGCCGGATAGGGCGGGTAGGAGTTTGGTATGAAGCTGTAGATCAAGAGCACCACGGAGACGCAGAGGAAGGCCGCGACGGCGATGGTCAGGCAGCCGCAGCACCCTCGCCGACAGCCCCGATGCCGGCGCGGCCGGAGCGTGTCCCAGAATCTGCTCAACGCTCGTGCTCCTTCAACTCGGGAGGCCGCTTCGGAAAGCACCCGCGGGTGGTGTCGGCGGTCCTCACCCGCCGGCCTTCGGTCGGACTGCCGGGACCCGGACCCGACCTACGAGCCAGCCGCCCAGGATGAGTGCCGCCGCCAAAAAGACGAAGAGCATCGGGAAGCCGGCATTGTGGTGCAGGCCGTTGCCGAAGTCCAGGAGGGGCCCCCCAATCGCCGTGGCCAGGATCCCTGACCCGGCGGTGGCGAGGTTGGAGATCCCCATGAAGCGTCCCGACTCGGCGGGTGGCACCAGATCGGTGACCAGTGCCCAGTCGACGGAGAGCAGCATCCCGAAGGCTGCCCCGATAACGATCCCCACCGCGTAGACCCAAGCCAGTGACTGCGCCGGGATCAAGAGCAGAGTTCCGACCGCGCCCAGCCAGGCCGCGGCCCTAACGATTGCGATCCGGCCCACTCGTTGCGAGAGCTTGCCCGCCGGCAGGGTGACCACCATCGCACAGACGACCACCACCGCCAGCAGGACCGAGGTGGAGCCGGAGGCGCGGTTGGCGAGAGCGCTGCCAGAGCCGGCAAAGAAGAACGCCTTTATGTAGAGAAGGGCGAAGTCGGTGAGCCCGGTGATCCCCATCAGCGCCAGCAAGCGGGAGATGAGCAGCCAGGTGAAGTCCGGATTCTGGCGGAAACGGAAACTGAACACGCCGAGCAGGGCGTCGCGCCGGTTCGGGAGCGGCTCTTGAGCCGGGCTGTCGGGGACGAACCTCAGCGTCACCACCAGCGCCAGCACGAGCACCACCCCCGTCGTGCCCAGCGCCAGGGGCAGGTGTCCGACGGCGATCAGCTGCCCGGTGAGCAGGAATCCCACAGCCGTGCCGGCGAACACAGCCAGCCCGTAATAACCCGCCGCCCTTCCTCGCTCGTGGTCCGGGACCTGATCGGGCAGCAGCCCCTGGTAGGCGCCCTCGGCGGTGTTGGAGCAGATCTGGAGAGCGCAGTAGGGGAGGATCAGAGCCCCGTAGGTGCCCGCCAGCGCCAGCCCCAGGAGGCAGACCAGGTCGCCAAGCGTCCCCGCCAGCATGAAGGGCTTGCGCCGGCCCCATCGGACCTGCACCCGATCGGAGAAGGCCCCCGCCATCGGCTGCACCACTATCGCCACCACCGCACCCGCCACTGACAGGACGGCGAGTGCCACCCCTCGATGCGCCTCCGCGACCGTGCCGACGATGATGCGAGGCAGGATCAGAGCGCCCATTCCCTGCCACAGGTAGTTGATGGCGACCCAGTACGCGGAGAGTGCCAGTAGGCGCCAGGCTGAGAAGCGGACGCTCACGCCCCTTCCCGCTGGCACCGCCGGGATTGCCGTCGAACTCTGGCTCATGGCCTCACCGCGTGAGGATCTCCTCAGGGTGGGAGCAGACTTTCTTGACGAGTCTACGACCGGGCGCTCATAGTCCTCACACCACCGTCAGAAGCAGGAGGGGAGCATGTCGACTAGAAACTTCATGGTGCCGGCGGTCGGGGGCCGCGAGCTGGAGGTGCTCGAGGCCGGCAACCTCCAGGGACTGCCGATCCTGATCCATCACGGCACTCCCGGCTGCGCGGCGCTGCCCGCAGCGACGATGGCTGAGGCGGAGACCAGCGGCTGGCGGCTGATCACATTTTCTCGGGCTGGCTACGGTGCCTCCAGTCGCGCTCCCGGGCGCGACGTGGCCCAGGTGGTTGAGGACGCCGCTGCGATCATGGACTGGTTGGGGATCGACAGGTTCGCCACCTGGGGCCTTTCAGGAGGGGGTCCCCACAGCCTTGCCTGCGCCGCCCTCATGCCTGAACGAGTAGTGGCGGTGTCGTGCTTGTCAGGCGTGGCTCCATATCCGGCTGAAGGTCTCGACTGGTTCGCGGAAATGGGGGAGGCCAATGTGCAGGACTTCCAGAGGACCATCTCGAGTGACCCCGCGGAGGTGCGCGCCGCCATCGAACAGGAGGCGGCGGAGATGCGCGCAGCCACCCCGGAGCAGCTGATGGAACAGATCAGCTCCGTGCTCTCCGAAGAGGACGCCGCTCTGATGCGCTCTGACGCGGAGAACTTCGTCCACCTCAGCATGACTCGGGGCCTGGCCTTTAGTGCCGACGGCCTCTTTGACGACAGCCTCGCGTTCACCCGGCCCTGGGGGTTCGAGCCCGCCCAGATCCGGGTGCCCACGCAGGTCTGGCAGGGTAACCAGGACCTTATGGTTCCCTTCAGTCACGGAAAATGGCTGGCAGAGCGCATTCCGGGAGCTGAGCCCCATCTGGTTCCAGAGTACGGCCATCTGACGGCTGTCTTCGGTCATCTCACCGAGGTGCACACCTGGCTGGCACAGTGGTTCTGAGGCAGACCAAGCAGTCCTACTGCTGATCACCTGCCCGCGCCCCGGGGTGCCGCCGAGGCTCGGGCAAGCCGGCGCCGGATGGGCGCCAGCGCCCCGTGGACTTGCCTTACGGCTACTCTTCCTCGGCGACAATGGGGGCACCGAATCGGCCGCAGTCGCAATGGGAAGTGCTTATGGCAGAGTCAGTCATCGTGGACGGAGTCCGGACCCCGGTCGGGCGCTATGGCGGGGTCCTGGCGTCGGTGCGCCCCGACGACCTGGCGGCGGTCGCTCTTCGCTCCCTCCTGGACAGGACCTGGGTGGGGGCCGGCGCCATCGAGGATGTCTACCTCGGCTGTGCCAATCAGGCGGGTGAGGACAACCGCAACGTGGCCCGGATGGCGCTGCTGCTGGCCGGCTACCCGCTGGAGGTGGGCGGGTGCACCGTGAATCGGCTCTGTGGCAGCGGCCTGCAGGCGGTGGCCGATGCTGCGCGCACGATCGCCCACGGAGACGCCAAGATGTGTGTCGGCGGCGGGGTGGAGTCGATGAGCCGCGCCCCCTGGTCGGTGCCCAAGCCGGATCGCGGTTGGCACCGCGGTCAGCAACCCATGTATGACACCGCGCTCGGCTGGCGCTACGTGAACCAGCGCATGGAGGACCTCTACGGCACCGACTCCATGGGCCAGACCGCCGAGAACCTGGCCCAGATGTACGCGATACCCAGGGAGGCGCAGGACCGGTTTGCGCTGGCAAGCCACCGGCGAGCGGTGGCGGCGGAGGCGCGGGGAGCGTTCCGGGAGGAGCTGGTCCCGGTCGAGACCGGGTCGGGGCTGGTGGCGGTGGACGAGGGCCCCCGATCCGACACCGCCTTGGAGAAGTTGGCCCAACTCAAGCCCGCCTTCGCCAAGGAGGGAACCGTCACCGCCGGCAACTCCAGCTCGCTCAACGACGGGGCGGCAGCGCTGCTGCTGGCGGATGCGGGCTACGCCCGGGCGGAGGGGCTCCAACCGCTGGCGCGGGTGCGCGCAATCGCGGTTGCGGGCGTTCCGCCGCGGATCATGGGGATAGGCCCGGTACCGGCGACGCGCAAGGCCCTGGAACGGGCGGGGATTTCCATGGCCGAAGTGGGCCTCATCGAGCTCAATGAGGCCTTCGCCGCCCAGTCACTGGCCGTGCTTCAGGAGTGGGGTATGGATCCCGACGACGAGCGTCTCAACGTGAACGGCGGCGCGATCGCCTTGGGGCATCCGCTCGGGTGTTCTGGGGCGCGAATTCTGGTCACCCTTTTACACGAGATGCGGCGCCGCCAAGTCCAGTTCGGACTGGCGACGATGTGCATTGGCGTGGGCCAGGGGATCGCAGTGGTCGTGGAGCAACTGCGCTGAGGGACCGTCCGTACCTCCCCGGCGTGGTCCGGTAAGCTCCTCTCAAAGTCGGCCCGGATGTGCTCCGGGCATCTCCCACTCAACACCACAGAGGCTAGCGTGTCGCAAGTCAACCAGATCGCTCTCGAGTACCTCGAGGCGGCCTCCCGACTGGATCCGGTCTCCGCTTTCACGCGAGGCGACCTCCGATTCGCGGCAGAGCTCACCGACTACTCTCCAGAGGGGGAATCGGCCCGGGCCGAGCTTGCCCGCACCACCCTCGGCCAGGTCCGTCGGACCGTGTCTGCCGACGGAGAAAAGATCGGTAGGGATGCGATGTTGGACCGCCTCCAGGTGATAGGCGACCTGTTCGACTCCCAGGAGTGGCTGCACGGGGTCAATGTGTTCGGTCCTCAGGTGGAGATCCGCCAGAGCTTCGACCTCATGCCCCTGCGAGACGACTCGGACTGGTCGGCGTTGGCAGCGAAGATGGCTCTGGTGCCTCGGGCGCTTGCGGGATTCCAAGCGACGTTGCGAGACGGTATGCAGCGGGGCCAGGTCGACTCCAGGCGGCTGGCCCTCGCCTGCGCCGCTCAGACCAGGACGTGGGCCGGGACCCAAGGCAAGCCGGGGTACTTCGCCACTCTTATAAGCCGGTACCGTGCGGGCGGCTCTTCCCTGGAACGTTATCTAGGGGAGGGGGCAGCAGCGGCCCAAACCGCCTATCTCGCTCTCACCCGCTTTCTTGAAGATGAGTACGCAAAGTCGGCGCCCGACAGCGACGGGGTCGGTCCCGAGCGCTATCCGCTGCACGTGCGCCGTTTCTTGGGGGTTGAGCTCGACCTGGCCGAGGCATACCAGTTCGGATGGTCGGAGCTGGACCGCTTGGAGCAGGAGATGGCGGAGGTCGCCGAGCGTATCGCTCCTGGCCAGGGGATCGCTGGGGCGATCGCACAGATGGAGGGGGACCCGGCCCGAGTCATCGAGGGAGAGGACAGTTTCCGCGCCTGGAACCAGGAGCTCCTGGACGCCACCGTGGCCCAGCTGAGCGGGCGGCATTTCGACATCCCCGATCCCGTGCGCAGAGTGGAGGCGATGATAGCACCCCCTGGCGGCAGCCCTGCCATGTACTACACGCCTCCGTCGCTGGATTTCAGTCGGCCGGGAAGGACCTGGTATCCAACTCTTGGTCGTACCAGGTTTCCCCTTTGGACCGAGGTCTCGACCGCGTACCATGAGGGGCTGCCCGGCCACCATCTCCAATTGGCCCAGATCTGCTACATCAACGACCAGCTCAATCCGTTCCAAACTCTGCTGGGGGCCGTCTCGGGCCACACCGAAGGTTGGGCGCTCTATGCGGAGCGGCTCATGGACGAACTTGGCTATCTCGATAAGGATGACTACCGTCTGGGCATGCTGGCCGCGCAGGCGATGAGGGCAGCCAGGGTAGTGGTCGACATTGGGCTGCACCTTCGCATCCCCATCCCGACCCATCAGAGGTTCCACCCAGGGGAGAACTGGTCCTGGGAGCTGGCGGTGCAGTTCATGATGGAGAAGAGTCGGCACGGGCGGGAGTTCTGCGCGGGAGAAGTCGACCGGTACCTGGGCGTGCCAGCCCAGGCGATCTCCTACAAGGTGGGAGAAAGAGTCTGGCTGGAGGCTCGCGAATCAGCACGGCGCAACTGCGGGCCCCGCTTCAACCTCAAGGCCTTTCACAAGCTCGCCCTCAACCTGGGCTGTATCGGGCTCGATCAGCTTCGGGATGCGATCGCCAAGATCGGGCCCGACGACATGCCACTGGCCTGAACCCATGCCCACCCTCAGACTGCGAAACTGATCACATGGAGATGCCAGAGGTTGAGAACCTGGTGCTGGCCAATCATGTGGAGGCTGTGAACGGACTCCTCTACATTTCAGGTGGAGGTTGGACTGACCACTGGCGACCCCAGCCCCCAGTTGGGGGGGGGCCTATCGTCAGTCATCTGGGGGTTGCGGTGACGGTGGTGGTACCAGCAGCAGCCCCGTCGATCCCCCAGCAGCTGTCAGTCACAATCGAAGACGAACAGGAGCGCCAGGTCGCCGGCTTGCAGACCCAAATCAATCAGGCGCGACCCCCTGGGCTCCCTCCTGGACAGCCGCAGCGCATCTCGCTGGCTCTGAGCTTCAACATAGTCTTCCCGGTGGCTGGGGATTACCGGCTGGTGGCCCGTCTGGGGATCTCCACTCCCAGGGAGCTCCAGTTCCGGGTTCATGACGTGATACCCACACAGGCGGAAGCTCCGCCAGTGAACTGACCGTTTCCGAGCCGGTCAGCCAGCGTGGTCGGACGCCGAGCTCTCCGGTACCGGTGAGCGCTAGCGACTCCCATTGGCGGTGAGGTCGTCGGCGGGGTCCAGCCAGCGCGAGCGACCCAGGCGCTCGATGAGCTCGTCGGCCCCCTCCGGACCCCAGGTCCCTGGCGGGTATAGCTCGGGGTGACCGCTGGCGTCCCAGGCCTGAATCACCTCCGCGACTATTTCCCAGCTGCGGTCGATCTCGTCGCCACTGGGGAAGACCGTGTGAACTCCCGCCAGCACCTCGGTCAGAACGTGCTCATATGCATCCGGCAGCTGGCTCCCCGACAGCCCCGCATATTCCAGGTCCAGGCCTGCTGGGACCATCTCGAAACGGGTGCCAGGGCGCTTGGCCCCGATCCGTAGGGTGATCCCCTCATGGGGCTGGATTCTGATCTGAAGCAGGGTCGGGATGGGTCGTTGCCGGTTGCCCCCCAGCCGCAACGAGGGCGAGTCGCGAAAACGAATCACGACCTGAGTCGTTCGCTGGCGCAGGGCCTTGCCGGTGCGGATGAAGAACGGCACTCCGTCCCAGCGCCAATTCTCCACGCTGAGCACGGCCGCCACATAGGTCTCCCGTCGCGATCCCCGGCTCACCCCCTCAGCGTTGAGGTAGCCGCGGTACTGGCCGCGCACCGCGAGCTGGGGGTCGATCGGGCGGACAGCCCGAAGCAATTCCAGCTTGGCCTTGCGGATGTCCCTGGCGTCGAAGGTGGTCGGCGGCTCCATCGCCACCAGGGCGAGCAGCTGGAGCACATGGTTCTGCACCATGTCTCGCACCGCGCCAGATTGATCGTAGTATCCCGCTCGGCTGCCGATGCCCTCCTCCTCGGCAGCTGTGATCTGCACGCTCTGGACCAGATTGCGGTTCCAGATCGCCTCAAAAATGGCGTTGCTGAAGCGCAGCGCCAGCACGTTCTGGACCGTGTCCTTGGCGAGGTAGTGGTCGATCCTATAAATCTGATCCTCGGTGAAGGTCTCCTGAAGTAGACGGTTGAGCTCGCGAGAGCTCTCCAGGTCGTGCCCGAGCGGTTTCTCTACGACGATCCTTCGGGAGGGATCGCCCTTGCGGTTCAGCCCCACCTCCGCCAGTCCACACAGGATCGCGGGGAACACATTGGGAGGGGTTGCCAGGTAGAAGACCACCTGAGCAGCCTGGTCCTCGGAGGCCAGCAGCCGCGAGTAGGCGCCCGTGTCGGAGTAGTCAACTCGGACCCAACCTGAGGTCGCCGCCAGGCTGGCCGTCCCCTCATCGGCACTGAGTCGGGCACGAAAGGACTCGTCGTCTAGGTCCGAGCGGCCAACTCCCACCACCCGCACCGGCCCACTCACCTCATCCCCGGAGAGAGCTGACTGGAGGGCAGGCAGCACCTTGCGTTTGGCCAGGTCTCCGGAGGCGCCGAAGATGACCACGGTGGTGGTCTTCTGACTGGACATGCTTGCAATTCTCGCGGAACCGAAGTGGCTTCGCCGCGAGGAACGTCATTGTGCGCCCGCTGAGCCCTGCGCACCCAGCCATCGGCCCTGACCTGCGAAGATTCTGCGCTGTATGACCACGGTGGTTGCAGGTTCAACTCGGTTCGACACCATCGTGGTCGGTGGGGGCCACAACGGCCTCGTCTGCGCCGCCTACCTGGCGCGCGCGGGGCAGCGGGTCCTGGTACTGGAGCGCCGCACTCAGGTTGGGGGCGCTGCCGCCACCGAGGAGGTTTGGCCGGGGTACCGGGTCTCGATCCTGTCGTACGTGGTCAGCCTGCTCCGGCCCGCGATCGTGGAGGAGTTGCAACTCCGCCGCTTCGGCTATCACGTCTTCCCGCTGGACCCCGCTTATTTCATGCCCTTCCCGGACGGGCGCAGCCTGCTCTACTGGGAGGATCTGGCCCGCGCTCAGGCCGAGGTGGCCAAGTTCTCGACCCACGATGCCGCGGCCCTGGTGGATTACGACCGCAGCATCGGCCGCTTGGTCCAGGTGGTGCGACCCCTCTTGGACCGGATCCCTCCACGCACCAGGATCAAATCCCCGGAGGAACTGGTGGAGGCCATCGGCCTTTCGCGGCACCTGCTCGGCCACCGGCGCGAACTTGCCGCCCTGGTCGACATCATGACCATGTCGGTCGCCGACTACCTCGACCAATGGTTTGATGACGAAGCGGTGAAGGGCGCGCTGTGCCCGGGCGGGGTGATCGGCGCGTGGGCTGGACCGAGATCACCGGGGACGGCCTACGTCCTTTTGCACCATCGGATCGGCGAAGCGGGCGGATTCCGTGGCGGCTGGGGCTTCGTGCGTGGCGGGATGGGACAGCTCTCTGAGATCCTTGCCCAGGCGGCATCGGTGCACGGCGCCGAGGTCCGCACCGGTGCGGACGTGGCTTCGATCCAGGTGGGGAACGGG
>JAJZJU010000084.1 GCA_021809895.1 bacterium
CCAGCGGAGCCGAGGAGCAAGCCCAGCGTCCATGCTGGCAGCTTAGCGCCCGCCGCACTTCGCGCCCACGCTGACCAGTGGATCGCCCACGGCCGACCCATCCCAGGCCAGGTCCCGTATGAATGCCCGCTCACCTGATCAGACGAGGCGGCGGGGTTGGGGCCGCCCGACTTGGGGATGGTCTCGGCCCGGCGGCCCAGCCGCATCGGGATAGAGTCCTGGCAGCAAGCGGGGGAACATGTGGTCGGCGCCCTTCTGACCACACTGGCCCACCTCAATCGCCACTCGAGCCCTCTAGCCACAGAGAACTCCTGTGATGACGGCGCGGTGACCAACTGATTTCGAGTTGGCACTGCCCGGTCTGGCGGCCCTGAGGCAGCGTACGGTGGGTCCGAGATGATCATGAGGGCGGGAGAGCCGCCTCCGACTCGTATGCCACCTGAACCAGCCACGCCTCCTGACTCCGAGCGCCCGAAGGGTGTGCGCCAGAGCCCGCCCCGCACGATCGGCCTCCGCCGATCCCGGGGCCTTACCGACGCAAAGCCGGGCAGTGCGGCGCCAGGCAGTGCCCTTTTGCGCCTGGAGGCTTTCCTCACCGCCACCAATGGGCCGACCCAGGACCAATACTCGAGCGGGCTCGCGAACCGGGCGCGTTTGATCAAGGAGGCGGCCGTGGCCCTGCGCGCGGAACGGGCCGGTGTGCTGATGGCAACCACCGACGGGACGTATCGCGGGTGGGCGGTCTGCGGCTTGACTCCCACCCAGACCAGGCGGTTCTTGGAGACCGAGTGGCGGCCGCCGAACGCTGCTGCGACAGGCGCGCAAGAGCAGATGACTTTTCCCCCCTCAATGAGTAAGGTGGACTTCCCTGTGGGAGCTGACCAGGACCAGGTCGGCCCTCGGCGCCGGTCGGTCGCGCTGCCGAGGATGGGCCAGGATCCCTGTGGATGGCTGCTTTTGGAGTTTGCCGCTGATCGGCCCCCACCGGCGGGCCCGGAGGAACAGATGCTGACCAGAGTCGTCAGCGAACGCCTGAGCCGGGCGGTCCAGGAGCGTGTGCGCCGAAGTCGCCGTGGCAGGGTGCCAAGTGCGGCGGGAATAGCCCGGGAGCGGAGGTTGCTGAAGGGACTCCTGGAGGCCGGAGCCAGCATCCACGAGGCCCTGAACCTCGACCAGGTGCTACAGCGCATCGCCGGGATCTTGGCCCAGGCCGCTGGCTTCGAGGCGGTCGCCATCTACATCCTGGAAGCGAAAACGCAGATACTCCGACCCACCGCGATAGTGGGCGTGAGTGAGGAGGAGATGGTGCGGATGCGCTCCGTCCCTCTTGCGCTAAAGGAGTTCGGGCCGCTGATGCGACCGGAGATGCGTCTGGGCCGCTCGTACCTATTCGACCACCGCCGCCACCAGATGCCGGTCGACTCCATTCTCGACACCGCGCTCGTGGTCCCAGATATGCCCCAGGACTGGCGGCCTGGTCAGTGGCACCCGCTGGACTCCCTGACCGTCCCCCTGGAGCTGACCAAGGGGGAGCTTTTGGGGCTCATCTCCCTGGACCGGCCCCAGGGTAGGCGCTACCCGTCCCGCGACATGGTCCGGGCTTTGGAGCTATTCGCCGACCAGTGCGCCGCAGCCATTTCCAGAGCTCAGATCTACCAGTACATGGAGGAGCTGGCTCTCACCGACTCGCTGACCGGGCTCCACAATCGCCACGCCCTGGAGCAAACCCTGGCACAGGACCTGGCTCGAATCGCCCGCCATCCATCTCCCTACTCGGTGCTCTTCTGCGACCTGGACCACCTCAAGGAGGTCAACGACAGCCTGGGTCACAAGGTCGGCGACCAGACGCTGCAGCAGGTGGCGGCGGTCCTGCGTCAGCGACTGCGGCGGGGTGACTTCGCCGCGCGCTGGGGGGGTGACGAGTTCGTGATCCTGCTGCCAGACACCCCGATCGACCAGGCGTGGGCTGTGGCCGACGACCTTCGCCACCGCATCGCGAGTGCCCCCACGCCCGTCCCCGTCACCGCCTCCATCGGCGTGGCCTGTCCTCCGGCGGACGAGCTCGACGCCAGATCGGTATTGGAGATGGCGGATGCCGCCATGTACCTGGCCAAACGGTCGGGCCGCAACCGGGTCGCCGGAGCTGCCGAGGGGCCGAGAGGCGGTCAGCCTGCGCCCCAATCCGCCTGAAGGCCGGAGGCAGCCGGCCGCTAACCTGGGAGGTGCTTGAACTTCAGCGAGCTCGACCCCGCCCCTCCGCTCCAGAGTGCTGATGGCGTGCGCGTGCTGGTGACAGGGGCATCCAGCGGCATCGGGCTGGCGATGGCCCGGGCCCTGGTCGCGGCCGGGGCCACGGTCGCTGTTGGCTCCCGCGATCAGGCCAGAGCCGAGACGGCCGCGGCGTCCCTCCCGAGGACTGCCGGGAGAGCATTCGGGATAGCCATTGATGTGCGCAACGAGCGTTCGGTGGCCGAGGGGGTGGCGGCCGCTATCGATCAGGCGGGCGGGATCGACGTCCTGGTCAACAATGCCGGCCTGGGCATGCGCACTGTCAATCCCGACTTCATGTCGTCGCCAAAGCCCTTCTGGACGGTGTCCCCCAATCTATTCTCGGACCTGATCGCGACCAATCTCACCGGTTACTTTCTCACCGCCAGGGCGGTGGTGCCGCACTTCCTGGAGCGGGCGGGGGGAAGGATCGTCAACATCTCGATGAACCATGAGACCATGCGGCGGGCTGGCTTCATCCCTTACGGACCGTCGCGAGCGGGCGCGGAATCTCTCTCCCGCATCATGGCCGCCGATCTCAGAAGCAGCGGAATAACCGTCAACATGCTGCTGCCGGGAGGCGCCACCCTGACCGGGATGATTCCCGAGGGCCTCGACGAAGAGCGGCGCACCCACCTGCTGGATCCGGCTGTGATGGGGCCGCCAATCTGCTGGCTCTGCTCACCGGCTGCGGAGGGGGTCACCGACCAGCGCATCGTGGCCACGGAGTTCGACTCGTGGCTGGCGGCCCGAACGTCGGGTCCCGACCCGGACACAACCACCGGTTAACAGGTCGGTGGGCCCTCCGCTCCGATCGCTGCCGGGGCGACGGCGGGCGGATTGAACCGCAGCTCAGCCGGCGGCGTTTGTTATTAGTGCTGGGTCCACAATCGGAGAGCCGCAAATGGAGGTCAAGACTGTGATTGCGAGCATCCGCCAAACTCTCATCGCCCCCCCTCACAAGGTCGGACATCGGACCAGCCTCAGCCACCTTCGCCTGCTGATCGGGCTTCCAGCGTTGGCGCTAACACTGGTGGTCGCCGGTTGCGGCCAGACCAGCACCCCAACTGCGGCCAAGACCCCGTCGGCGACTTCGAGCCCTGCCACATCCTCGATCACGGTCAAGACAGCCACGGTCACGGTGAACGGAAAGCCCGAGACGGTGTTCACCAACTCCGCAGGCAGGACTCTGTACTACTTCACCGGGGACTCGCCGACGAAGATTGCCTGCTCGGGAAGCTGCGCTGGGATCTGGCCCCCACTGACCACATCGGCATCGACGGTGAGCGGCCCCGCGTCCGTCAGCGGCAAGTTCAGCATCTACAAGGGAGCAAACGGCAGTCAGGTCGAGTACAACGGACACCCCCTCTACGTCTACTCATTGGACACCGGGCCAGACCAAAGCCACGGTGAGGGCGTGCTCGGAAAGTGGTTCGTGGCGACCCCGAGCCTCGCCCCTGCGGCTCAGGTCTCACCCTCCGCGTCGCCGTCGGCAAGTTCAGGAAGCTACTACTAGACCTCCCGCCCCCCCTGTTTGTGCCCAGGCGCCTGCCCCATCCTGACGGTGGGGCAGGCGGGGCACTTAAAGTCGTCGGCTCAAGCTCTCGACGTGGGCCGTCTGGCGCCTTTCGCACCTCAGAAGTAGTCGCCTCACCGACCACCGGAGAACACCAGCAAGGTCGTGCGCTGGACTGGTACGTGAGCGGCATGGAACGTGGGTAGGGACGCGCTTCGTCTGCGAGGCGATGCACAGATACCTGCCGAACGGAGTGCTCAGCTCTCAGGCAGCAGCACCCGCTGGACGGCCCGCAGGACCTCGATCAAGAAGACCGCAACTCCCAGCCAGACCGCGTCGCCTCCGAGTTTGGCGAGCCAGCTGACGTGAGTGGTCAGGCCCAGGGTGCGGGTGGCCAGCGCATACATCGCCATCGGGAAGACGGGAAGCCACAGCTCTTTGGGGGAGCCAACCAAAAGGCCCCTGCGCAGGGTGCGAGCCGCGCTCAGTCCGCACACGGCTGGGAGCAGGGCGGTTGCCAGAAACCACAGCCCCAGCCCCGCCTGCGACGCTGTGGTCGCAAAGCCGGGATTGACGAACGCTTTGGTCGCAGGGTTGGCCGCGATGTAGGAGGCGGCCAGACAGGAAAGCGCGGCCGCTCCCATGGTGATCCAGTACGACGGGCCGACCTCCCTCAGGTGGATGTCCGTCAGGACCAGGCTTCCCAACAGAGCCGCCAGCAGGGGCAGATAGAGCGCCAGCCCCAGGGTCCAGGTCGCAGCCGCCAGGACCGCCAGCGGGCCCGGCGCCACATGCCCGGTCCGAGAGATTGAGGATGCGGCCACACTGGTGGCGTCCAGCGCCACTGGCCAGAGCAGCCACATGCCGCCTCCGATCCTCAGGCGGCCGGCCTCGAAGGGCCGCAAGAACACGCTGATCGGCACCAGGTAGGAGCAGATCACGGCGGCAGCCCCTCCGATCACGAAGAGTCCAATCGCCAGGGGGATGTCGCCCAAGGCGGTGAAGCGGGAGGCGAGGACCAAGGTTGCCACCGCGAAGCTGAAGGCGCCGAGGGCGCCGCGAAGGCTGCTGAAGGTGTCCGGCAGCGAGCTGGGACGCAGGACCACCAGCCGACCCTCCACCAGCAGCAGTTCCAGGTAGCCGGCTACCGCGATGCCCAGAAAGATCAAGGAGACCGGCTGCCAACCCGCGGCCGTCAGGCCCAGGCTGATGACCCCTGTGCCCATGACAAAGACGAACCGTCCGAGAGCGGGGCCCGGTCGGCTGAGCCCCGTTGAGGAAACATCAGGGTCCGGCGCGAGCTGCGGTTCCACTTGGGCCACGGCTTTCACACTACCGACCGGGCGGCCCGCTGCGTACCGCGCCCGGGGCCCCGCCTGGGAAGCCCTAACTTGCGATACCGGCTGTCAAGTGGTCAGACTCAGCCGGCGAGCGCGGTCCACCAACGGAGCGATGCCACCACCTTGACCAGCCAGGAACCCCCGGACCGACCGGTCGAGAGGCCGGCCGAGGATCGACGTCGTCCAAGCCCCGGTAACTCACCGGAGCTGGAGAGGAGGATCCCTCAGGCTGGAAGCCTGCCCGGCAATCGCTACGTGGTGATCAGGCGCGAGGATCTGGGTTCGTTCCGGCGCGGGGCTCATGGGTCCCTGGTGGCGACCGAGAAGGCGGATGAGCCCACCTCCGGATTGCCACGACTCTCCTTTCTCTTAAAGCGGGCGGTCATCGGCCGACGGCTCCCCACCACCGCCATGGACAGCGAGCGCCTACCGGTCTGGAAGGCACTCCCCACCCTGGCATCCGACGCACTCTCATCGGTCGCCTACGGCCCGGAAGCAGGGCTCTCGGTGCTGGCGCTGGCGGGAGTGGGCGCGTTCGCTTTTGAACTCCCGATTGCGATCGCGATCGCCATCCTCATGGTGCTGGTCGTTTTGTCCTACCGGCAACTGGTGCTTGCCCGGCAGGCCGACGGCGGTTCCTACGCGGTCGCCCGCGACCACCTGGGAAAGTGGCCGGCGATGGTCGCGGCGGCGGCCCTGCTGGTCGACTACGTGCTCACCGTCTCCGTCAGCGTCTCCTCGGGGGCTGACGCCCTGGCCTCAGCCTTCCCGGTCATCGTCGACCTGCGCATGCCGATCGCGGTGGGGCTGGCGCTCCTGCTCTGTGGCGGCAACCTGCGGGGCGTGCGTGAGGCAGGAGCGCTCTTCTCGTTTCCCACCTACCTCTTCGTCTCTGCGATGGTGGCCCTGATCGTGGTGGGCCTTGTCCGGGGTCTCACCGGCGCGGTGCACCACGCCTATGGGGTCTACCCCCCCATCGCCCACCCGGTCGAGGCCATCACTCCTGTCCTGATCCTCACCGCCTTCGCGTCCGGCTGCTCATCCATGACCGGCATCGAGGCTGTCTCCAACAGCGTCCGCAGCTTCCGCCAGCCCCAGGGCCGCAACGCCGCCCGCACCCTTGTCCTTCTCGGGGGATCTCTGGTGGTCCTTTTCTTGGGCGTGACCATCCTGGACATCATGTACGGAGTTGCCCCCCATCCCTCGGGCAGCCCGACCGTGCTGGCCCAGATCGCGACGGACGTCTTCTCCGGCCCGGGCAGGTTCTTCTTTTACCTGATCCAGTTCGCGACCACGCTGGTCCTGATCCTGGCTGCCAACGCCAGTTTCAACGGCTTCCCCAGGCTCTGCGCCTTCTTGGCCAGGGACGACCGCCTGCCCCACCGCTTCGGGGCCTTCGGCGACCGGCTGGTGTACTCGGCCGCCATCTTCGTGCTGACGGTTGTCTCGGTCGCCGTGATCATCTTGTTCGACGCCAACACCAACCACCTGATCAACCTGTACGCGATCGGGGTGTTCACCGCCTTCACCCTCGCCCAGGCGGCGCTGGTGCGGTACGGGCTCCAGAAGCGGGGTCCCAACTGGCGGCGCAACGTATTCATCAACGGGCTGGGCGCGGCCGCGACCCTGCTGGTCGACATCATCGTGCTGGTGGTCAAGTTCCCGCTCGGAGCCTGGGTCGTGCTCATCATCGTCCCCCTCCTGATCTGGTACTTCTGGTCGGTCAGCCGCCACTACGAGAGGTCCCGGGCAAAGCTGAAGCAGGCGGCGGACTCTCCCCGACCGGTCCGGGCGGCGGCAACGGTGGTGCCGGTTCGGACGCTGGACTCGCCCACCGAGCGAGCGCTTCTCTACGCGACCACCATGGGGCACAGGCTGGTGGTTCTCGATCTGAGCTCAGACCCCAGCGTGGGGAGCGCCATCCACAGGCTTCTGGAGCAGGCATCGACCGCTTTGGGAAGCCGCCAGCCGCCACAGGTTGAGGTGCGCACCGAACCGCCCAAGCACAAGCTGCGCACCCTGCTCCGGGTGTTGGACGAGTTGCAGTCGGCCGTTCCGGACGATCTGACCACCGTCCTGGTGCCAGAGCACGTCACCAGTGCTGGCACGATCGAGCTGCTGCGCCGACCAGGAGCGCTGCGTCTGAAGTTCGCTCTGTTGAGAAGGCCGGGAGTGGTCGCCGCGAGTTTTCCCACAGCCTCGGAGGGCAACACCCGCACCAGCGACATCACCGGAGTCCATCGTCGAGTCGCCCTGGTGCCGGTCTCGGGGCTGGACGTCCTTGCCCAACGGGCGCTGAGCTTTGCGGAGTCGATCGCCGACGAGGTGGTGGCGATCCACGTTGCCACCGGGCAACCGCAGGATCACCCAGGTGGTCTGAGCGGCGAGACCGGCCAGGGCTCGGGCGACGACCTGGGGATGGAGCCCAGCCAAGAGGCGCAGGCGCTCGCCGCCAACTGGCCGGACTGGATCGAACGAAATCACCTGGGAGGATCGGGCGCTGCCCGTCCAGAGCTCGCGACCGTCCTGTCCCCCTATCGGACGGTCGTTCAACCGGTGCTCCGTTACCTCCAGGTGTACAAGGAGAGCCACCGAGACGCCCTCTGCACGGTGGTGCTCCCCGAGCTGGTGACCAGACACTGGTGGAACCAGCTGCTGCACAACCACCGGGCCTTCCACATCAAGTCCGCCCTGCTGGGGCACTCCGACTTCGCGGTCGCGGATGTTACCTACGAGCTCCACCAGGACGGCGCCTCCGCGCAGTAGCCAAATGGGGTGGGGAACTCCACTCTCCGTAAACTCGCCTGCGTGGACAAAGCATCCGTCTCGCTGACCAAATCCGAAGCCGAGGCGCGCGCCTTGGTCATAGGCGAGTGCTCGTACCAGCTGGAGCTGGACTGCGCCGCCGGCCCCGACTGCTACCGCTTTCGCGTCCGCCTCGAGTTCCGGGGGAGCCCAGGGGCCTCAACCTTCGTCGACGCCGAGGTGACCAAGATCGACGGGATGCTATGGCAGGGTGAGCCGCTGGGGTTGGAGTCGATCTCCGGCCAACGCATCCACCTTCCCGCCCTGGAGGAGCACAACGTGCTCGAGGTGTGGGGTTGCTCGCGCTATCATCGCGCCGGCCTGGGGCTCCACCTGGCGATCGACACGGCCGATCAGGAGCGCTACCTGTACAGCGATCTCGAGCCGGCGGAGGCGCACCGCGTCTTCCCCTGCTTCGACCAGCCGGACATCAAAGCCACCTTTCAGCTGCGGATGCGCGTGCCCCAGGATTGGACGGTGGTCTCGGCGGAGCCCGGCCGGGCCGGCGCGGCGGCCGACGCCGAAGGCGGCCGCTGGTGGGACTTTCCCGCCACTCCCCGACTGTCGCCCTATGTGCTTGGCATCGCCGCCGGCCGCTTGCACGCGATCAGGACGCAGCACCACGGCATCGAGCTGGCGCTGTACGGGCCGCTGTCGCTGGGGCAGGACCTGGAGAAGGCTGCCCCGGACATCTTCGAGGTCACCGGCCAGGGGCTCGACTTCTACCGGGAACTCTTCGGCGTCCCCTACCCCTTCAGCAAGTACGACCAGGTCTTCTGCCTGGAGAAGGTCAACGGTGCCATGGAGTCACCGGGCTGCGTGACCATCACCGACCGCATGATCTATCGGGGCCGGCCCTCCCAGCGGGAACGGGCTCTGCGCGCCGAGGTGATCCTCCACGAGATGGCTCACATGTGGTTCGGCGACATGGTCACCCTCAGGTGGTGGGACGACCTCTGGCTCAATGAGAGCTTCGCCACCTTAATGGCGGCTGTCGCCACCGACCGGGCGACGTCCTTCGAAGACGCCTGGACGTACTGGACGACCGCGTTCAAGCAAGCGGCCGTCGAGGAGGACCAGCACACCACCTCCCATCCTGTCGTGACCGCGGTGCCCGACGCGGAGGCGGTCCACGCCAACTTCGACAGGATCACCTACCAGAAGGGGTCGGCGGTGCTCCGCCAGCTCGCCGCCTGGGTTGGTGAGGACGCCTTCTTCAAGGCCGTGCACAACCACCTGGAGCAGCATCGCTGGGGCAATGCCACCCTTGACGACCTCCTGCAGGCGCTGGCGGAGGCCTCCGGTCGTGACGTCGTCTCATGGAGCCGGCTCTGGCTGGAGACAGTGGGGATCAACACGATCCGTTTGGATGCCCGACCCGGCACCGACGCGGCCGGGGCTCCCATCGAGTCCGCCCACGCGCTGCAGTCGGCCCAGCCATCTCAGCCGACCATCCGGCCCCATCGCCTCTCAGTCGGTCTCTATGACTGGATGGGGGGCCAACTGCAGCGCCGCCGCGGGTTCGCGATCGACATCGATTCCGAGCGCACGGCCATTCCCGAGCTGATCGGGGAGAGCCGGCCGCCACTGCTCCTGCCCAACGATGAGGCGCTGACCTACGCCAAGATCCGGTTGGACCCCATCTCTCTGGCAACTGTCGAAGACCACCTGGGTGAGGTGGCGGATGCGCTCGCCAGAGCGGTCATTTGGGACGCCCTCCAGGACATGGTGCGCGACGGCGAATTCCCTGCCAGCAGTTACGTGCGGGTGGTGGCCAGACACCTGGCCAGAGAGACCGATGAATCCCTGATCCCGGTCGTGCTCGCCAGCGCGCGAAGGGCGCTGGCTCTGTACGGCGCCAGATCGGCCGGCGACCGTTTGGAGGCCGAGCTCGCCGAAGCCTGCGCCGCTGCTCTGGAGGTGACGGAGCCGGGCAGCAGCCAGCAGCTCTCGTGGCTGCGGGCATTCATAAGCTCGGCCATCACCGACGAGCAGTTGGGCCGCTGCCGAGAGATGCTGGGCGGGCAGACACTTCCAGATGGGGTGGTTTTGGACCTGGAGCTGCGCTGGCGCCTGATCACCGCCCTCGCCACCAGGGGCGCGGCCGCCATCGACGAGATCGCCGGGATGCGCAAGGCGGACCCCACCTCGACAGGAGTTGTGAGGGGCCTGGCGGCCCAGGCTGCGATGCCGTCTCAAGAGGCCAAGGAACAGGTCTTCTCGTTCCTGACCGAGGACAGCTCCGCCACCGTCGAGGCGGCGCTGTGGGCGGGCCGCAGCTTCGGGGGTGTGCGCCAGGATGATCTTCTAATCCCCTACATCCCCCGCTTCTTCGCGGCCGTGACCAGGCTGCGGCAGGAACGCGGCGTCGAGTACAGCCGCGACTTCGCCTACTGGTCGATCGGTTCGCTGCCCCCGCACCCGGACCTCATCTCAGCGATTGGCGGCGAACTTTCCAGAGCCGACCTGGACAGCGACCTGCGGCGAATCTACCAGGAGGCGCTGGAGGAGGCCGAGATGGCGATGCGAGCCCGTGAGGTGGACGAGCGGGCAGTTCGTGGTGAGGAGGGCTGAGAAGGCCGGAGGCTCATCCTGGTGGGCCGACAAGCCCGAAAAGCGCCAGGCAGGACTCCAGCCCCTCCATCTCAACCTCCACCCTGTGGGTGGCAAGCCACCGCTCCCTGCTCAAACGGTAGCCGAGGTGTTGGGCCTGGCGCCCCCGCCGCGACACCAGCCCGGTGCCGTTGGGCTCGTAGCCGAGCCTCCTGGAGACTCCCAGTGAGGGGGCGTTGTCGCTGAAGACGGAGGTATGCGCCTCCTCAGCCCCGAGCCCTTCGAAGCCGAGGTGGAGGATGGCGGCGCGCATCTCTCGACCGAAGCCTTGCCCCTGGTGCTCTAGGCCCAGCCAGGACCCGGTGCTGAAGCTGCGCGACACCGCAAACTCCTCGCCCTTCATGTCCTGGGTCCCGATGACCCTGCCCCCATGGAGGACCACGGGATTGTAGGTCCATTTCTGCTTTGTCCAGCTGGCCACCTGGAGCAGCGAGTACTGGACCACGGACCTCTCCAGCTCCGGGCTGGGCCTGTCGGTCCAGGGGGTCGCGAAGGGCATGCGCTCGGGATCGTGGACACCACGGGCTGCCAGCTCAGAGAGCTCATCCAGCATGCCAAGGTCCGGCAGCCGCAACTCCAGCCGAGGAGTCCGGATCCGGAGCTCATAAAGGGGCCAGCTACGCACTCCCAGAACTTACCAGCCGCGGGCCACCGGCCGATCCCGTCGGACCCCGCCCACTCTCCCTGTATCCTCGGTCGGTGGGCTATCCCAACTTCACCGGCAAGCACACCCTGGCACCGTTTTTCACTCCGCGGGAATATCAGGAATATCTGGTCGCGAACTACGGCTGGACCGGCCTGCCGCCGCTGGCAGGAGTGATCCTGACTTTCCAAGCTACCTTTTTCCGGGCGGTGGTGGCGGAGCCGGGCTGGCGGCGGCTCCAGGCGCCGCGGTCAGCGGTGGGCGACTTCCACGTGCTGGAGCGGCCCCAGGGCGCAATTGGAATCTCAGGCGCGTTCGGGGTGGGGGCGCCGGCCGCCAGCAACCGGCTGGAGGACATCGG
>JAJZJU010000085.1 GCA_021809895.1 bacterium
CAAGCGGATCATCAGGCACCGCCCTCGTGGCGAGCCTCTGGGCCGTGGCTTCCACCGCAACGTCTACGCCTCTCCAGTCCGTCCGTACGGGGACTGGGGGCATGGACGTGAAGGCACGCCATCGCTCAGGATCGCCTAGCTGTTCTGAGACGCTACCCCGAAGTTGTGCTTCATCAACACGGCCGGGGGCGATCAGGCTTGGTGGAACGCCACCGTGCACGCCGCCTACTACCCGCGGAACGTGGTGGTGTCGTGCCTCAATCTGTTCCCGATGCCTAACCTTTCCGACGCCGCAGCCCACCTTCTTGCCCAGGACGCGGTGTGGGTCTGGGGCGGGAGCACGGCCAACCTGCTGGTCTTGTGGCGGCTTCACGGCCTCGACCGGATTCTGCGGGACTGTTGGGAAGCGGGGGTCGTTCTCAGTGGGGTGTCGGCCGGCTCCGTCTGCTGGCACGTGGGAGGCACCACCGATTCGTTTGGACCGGAGTTGCGCCCCATCACCGATGCCTTGGGTTTCCTGCCGTTCTCCAACGGGGTGCACTACGACGCCGAGGAGCAACGGCGACCGCTCTTCCACCGGCTGGTGGCTGAGGGCACCCTGCCAGCGGGTTACGCCACCGACAACGGTGTGGGCCTGGTCTACCGGGGAACTGAGATGGTGGAGGCGGTGACCGAGGTAGCCGGGCCCGGCGCCTATTCCGTTCGCCGCGGCCCAGACGGTCAGGCAGAGGAGACCAGGATCGAGCCACGTCTCCTCCCAGGCGCCACCGGCGGATAGGCCCGAAGGCCCAGCGGACCGCGAGGCGGGCAGCGCTCCCTGAGCGACTCCAGCACTCCCGAACGGCACACGATCGTTCGAAGCTCCAGCTGACTCCGTGGCTCGGCTAGAGACATGTCAGCCGGCAACTCGTCGCCGACAACTGCCCGCCCGCGGTCGTCCTGCCGCCACTTGCTGTGATGGCTATCCGCATGTAGACTGCCACCCAGCATAAGGTCGGCCCTCTGCGTTGGACGGGTGTGGGTGGCCCTTTGATCAGCAGGAGGTGGTGCCGGTCAGATAACCCATAGCTCAAGTAGTCGACCGGAGCCACCCGTCACCAACTTGCTCTGGACGGCCCGGCTCCAGCGAGCATTCAACTGACGATGCATCAAGTCGCGAGATTCTGGGAGGGATCGACATTTGAGAGCGTCACAACGAAGCTTGGGAACCTGGACTCGACTGGCCGGGCTCGTCGCTGCGGCCACCATGCTGGGAGGGGCTCAGATCCTATCCGCGCCGGTTTCGAGCGCGGCAAGCGGAACGTGGTCGAGTTCGATACCGGCCCGGGGCGAACTCGACTGCAACGGCCACAGCACAGTCCAACAATCAATCAAGATCACCCTGCCCTGCACCGATCCGCATGGAGCAAACGGTGCCCGCTTCTATGACAACGGCTATTACATCGGGCACGATGAGCCCAATCTCCGGTTCATCTCCAATGCGCCGAGTTCCGGCGACAGCGTCACCTGGACTCAAACGCTGCCAGTGGACCCGTCCACCCCACCGACTGTCTCCAGCCCGGGAAGCGACGTGACCCACTTCTTTGAGCTGTCGGTGGCGCCTTGGTTCTCCATGGCGATCTGCGACCCCAACTCCTACCCTCAGACACCATGCACGCCGCAGAGCGACTCGAACGCACCGTCCGGCTCCTACCCAGGCGGTGGCAGCGCCTTCATGGAGTTGCAGTTCTACCCACCCGGCTTCGCCCCCTTCGTGGACAGCATCAGCTGCAACATCCCCGGTTCACAGAACCCGCTCACCAATGGCAACGGCGGCTGGTGCGCAGCCCTAACGATCGACAGTCTGGAGTGCAGCAACAACTTTGCCTACTGCAACCCGGCCTGCGAGGAGCCGGTCAACTTCGCTTTCATCCAGAAGAACGGAGTACCGACCGGGCCTCCCAGCCCACAGCAGGCGAACTACGCTACCTTCACGCCGAATCGCCAGACACTCTTCTTCAACCCCGGTGACACGATAAAGACCCAGATTTTCGATAACCTGAGGGCCGGTGCACTGGAAGCGGTCCTGACGGACCAGACGACCGGGCAACGCGGCTACATGATCGCCTCAGCGGCGAATGGATTCCAGAACACGAACCTCAAAACCTGTGCCGGCACGCCGTTCAGCTTCCAGCCCGAGTACAACACCGCTGCATATCAGAACATCGTTCCGTGGGCAGCCCTCTCAACCGACATCAGCACGACCTTTGAGATCGGGCACTTCACCGCCTGCAGCTCGCTCAGCGACCCGGTCGCGGGCACCACCGGCTACAACGTCTGCAACGGCGTCTACGAGTCCGCGACCGCGCTTGACGGCTCTCGGAACATAGAGACGACGCGCGCTGACGGACCTTGCTTCTATGCGGGAGACACCCATGGGGGTAGCGCCTCCGGAGGAGAGACCAGTGCCGGCAATCTGGTGACAGGTTGCGATAACTTCAACGACGGCGGGGACCTCGACTACGATGGCAGCCCCTACTGGCAGGACTGGCCGACCAGCACTACACCCACCGCCACTGTCCCGTCCACCATGGTGATCCAGCCGCCGACCTACGGCCAAGGCGGAGGAGGTTACAGTCAGGTGGAGTTCCAGACAGACAACCCGGCCTCCGACTACCAGTGCAACATCAAAAGTGGGTCCGGATGCACCGTACCACCGCCCGGCCCGGGAGGTTTCTATCCCTACTGGACCCAGGTCACCTCTTCCAACCCATCGTCGGCGGCGGCCGCCTGCGATTGGGAGTTCGGGAACGTGGCCAGCGGCAACACATTCGGGGGAGACTCCCAGTACGGAGCTCCCGGTAACTCCGGCAACGGTTACAACGGCACCGACGGCAGCACTCCGGTAAACCTGAACAGGAACGGCTGCGTGAGCACCTCCTGAGGTGACTCGTTGGTCGGATTGGGCAGAGGCGACCAGCCCAACCTGAGGCGACCCGCAAAATTGGAGGCGGCACCGTCCGGTGCCGCCTCCCTTGCTCACCTGCCGTGCCTCCAGCCGCTACGTCACAAGCCCAACCGGACCCGGGGGCTGAGGCGCGCCGGGAGTCAAACCGACGGACGGCCTCTCAGCTTCAGCTCCCTGGCTCTGACTTCCTGGCCCGCAGCCGTAACGGAACTCCGGCGAAGCCGAACTTGTCCCGAAGCTGGTTTTCCAGATATCGCGCGTAACTGAAGTGGAGCAGTTCGGGGTCGTTCACGAAAAGGGCGAAGGTCGGGACCCTGCTGCGGGCCTGCACCGCGTAGTAGAGATGCAGGCGACGACCGCCACGTCCACTGGGGGGCGGGCGCCGGATCATCGCTTCCTTCAGGAACTGGTTGAGGGCTGGGGTTCCGATCCGCAGTGCCCGAGCCTCGCCCAGCGCGAAGGCAGCCGGTAGGAGGCGGGCTATGCCCCTGCCGGTGGTGGCGCTGGTGAACAGGAACGGGGTCCCCGGAGCGAAGTCGTAGGCGGAGCGCAGCTCGCGCAGCAGCGACCGATCCTGGCGCTCGTCGGAGTCCAGCAGGTCCCACTTGTTGACCGCGATCATTGTGGCCGCACCGGCCTCTCGGGCCCGTCCCGCGATGTGCCGGTCCTGCGCTCGCAGCGGGCTGGTGGCGTCGACGACCAGGATCGCCACGTCGGCCCGTTCCACAACTCGGAGCGCGCGCAGCAGGCTGTAGTAGTCGGCGTCCTTGGTGTCCCCGGGTCGCTTCATCCCGGCCGTGTCCACCAGCAGGACCGGTCCCTGGGGCGTGGTGATCAGAGTGTCCACCGGGTCGCGGGTGGTGCCAGCAACGGTGCTGACAAGGGATCGGTCCTGTCCCAGCACCGCGTTCAGCAAGGATGACTTGCCCACGTTGGGCCGCCCCACTATCGCGCAGCGCAAGAGGTTGGTGGTTTCTGGTTCCGCGACGGACTCGGCCGGAGGCGGGAGAGCGGCCACAATTCGGTCCAGGAGGTCGCCAGTGCCGGCCCCGGAGAGCGCACTGATTTCGACCGGGTCGCCCATGCCGAGCGCCAGGAACTCATGAACCAGAAGTCGGTCCTCCCGTGCCTCGCTCTTGTTGGCGACCACCACAACCGGCTGGCGCGCTCGGCGCAGGATGTCTGCCACCTCCAGGTCGGCCGCGGTCATGCCTGCCCTGGCGTCCAGCACCAAGCAGATCACATTCGCCTCGTCGAGCGCCACCCGCGCCTGCTGCTGGGTGTTGGCGGGGAGATCACCCTCGGGACCCTCCTTGGCGACCCGGTCCAGGCCGGCCGTGTCGATCGCCGTGAAGGCGGTGCCGCGCCATTCGACCGTGCCGTAGATCCGGTCCCGGGTCAGGCCCGGCTGCTCCGAGACGATCGCGCGCCGCTCCCCGATCAGGCGGTTGAACAGGGTGGACTTGCCCACGTTCGGCCGTCCCACCAGGGCGACCAACCCGGAGGGCCTGATTGCAGGCTCACCGTCCTCCGCGCGCAGCCGCCTGCGATGACCCCCGAGGGTGCGGCCCTGCGGCACTACGCCGGCTCCATGAGAGAGGTTCCAGTCATCGCCTCAGGGCACCTGATGCCCATCCCTGAGAGCAGCGTGGGGGCCACGTCCCGCAGCCCTCCACCGCCTCGCAGTGACCGTCGGTCGTCTGTCACCAGCAGCGGGACCCGGTTGGTGGTGTGGGAGGTCACAGGGGTGGTGCCGTCGGCCGAGACCATCTCCTCGGCGTTGCCATGGTCGGCAGTGATCAGCAGGGTGTAGCGATGGTCGGCGGCCACCCGCGAGATGCGCCCCAGACACCGGTCCAGGCACTCAACCGCCTGCACGGTTGCGTCAAGGCTCCCGGTGTGACCCACCATGTCGGCGTTGGCGAAGTTGACGATTACCAGATCCGCTCCCTCAGCCTCCATGTGGGCTACCACGGCATCGGTGATCGCTGGTGCCGACATCTCCGGCTTGAGGTCGTAGGTGGCGACCTTCGAGGAGGGGATCAGCAACCTCTCCTCTCCCACCAGCGGCTCTTCCCGACCTCCGTCGATGAAGTATGTGACGTGCGCGTATTTCTCGGTCTCGGCGACGTGGAATTGGCGACGCCCGCTGGCCGCCACCATGTCACCGAGGGTGTCGCTCACCAGCGGCTTGGGAAAGGCGACAGAGACCGGCAGTCTCTCGTCGAAACTCGTGAATGTGATGAGGTCAGCGGGGTCCAGCAGGAAATCCCTGGGGAAACCGTCGAACTCGGGGTCGATCAAGGCGTGGCAGATCTCGCGTGCGCGGTCGGGTCTGAAGTTGCAGTGGATGACCACGTCTCCAGCCCGGATCGCCGCCGGCTCGGGCTCCGACCCCACCACACAGGCTGGTGGGATGAACTCATCGCTGGTGCCGTCCCGGTAGCCGTCCACTATGTATGGCACCGCCGCCTCACACCGCTTCTGGTTACGGCCCATCAGGGTTTCATAGGCGCGTTCCAAGCGATCCCAGCGCCGATCCCGGTCCATCGCGAAGTAGCGGCCGCAGACCGAGCCCACCCGGCCAACCCCAATCTCCGCCAGCTTCTGTTCCAGCTCGCCCACGAATGCAGCTCCCTGATCTGTGGGGGTGTCGCGACCGTCGGTGAAGGCGTGCACCACCACCGATTCCAGGCCAGCGCGACGAGCCAGCTCGCACACAGCCACCACATGGTCCTGGTGGCTATGGACTCCACCCGGAGAGATCAATCCCAGCAGGTGCAGCGTAGTGCCGCGGTCCCGCACGGTCTCAACCGCCCTGGTGAGGACCGGATTTTGAAAAAAACTACCGTCCCGGATGGCGGCCGAGATCCGGGTGAGGTCCTGCAAGACGACCCTGCCAGCCCCGATGGTCAGGTGGCCGACCTCGGAGTTGCCCTGCTGGCCCTCCGGCAGGCCCACCGCCATTCCGCTGGCGTCCAGCAGGGTGTGAGGATACCGCTCGAACAGGCGGTCCAAGGTTGGGGTCGAGGCCAAGTCGATGGCATTTCCGATCCCTTTCGGCGCAGCGCCGAATCCATCCAAGATCACCAGCGCCGCCCTCTGCCAGGTCACCTTCACCAGACTCCCATATTGATCCCACGGCTGAGCCGGGGGCTTGCACTCGTCACCTACCGAACCCGGGATCCACCTCAAGGGACGCGCTGCTTGCGCCAGGCCGAAAGCCTCTCCGGTTCCTGCGCACCCTCAACGCGACACAGCTGCCGCTATTCCGCAGAACTCGGGAGCCTTGAGGCTCGCCCCTCCCACCAACGCCCCGGCCACTCCCCTGGCTCCCAGGAGCTCGGCCGCCGAGTCGGCGGTGACGCTGCCACCATAGAGTATGCGCACCGCGGGAGCTTGGCCGGAAGCTGCTTCCTCGACCACCTCCCGCAAGATGGCGGTGGCCTCAGCGATGTCGGAGGGGTCGGCGGCCGCCCCTGACCCGATCGCCCAGACCGGTTCGTAGGCGACTGTGCAGGTCAAGAGTTGGTCCAGAGGCAATCCTAAGAGCCCCGCGCGGGCCTGCCGTGCCAGAACCGCATGGGTTTGGCCAAGCCTGCGCTCCTCTGCCGTCTCCCCCACCGCCAGAACCGGCCGCATCCCGGCCCGGAGGACGGCCTCCAACTTGGACCGCACGATGTCGTCCGTCTCATGGAACAGCTGCCTTCGCTCGCTGTGCCCGACCAGGGTGTACTGGCACCACGCCTTGAGCATCGGCGCCGAGACCTCACCGGTGAATGCGCCCTGGTCCTCCCAGTGGCAGTTCTGCGCGCCCAGAGCGACACGGGGATCGCCCTGGAGAACCTCGTGCACGGTTTGAAGGCATGGATATGGAGGGATCAACAACACCTCGACCCCGGGATTCGGCGGCAGAAGCTCCAGGATCTTGGCCGCCAGGTCGGCGGCTTGGGGTGGGGTCTGGTGCATCTTCCAGTTGCCGGCGATGAGCGGTGGCGGAGGCATGGCGGTGCTCACCTCGGCTCTTCATCTGAATCGCGCAGAGCCGCCACTCCTGGCAGCGACCTCCCCTCCAGGAATTCCAGGGTCGCCCCACCACCGGTGCTCACATGGGTGAACTTGGAGGTCAGCCCAAGACCCTCGATCGCTGCCTGAAGGTCGCCGCCGCCGGTAACGCTGACCGCACCACTGTCGGCGACCGCCTCAGCGACCGCCCTGGTGCCTGAGGCGAACAAGGGGTTCTCATACACTCCGAGCGGCCCGTTCCAAACCACGGTCGCGGCAGCTTCGACCACGTCCCTCCAGGAGGCTATCGTCGCCGGACCTATGTCCAGCAGCATCTCCTTGGGCCCGATTTCAGTGACGGCGCAGGTGTGAACCTCCTCGGGCGCTGCATCCAGGCCCGGTGCGACCACCGCGTCGGCCGGGAGGTTGAATCCCAGGCGTAGCCCGCTTCCTCGGGATTGCAACTGGCGCGCATGTTCGGTGAAGTCCTCCTCGACCAGCGACTGGCCGGTGGCGATCCCTTCCGCGCGCAGGAATGTGGCCGCCATGGCACCTCCCAGACAGAGTCCGTCGATCCTGGGCAGAAGGTTTTGGATGACGCCGAGCTTGGTGCTCAACTTGCTGCCCCCCATGATCGCCAGCAGCGGCCGGGCTGGTTGGTCAAGGATGCGTCCCAACTGCATGAGCTCGTTGGCCATCAGCCTGCCGGCATAGGCGGGCAGGAAGTGCGCCACGCCCTCGGTCGAGCTGTGAGCACGATGAGCGGAGCCGAAGGCGTCGTTGACGAATACATCGGCCAGCTTGCCCAACTCGGCTGAGAAAGCGGGGTCGTTGGCCTCTTCCTCGGGTCGGAAGCGCACATTTTCCAGTAGCAGTAGACCGCCCGGTGCCAGCGCCTCGACCAGACGCCGCGTTGCCTCGCCCGTCACCTCGGGACTGTGCGCCACGGGAATGCTCAGGAGCTGGGAGAGCCGCTTGGCCAAGGGGACAGTCGTCAGCCCGGGAACGGCCTGCCCGTGCGGACGCCCCAGGTGAGTCACCAGCACCACCGACGCGCCCCGGCCCACCAGTTCAGTGATGGTGGGTAGGGCCGCGCGGATGCGGGCGTCATCTCGGACCGTGCCAGCTTCCGTCAGGGGAACGTTGAAGTCCACCCGGAGCAGGACCCTGGCTCCGTCCACAGGTGCCTCATCCAGCCCCGCCTTGCGAATCATCTCTGGCACTCGGCTCGCGGTCAGCGCTAGAGGCGGGAGGCGACCAACTGGCAGAGATCGGCCACTCGGCAGGAGTAGCCCCACTCGTTGTCATACCAGGCGAGGACCTTGACCATCCGGTCTCCCGACATCACGGTCGAGGGCCCGTCCACGATTGATGAGTGCGAGTTGCCGGCGAAGTCGATCGACACCAGCGGTTCGTCCTCGACTGCCAGAATGCCGTTCAGGCTGCCCGCAGCCGCAGTCCGGAGCGCGTGGCCCACCTCGTCGACGGTCGTGGGCCTGCTCAGGGTCGCGGTCAGGTCCACCAGGGATACGTCGGGCGTGGGGACCCGGATGGCCAGCCCTTGAAACTTGCCGGCCAGCTCGGGTAGGACCAGGGCCGCCGCCTGGGCCGCACCCGTTGAGGTGGGAATCATCGACAGTGCCGCCGCCCTGGCCCGGCGCAGGTCCTGGTGGGGCGAGTCCAGCAACCTCTGATCGGATGTGTACGAGTGGATGGTGGTCATGAGGCCGTTTTCGATCCCGAAGGAGTCGCTGAGCACCTTGGCCACGGGCGCCAGGCAGTTGGTGGTGCAGGAAGCATTGGAGATGACATGGTGCACCGAGGGGTCGTAGCGGCCATGGTTCACCCCGATGGCGATGGTGATGTCCTCTCCCTTGGCCGGGGCGGTGATGATGACCTTACGGGCACCCCCCGGATCGATGTGCCTCCTCGCCTTCTCGGCCGAAGTGAAAAGGCCCGACGACTCGATGACCACCTCCACTCCCAACCGTCCCCAGGGGAGATCCCCGGGCGCGGACTCTGACAGCACCTCTACCTCCCGACCGTCAATCAGCAGGGAGGACGCTCTAGCCTCCACGGCACCGGGATATGGCCCCAGGATCGAGTCGTGGCGCAGGAGGTGGCCGAGGACAGAGGGGCTGGTGATGTCGTTCACCGCCACCACCATGACGTCGTCCCGTCCTCGCAGCGCGCGTAGGACATTGCGACCGATCCGGCCGAAGCCGTTGATACCGACCTTCACTTGCATGGTGCATCTCCCTGGCTGCGGATGGTGCCGATTCCCCCCTGCTGCCGAGTATAGGAGCGGCAACCGCCATCACCCCCATCTCATTTCCAGCGCACCGGGACCACCCTCGGTCCGTGTCAGATAGCCATCGATGGGCCGGTAGCGGCCGCCAGGTCACTCAATCCCCGATCTCCCGGTGCCAGCGTACTACCGGAAACCCTCGCTGGCTCAGTCGCCGCCACAGCTCCTCGCAAAGGGCCACAGAACGGTGGAACCCACCGGTGCAGCCGATGCCCAACCGGATCGTCTGGCGTCCCTGGTCGGACCAGGCGGCCATCTGCTCCAGGACCAGCAGCTCCAGCCCCTCCACCAGCGGCTTGGCCAGCGGCTGCTGGAGCACGAACTGTTGCACCATGAGGTCCATCCCCGAAAGAGGCCGCAGGGCTTCCTCCCAATAGGGATTTCGCAGTGCGCGCGCATCCCAGCACCAGTCGAGGTCGAGGGGGACTCCCCGCGGGTAGGCGAATGACTCCAGAACCACAATTGGCGTGGGGCGCTGCCCCAGGCCCGCCTCCAGCAGAGTCCGAACTCTGGCTCGCAGCGTCTCCTCACCAAGCTGAGACACATCCAGCACCACCCTCGCCCGGACTCTCATGCCGCTCTGCCGGTCCCGGCTCAGCTCGATCAGCTGGAGGGCAGCCCCGAGCGAGTCCACCTGACCTGCGGCCAGAAGTCGTCGCAAGGAGTAGCTCTCCCTGCCCTCGGTGCGGACGATAAGAGGCCAGCGACCCGCGTCGGCTAGTTCCAGCAGGTCCCCAGACGGCCAGGGCTCCGACCCATCCCAGGCATCTACGTGATCGAGCAAGCGAGCCAACTCGTCCGCGACCTCCATGACGCCGGTGCCCGGTGGTCCGAATACCAGGGCGCACCGCGACTCGCCCGGGCTGCCGTCCTCCACCTCAGAGAAGCTCCTTGATCGCGGCCGCGACCGGCCTGGTGACCCCGGGCACGGCCACGAGCTGCTCCAAAGTCGCCTCCTTTATCGCCGCGACCGACCCGAACTCCTGAAGCAGGGCCCGCTTGCGCTTGGGCCCCAGACCGGTCACCTCGTCGAGCCTACTTCTGAGTCCGGCCTTCGAACGCCGGGCTCGGTGTCTGGTGATCGCGAATCGGTGAGCTTCATCGCGGATGCGCTGCACCAGAAACAGCGCCGGGCTGCCCTGGGTGAGGTGCAGCGGTTCGGGTGATTCCACTTGGTGAAGCTCCTCGAAGCGCTTGGCGAGCCCGAAGTGCGGAATCCCATCCACCTCCAGACGGACCATCGCCCGGTGGGCCGCCGCCAGCTGCCCCTCTCCGCCGTCCACGATCACCAGGTCGGGAACCACCCCCAGGCTTGCCTCCGGCTTCTCGGCCGGACTGCTGATGTGCGCGAAGCGCCGAGCGATCACCTCCTCCATGCTGGCGAAGTCGTTGGGGCCCTCCACGGTGCGGATCCCGAAGATGCGGTAGTCGGACACCTTGGGGCTTCCGTTTTCGAAGACAACCATGGACCCTACGCTCTGCTGGCCCATGGTGTTGCTGATGTCGTAGCACTCCATCCGTGTCGGCACCTCCTCCAGGCCCAGTTGGGCCCTGAGGTCCTCCAGGGCGGCCGAGCCCCGCTCCCGGTCAAAGTCCTGGCTCACCACCGACTGTGCCAGGGCCGCCTCGGCGGTCTCTTCTGCTCTTGCCAGGAGCTGTCTCAAACCGCCTCGCCGCGGCACCTTGAGCTCCACGGCACCACCTCTGCGATCCTCCAGGAAACGCACCAGGACACTGGCGGCCTCGGGTTGGACAGCCACCACGATGGCTCGGGGCAGGGTGGTGGCGCTGCCGTAGAACTGGCCCAGGAACGCGGCCAGAACCTCGGCCGTCGACAGCTCCTGCACCCCCTCCAGGGGGTGACGATCCACTGCCTGGAGGCGTCCCTCGCGGACCGACATAACTGCGGCCATCCCCTGGCTTTGACCGATGGCGAGGCCAACTACGTCCAGGGCAGAGCCGAGCTTTGGTGAGGTGACCTGCTCGTCGGACAGTTTGCGTACCGCGGCCACCCGGTCCCTCAAGGAGGCCGCCAGCTCGAAGTCCAACGCCGCGCTGGCCTCCTGCATGGCGGCCTCCAGCCGCTCCAACACGGCCGAGGTGTGTCCCGAGAGAAAGGTGCCGGCGTCGTCGAGCAGTTGCCTATAGCCAGCCTCGGACATCAGGCCCTCGCAGGGGCCGGCACAGATCCCGAGATGGAAGTCGAGACACACATGTCCGCGGCGAAAGACCGGGTCGGAGCAACCTC
>JAJZJU010000086.1 GCA_021809895.1 bacterium
GGAGAGGAGCGTCTGGGGCCGGGCAGATCAGGTTACGCCCAGATCCACCTTCACTCACCCCTCTGGGCACTTCCGGGAGACCGGGTCATACTGCGCACCCCCAGCCCTGCCGCAGTGGTCGGAGGTGGGACCGTCCTTGACTCCCACCCCCCGCGCCACCACCGCTGGGCGAGCGCTCCGCTTGATGCCTGGGCTGAGCGGGAACTGGCGCTGGCCGCGGCTGGTGCCAGCGGGCCGGATCAGCTGGCGGTGCTGGAGGCGCGGTCAGCAGCCCTGGGGCTGACCGCCAAGCAGGCCTCTCGACTGGCAGGTGTCAGCGAGGCCACTGCCGCAGCAGCCCTGGCGGAGGCCGCAGGAGATGGCCGTCTACGGGCCGTGGGTGCGCGGTTTCTAGGGTCCGCCAAGTGGGGCGAAGTCCTAGAGCGCACTCGCATGGAGCTGAAGGAGCAACTGGAGTCGCGTCCTCTGGAACCCGGCCTCTCCCGCCGGCAACTGCTTCAGCGGCTCGGCTTCGAGGCCGGCCCAGAGGGAGATGCTGTGGTCCAGCACTTGCAGGCGGACGGGGTGCTGGAGGCTGCTGGGCCGGTGGTGAGGGCGCCCGGGCAGTCGCCGCAACTTCCGAGGAGTGAAGCTGCCGACAGGATTGCGGCCATGCTCCTGGCGGGCGGTCCCAACCCGCCAACCGCTCCCGAGCTCAAGCAGGCAGGCTTGACCAAAGAGGTCGCCGCCTACCTGGTGCGCCGGGGCGACGCGGTCCAGCTGAGCCCTGATCTCTTGATCTCAGCAGCAACATTTCAGAGTCTGGAGGCCAAACTTCGAGACCTCCTGGAGGCGTCTCCGCAAGGGCTCTCGGTGGCCGAAGTCAGGGATGATCTTCATACCAGCCGGCGGGTGGCGGTGCCCCTTCTGGAACACATGGAGCGATCACAGTTGGCGGAACGGGTCGGGGATATGCACCGTCTTAGGAGGGCGAAGGTGTGAGCAACCCAGTGCGGCTGACTGAACTGACCGGGCAGGGAGGCTGCTCAGCAAAGATCGCTCAGGCGGACCTTGCCGCCATCCTGGCCGGAATCGCTACTCCAGCCGGCGGCGACCTGCTGGTGTCGGCAGCCTCCATGGACGACGCCGCAGTCTACCGGCTGGGGGACGATTTGGCCCTGGTGGCTACCACAGACTTCTTCCCCCCACCGGTCGATGACCCGCGGGACTACGGGGCAATTGCCACTGCCAACGCCTTATCCGACATATATGCGATGGGGGGCA
The DNA here is from genome assembly GCA_021809895.1 of bacterium. Lineage (GTDB taxonomy): Bacteria > Chloroflexota > Dormibacteria > Aeolococcales > Bog-877 > AG-12. The sequence goes on from JAJZJU010000086.1 coordinate 1,264, forward strand.
CACCCATCCTGCTGCTCAATCTGGTCGGATTCGACCTTGCCAACCTTGATGGAGGCATCCTGCGTCGAATCCTGGAAGGCGGCGCAGAGGTCGCGTCGGAGGCTGGCTGCGCTGTGGCAGGTGGGCACTCGATCCGCAGCAGTGAGCCCATCTTCGGGTGCGCTGTGCTGGGGCGCGTCGATCCGCGCCGGATGATGACCAATTCCACTGCACAGGTTGGTGACTTGGTCTTCTTGACCAAGCCGCTGGGCACAGGGGTCATCCTCAACGCCTACAGGGCTGGCCGGGCCCCGGTGGGGGTCCTGACGGAGGCGGTTGCCACCATGAGGCATCTGAACCGAGACGCCGCCCGAGCGATGCTCCAAGCCGGTGCCAGCTCCGCCACCGATGTCACCGGATTTGGCCTCCTGGGGCACCTCCACAATTTGGCCCAGGCCTCTTCTGTGCGGGTTCTGGTCCGAGCCGGCGACCTTCCGGTGCTGACTGGCGCGATGGACCTGATCGCCGAGGGGCACATCCCGGGTGGCTCCCGTCGCAATCTGGATCTGGCGCGAACGTTTGCCAGCATCGCTCCGGCGGTGGCTGACGATCGCCTCCTGCTGGCCTGCGACGCTCAGACCAGCGGCGGCCTGGTTGTGACTATCGCACCGGATCGCGCAGCTGCCTTCTCTGACCTTCAGCCGGCGGCGGCCCTGATCGGGGAAGTTCTGGCAGGTTCGCCGGGCCACCCCATCATGGAGTTGGTGTGAATCAGCGTCTGCGGAGAGTAGAGCTGAGCCGCAGGATCGCGGATGCGGTCCTCCGCTCAAGGATGCCTTGGGGCAGGGGCGGCCGGCGTCCAGCACTCACACCGCGAAGTTCCCGGTTACGGTTGTCGGTCAGCATTCCAATCAGGCTAGGACTCATCCGTGGACTCCTTGGTAACTTGTTATTGACTTGTTGCTAGTAACATCATACAGTAAATCAGTGCGAGTCAAATGAACTTCGGTAGTTACACGGATCGTGGCGTGGAGGCAGCCGCAGAGCTAGTCAACCAACTCACCTCAGGTCTGGACAGGGGCCGGCCGGTGACGGTGCCTAAGGAGGTGGGCTCGCGCCAACGGATGGCCGCTGCGGCCGAGGACGCCATCTGGAAGAGCGGCGGAGCTGAGCTGTCCGCCCACGATACCGAGGGGATGTTCAGGTTGGCGGCGCGGCTCCGAGCGGTGTTCGAGGCGGCTTCAACCGGGGATGCGGACCGGGCTGCCAGCGCCATCAACGGCCTGCTTCAGGAGTACCACGCGGCGCCCCAGCTAGCTAGCCACGATGGCGAGCCGTGGCACCTCCACTTTCAGAGCCAGGAGAAGGAGGCCGGCCGGGCGCGTGCGCGGGGTGCCACCTGCGCCACCGCTCTGGCGATAGCGATCGGATCTCATGGCATCAGACGTATGGGGGTCTGCCAGGCTGAGCGCTGCGACCGCGTTTACATTGACACCTCCCGCAACGGCTCCCGCCATTTCTGCTCAGCGACATGCCTCAGCCGCCAGAAGGTGGCGGCCTTCAGGGCTCGCCGTGCGTCGCGACCAGGTGACACAGAGTGCGCGGGATTGGAGGCAAACCCGTCTTCATCCCACCCTGGCTCCGGCTGGTCAGCCACCCACGAGGATGGTCAAATCTGAACGGGACACTCACCCCGTAGCGGAGCGGGCCCTGTCCGGTCGCCCCCAGCGGCGGTGAGGCGGTGCATCTCCTCCGTTGGTCCCAAGCAAGACCTGCATGGCCGGGGAGTTCACGGTTCGTGGGGGAGCAGTCGGTCAGGTCCTGCCTGCTGACATCCGCCTGCACCTGTGAGGATGGTCAGGCCGGACCATGGCGTGGGGTCGGTATCGGATCATGAAGCCGGTCGTCAGGCCTCCGGCCCAACGATTGGTGGTGAAGACCCGCAGTGGTTGGAGAGTCGGAGCGGAGTGCCGCTTGGTGCGGCCCCAGGCGGCGCGACTCCCGTGGTCGCTACTGCTGAGCCTCCGAGCCGTCACTGCGATGTTGGACGAACTGGTAGCCGAAGCGGCCCTTGACGCAGAGGTGCCCCCTGGTGATGTCATGGTCCAGCGGCGATGTCACCTTGACGATGGAGTTGTCCTGGACATGAAGCTCCAGATTGCAGCCCACTCCACAGTAGGGGCAGATCGTGGTGGTGATCGTCTGCTTAGACTCGTCCCAGGTCCCAGCGTTGCGCATGTCGAACTCGGACTTGAACATAAGCGCGCCAGTTGGACAGACTCCAATGCAGTTACCGCAGTACACGCACGCAGAGTCGGGCAGAGGGACATCGAATTCTGTGGAGATCCGCGCCTCGAAGCCTCTTCCCGCGACCGCGATCGCGAAGGTGTTCTGGGCGTCTACGCCACAAGCCTCGACGCACTTGTAGCAGAGGATGCAGCGGGAGTAGTCGCGGATGTACGTGTCATTGTCGAGCTTGGCCGGTTGGGACACTGTCGCCGCCGCCAGCCCGTCCGCAGGCACATGCTCGCCCGGCCGTGCTCTGTCCCGGGGATTGCCCGGCGGAGGGGCGCTGGACGGGCCGAAGCGGTCGGGCTCCGCGCCATACCGTTCCATCCATTGGTGGACCTCGGGCGAGGCCAAGGATAGGTCCACAGACGAGGCGAGCAGCTCCAGCACACCCTTGCGGCTTGCTCTGACCCGGTCGGAGTCGGACTTCACCACCATACCGTCCTCTGCCTTGCGAGAACAGGCCGGAACCAGGGTGCGCGAACCCTCCACCTCCACCACACAAACCCGGCAGACATTGACCGGGGTGAGATTCTCCAGATAGCAGAGGGTGGGGGTGTCGATGCCCCGCTGCTGGCAGGCCTGGAGCAGAGTCGTGCCCTCGGGTACCTTGATCGTCTGCCCGTCAACCGTCATAGTGAGCAGCCGCTTGGGAGCGGCCACGAAGGTGACGCTCACTGCTGGGCCACCCGGTCCCCGTCGCTGGGACCTCCGATGAGGCCCAAGGAGACAGCGGACTGGACCGCCGCGGCCGCAGTCTGGCCCAAGCCGCAGATGGACGCATCCCGCATAACTCCTCCTATGTCCATGAGCAGGGCCAGTTCCCGCTCGGGCGACCCCAAGGGTCGCCTCGAGATCATCCTGGCCAGCAACTCCTCCTGCCTCACCGTGCCGACCCGGCAGGGAACGCACTGACCGCAGGATTCGTCCCGGAAGAACTGGGCGATGCGGCGCAGAATGTCGGTCACGTCGATGGTGTCGTCTAGGACCAGCACCACTCCAGACCCAAGCGTGGCGCCGATGGCGCGCACCGACTCGAAGGTGAGTGGGGTGCCAAGAGCGGCTGGTCCCACGAACGATCCGGCCGCCCCTCCCAGCAGTACCGTCTGCAGGGGCCGCCCTCCGGAAACTCCTCCCGCCATGGCGATCAACTCGCCCAAGGTGGCCCCAAATTCGAGCTCGTAGAGGCCGGGGCGCTCCACACAACCTGAGACGCAGAAGAGACGGGTGCCGGTCGAGGTGGGTGTACCCAGCTCCGCGAAAGCGGCCCCTCCGATGCGCAGGATCTCCAGCACGTTGGCCAGTGTCTCGACGTTGTTGACCCCGGTGGGCTTGGCGAAGAGACCCGCCTGGGTGGGGAAGGGCGGCTTGTTGCGGGGTTCCGGCCTATGACCCTCGATGGAGTTGAAGAGGGCGGTTTCCTCGCCCGCGATGTAGGCTCCGGCGCCGCGATGCAGCTCGATGTCGAAGTGGAACTCGCTGCCCATGATGGACGCTCCCAAAAGCCCCTGGGTTCGCGCCTGCTCAATGGCCTCGCACAGCCGCTCGGCCGCTTCCGGATATTCTCCCCGGATGTAGATGTAGCCCCGCTCCGCTCCGGTCGCGTAACCGGCGATCGTCAGAGCTTCGACGACTCCGAACGGGTCCCGCTCTATTAGTACTCGGTCCTTGAAGGTACCGGGCTCCGACTCGTCGGCATTGCAGATGAAGTAGTGAGGGCGCACCGGGTTGTTGGCCACCGACTCCCACTTGAGCCCGGTCGGGAAGGCGGCGCCCCCACGACCGAGTAGGTTGGCTTCCTTGATCTCCCGGATAATGCCCTGCGGGCCCATGTCGAGCGCCCGCCGGAGCATCTGGTAGCCGCCGTGGGCGCGATAGGAGCTGAGCGACCCGGGATTGGCCACATCGACCTGTCGGAGCAGGCGCCGGTGGGCAGGGTCGGTGCGCACCGGCGAAGTTGGGTCGAGCAATGGTTTGGAGCCGTTGCCGTTGCCCAGCGCATGCTCGATCTTGGCCACGCTGGCGGGGGCGATGCTGAGCATCTCGGGAGATTGTCCAGCCCGCTGGATGAGAGCTGCAGAGCCCTGCTCGCACCGGCCCAGGCACGGGCTGCGGACCCAACTGACCGCTCGGGTGTCGCCCGGCTCCGAGGGTGGTCCGAAACGCTTCTCCATTTCCGCGCAGAGCGCCTCTGCGCCCTGACAACGGCAGGCGATGTCGTCACACACGTGGACCACAGTGGTGGCGGCCGGCTCGGTTCGCAGCAGTGAGTAGAAGGCGGCGACCCCGTAGGCCTCGGCCGGGGGGATCGTGAGCCGCGTGCATACGTAGTCGAGCGCACCCGGTGTGACCCAGCCGCTGCTGGCCTGCACCGCCTGCAGAGCTGGCAGCAACAGGTGTCGCTGGGCGCGAGCGGAGTGTCCCCCGCGAGCTATGTGCCCTCCGGCGGCAGTCCTCTCGCCGCCCAGCCAGCTCGATTCCGGATCCCCCAGCACGGCATCGACCGCCGCCTTTTCTGCGCTTGTTGGGGGGCCACCAACGCCCAAGCGAAGGTCCATCAGCCAGGCACCTCAATCGCGATGGGCTGCTCAATCTCCAGGCCCTCGGGCCGGATCCGGTCAACCCGGATCGCCGTCGCCTTGAACTCGGCGGTCCCAGACAGCCGATCCCAGGCGTCCAGGGTCAGGTTATTGGTAGCCACCTGTTCCGGAAAGTGAAGGGTCATGAAGGCCAGGCCACGTCGCAGCGAGGGGTCCGTCAAGACTGGGGCCTCGACGGAGCCGCGTCGGGAGGAGATTCGCACCCGCTCCCCATCGCGAAGGCCCATCTCGGCCATGTCTTCGGGAGAGAGGTTGAGGCTCTCCGGGCGTCGAATTGGAGTCGAGTACTGCGAGGACTGCACCCCGGTGTTGAACGAGTCCAGTCGGCGTCCGGTGGTGAGGCGCAGGGGATAGTCCTCACTGATCAGGTCCACAGGGCCCTCGGCCATGACTGGTGTGAATGGCGCCGCCGCTCCCCTTCGGGCTGGATCTTCCTCCCAGAGCCGACCGTGCAGAAACTCAGATCCCGGGTGCTGCTCGTCCGGGCAGGGCCATTGCAGACCTCCGAGTTCCTCCAGCCGGCGGTAACTCATGCCCGCGTGCATCGGCGAGAGTGAGCGCAACTCATCCCACGCCTGCTCGGCGGTGGGGTGGCCCCAGTCGGCACCGAGGCGGCGTGCGAGTTCGACCAGGATCTCGATGTCGTCGCGAGCCCCGGCTGGAGGATCTAGTGCCCGCCGGACGCGCTGCACCCGGCGCTCGCTGGAGGTGACGGTACCCTCGGCCTCGGACCAGCTGGCAGTGGCGGGCAGTACCACCTCGGCCATGGCTGCAGTGTCGGTGAGGAAGATGTCCTGGACCACGAGGTGTTCCAGGCCGCCCAGCAGCCGCCGGGTGCGGTCGGTGTCGGCCTCTGAGCGGAGCGGGTTCTCGCCCAGGATGTAGGCGGTGGTCAGCTCGCCACGTTCCATGGCCTCGAACATAAGCGATAGGTGCCAGCCAGCCTTGGGTGGCAGATGGACGCCCCAGGCGCGCTCGAACCTGGCCCTCGCCTCTACGTTCGTGGCCACGTCCTGGAAGCCAGGGAGCTTGTTGGGGATAGCCCCCATGTCGCCGCCGCCCTGGACGTTGTTCTGGCCCCGCAGTGGGACCAGTCCGGATCCCCAACGGCCCACATGGCCAGTGAGCAGAGCCAGGTTGATGAGGGCGAAAACGTTGTCGGTCGCATTGTGGTGTTCGGTGATTCCCAGGGTCCAGCACAGCTGAGCGCGATCCGCCTTGGCATAGTCGTGGGCGAGCTCGCGGATGGCGTCTGCCGGCACCCCGGTCTCGGCTTCTGCCCATTGCAAGGTGCAGGGCTCAACGGCCGCCGCGTAGGCCTCGAAGTTGCTGGTGGCCCGGGCGATGAACTCGCGATTGGTGAGTCCTGCCCGGATGATCTCCCGACCCACCGCGTTGGCCAGGGCAATATCGGAGCCGACCTCAAGTCCCATCCAGACGTCGGCCCACTGGGCCGACGTGGTGCGCCGCGGGTCCACCGCGTAGAACTTGGCTCCAGAGCGCAATCCCTTGAGCAGATGGTGGAAGAAGATGGGGTGCGCCTCACGCGCATTGGATCCCCACAGGATCACCAGATCCGTCTCCTCGATCTCCCGGTAGGAGCTGGTTCCCCCTCCGGCTCCGAACACTGCCGCCAGACCGGCGACGCTAGGGGCGTGTCAAGTTCGGTTGCAGCTGTCGATATTGTTGCTGCCGATCACCGACCTTACGAACTTCTGAGCGAGGAAGTTCACCTCGTTGGTCGCCTTGGAGCAGCTGAACATTCCGAACGAGGTCGTGGCGTCCTGTGCGCGCGCCGCCTCGAAGGCCGCTGCCGCACGATCGAGCGCCTCGTCCCAACTGGCTGGCCGCAAGTCGTGCCCGTGGCGTACCAAGGGCGTTGTGAGTCTGGTTAAGCTTGCCACTACCTGTACCTCAGTGTTACTGCCAGTTCCGAAGTATAGATCGGCTCTGGTCGGCTCTGCGGGTGGTCGGTCATGTCCGGGACCCACGAAGTGGTGCCACCGGCTCTCGGACACCCCAGCCGGCTGGGAGGGGAGCGGGCGAACGCGCTGGGCCGCTTAGACTGAAACCGCGATGGACCTTTCAGCCGCGCACCCCCAGGCGGTCTTTTTTACCGAGGTTGGGCCTCGCGATGGTCTCCAGAATCTCGATCTGGAGGTCTCCACTGGCTCCAAACTGGAGCTGGTCGGGAGGCTGCTGGACGCAGGCGTCGACCAGGTCGAGGTGACCTCCTTCGTGTCTCCGAAGTGGGTTCCCAAGATGGCGGACGCGGAGGACCTGATCACCCGCTTGGTGTCCGCACGGGGGCAGCCGGTGCTGGACCGGGTGCGGGTTTTGGTCCCCAACGCGAGGGGGATGGAGCGGGCCCTGCAGGCGGGCGTGCGCCACGTGGTGGCCAACATTGGCGTGACCGACGGCTTCAACGGGCGCAACCTCAATCGCACCGTCCCGGAAACGCTCATCGAGTTGGAGGAGATGGCCACGGCGGCGCGCGCTCACGGCTGTCTCTTCGACATCGGCCTCAGCGTCGCCTTCGGCTGCCCCTTCGAGGGCACCGTGCAAGAGGACAGGGTGGCCGAGCTGGCCGATCAGTGCCAGGAGTTGGGAGTTGCCGAAATCGGCATCGCAGACACGATCGGGGTAGCCGATCCTCGTCAGGTCGGAACCCTGATCGAGCACCTGCTCCGTTCCGGGATCCCGACCGAGCAGCTCTCCTTGCACTTCCATGACACCCGGGGGATGGGCCTCGCCAATGCGCTGGCCGCGTACGAGCTCGGGGTCAGGCGCTTCGAGGGGTCGGTGGGCGGGATTGGAGGCTGCCCATTCGCGCCCCGAGCAACCGGCAATGTTTGCAGTGAAGATCTGCTGCACATGCTGACGAGGGTGGGAGCTCGCTCAGGGGTCGACCTCCGGGCGATGTGCGCTACCGCTGAGTTCCTCGAGAACCTCCTCGGTGCGTCGCTCCCCGGTCGGCTCCATCGAGCCGGGATCTGGACGGGCCGAGCGGCCGACGCGTAGCGGGCGGAGAGGTCTCTGCTGGCGCAGCCAGCCCAGCCTTGGTGCGCTCTGGGTGCCTGGTTGGTTTTTCACGCCTCCTTGGTCGGCCGGCCGCCGCGGTCTGAGCGGATGGCGTCTTGCTCCCAGCTGGTGCCTGTCGTTCAGCGGTTCTTGCTGTCTGCCGGCAACTCTGCGATTACCGGACTTTCCTGGTGCTCGCCTTGGAGACCCGGCTGGGTGGGGCCAAGCTGTGGTCCGCGCATGGGGGCGTGCGGCCGGAGCACGCGGGTGCCCGACAGCAGCATGGCGATCAGCATGAAGATCACGGACGAGTAAAAGGCGGCGTGGACCCCAGCGGTGAAGACCCCCGCCAGATGGTGGTTGAGCCTGGTGGTGCCCACGAAGATCGCGAAGGCCAGTCCACGCGGGATCGATAGGGCCGCGACCAGGATGGCGACCGAGAACGAGAAGACCATGCCCACGTTGGCGAACGTGCGCAACATCCCGGAGGCGGTCCCAAACGCTCGGCCCGGTGCCGCCTTCATGACGGCAGCATTGTTGGCCGGGAAGAAGAAACCAGCCCCGACGCCGTTGATCACGGACGCCACTGTGACCACCACCAGCGGGGTGGTCACCCCCAACTGGGCGTAAACCAAGAGCGCGACGATCTCGATCAGCAGCCCCACGGTGGCCGGCCACACCACTCCTATGCGATCCGAAAGCCTGCCCGCGTACGGCCCCACAAAGGCGCCCACAAAATAGCCGGGGACGAGCAGCAGGGAGGAATCGAGTGGACTCAGGCGGCGCACTCCCTGAAGGTACATGATCACCAGAAAGAGCACCGCGAAGTTGGCCAGGCCCTGGAACAGCGAGGCAAGCAGCGTGGGTGTCATCGTGGGAATCCGGAAGAGGGAGAGGTCAAGCATGGGAGCTTTGGTCGCCCGCTCGATGAATACGAAGGCGACCAGCAGGGCCATGCCCCCGACCAGAAAGCTCAGCATCTCGAAGGAGAAACTCGTGGTGGCCATGGAGGTGATCGCCCACAACACCCCGAAGAGGCCTCCCCCCAGGGTGATCATGCCGGCGAAGTCCAGTCGCTGGCGCTGCCTTCTGCCGGAGTCGTGGAGGACTCGCAGCGCCAGAGCGAAGGCGATCACACCGGCGGGGACGTTGATCCAGAAGATCCAGCGCCAAGAGAGGAAGGTGATGATGAGACCGCCCAGCAGGATCCCCAGGATCGCCCCGACACTCCAGCCGACGCTGTTGAAGCCGTACGCGCGGCCCCGGGTCTCGGGGGGAAAGGTGTCGGCGATGACCGCTCCGCCGTTGGCAGTGACGAGCGCCCCGCCAACCCCTTGCAGAATTCGAAAGCCGATGATGGTCGCCTCGTTGCCGGCCAGCGCGCAGAGGGCCGAGCCCACGATGAAGACCAAGAATCCCGTCTCGTACATGCGCACCCGCCCGAACATGTCGCCCAGCCTTCCCACCTGAGTCGCCAGCAGGGTGATCACCAGCAGGTACCCGATGATCACCCAGATCACGTCGGCCAATGGGACGTGGAGTGCCCTTTCCATCTCTGGCAGGGCCAGCACCACAATGGTGGTGTCCACGGCCGCCATCAGGACTCCGATCACGATCACCAAGAGGGCGAGGCCCGCCCTGGGAGAGACGGTGGGAGAGGAGGCGTTCATCGCACCTCATTCTCGAGGTCGGGGCTGCCGGCCGTGGCGATGCCAGCCTCCGGAAGACGGAACGTGACCCGTCGCGCCATGCCGGTCTGACTTGCCCAGGTGGTGGTCACGTAAGACCAGTCGTGACCGGGCAACCACCAGATCAAGGTTCGGCAACTACCTCCGCGCTGGCCGTCACGTTTACTTCCGGTTCCCGTGCAGTGGCTGGATTCGACACCGTTCCTAAACACTGTGCGATAGTGAGTATCGCCCAGCGGGTGGCCCCGAACGGTCCTGGGTCACCTGGCGCCCTCCGCTTCCGGTAGGCACTGCGGTCTTACTGCCACCGCTTCGCGGGAGCCTCGGGCCCCTGTCCGGTGGTTGCCTCCTGCC
>JAJZJU010000087.1 GCA_021809895.1 bacterium
TCCTCCCCCACCTGGGCGAAGCCGTAGCCCTGCTGCGGCCTCGAGCTCAGCCCGTGTCCTCGAAGGTCGGGCGCCACCACCAGGTGAGGCGGCGACAGATGCCGCGCGACCAGGTCCCACCAGCGGGCATTGCTGGCCAGGCCGTGGAGGGCCAGGATCGGCCGGCCGGGGCCCTCCCAGATCCGGCACGAGAGCTTGAGCCCTCCGACCTCCACCAGGCGTTCCTGCGGACTGCGGTCCATCAGAGCGTCCAGGTCGGATCAGATGGCGTCCGAGACAGACGACATGTGGAAGCCCTCCACCCGGATCGGGGGCGCCTCCACAAAGATCGAGTCCCCCGTCTCCCGGGACAGGGCGAGCTCCGCCTGCCCCATCTCGGTCGTGCGCGCGAGCACCCTGACCGGGCTCTCATTGAATCGGAAGTTGTTGACCGAGCCCACCACCTCGCCGTTCTCGATGAGGAAGACGCCATCGCGGGTGAGGCCGGTCAGCAGCAGGGTGGAGGGGTCGACATCGCGGATGTACCAGAACGAGGTGACCAGGAGCGCCCTCTTGGTGGCGGCGATCATCTCCTCCAGGGTGGTGGAGGTGCCCACAAGCCGCAGGTTCTCGGCATCCGCGCGAACCGGGTGGTCGTGGTCCATCGCCCAGCGCCGGGGACAGATGAGGTCCTGCTGGACCCCGTCCTTGATCCAGGAGGTGCGCGGCGCGGGAAGCCCGTTGTCGAAGACCGAGCTGTACTCGCTGGAGTGGAGGGTGCGCACATATCCCGGCACCGTCATCTTGGGGTCGCTGGGATCACTCTCGAGATTGATCTGGCGCGCATACATCTGCTCCCCCACCCGGCTCTTCTGGTGCCCGGAGAACACGGTGCGCTCCTCATCCGCCCCCCGGGCGTGCATCTCCCAGCCGAGGCGGGTCAGCATGTCGGCGGTTGCGGACGGCTCCAGGATCACCTCGTAGTCGCCGGGCGGCAGCTCCAACTGGCGCTCGGTCCACGAGAGCCGGCCCACCAGATGCTCGTACAGGGCATCCGCCTGTATCCCCTTGAGCCCGGCGGCCATGCGACCGGCCCAGACGCTGCGGGTGAGGTCGGAGCTCTTCAGGGTCATGCTGAGAGACCCTGCCCGACGCATGCCGGGCAGGCGCACCCCGGCGCTGGTTCCCAGCAACTCCCGCTCCTCCTGCAGATGCGCGTAGGAATAGAGGTGCAGACCACTGCTGCGGCTCTGCTCCAGGGCCAGCCGGAGACCATCCAGCAAGGGATCAAGCCCTTGCCTCTGCTCCTCCCCGGTCAGTTGCTCCGGCACGGGGCACTCCGATGGCGCGAGCAGAGGCATGGCATCCGGCGCCGGGGGCACCTGTCGCGCCCGCGCTGTCGCGCGTCCGGCGAGGCCGAGCACATCGGCGCTGGCCTGAACGTCGGCGGCCTCGACACCGACCCGGCCATCGTCAATCGCGATGACCCCGGCGGAGGTGGAGTCCTCAATCCCATTGGTGGTCACGGTGTTGTTGGCAAGACGGCAATTCACGGATCTGGAGGAGCTGGCGATCACCACCGCGGCTCCCGCCTCCAGCCCGGTCTCCACCAGCTTCGACAGATCCATCAGCGTCCCTCGCTGCGCGTGTTGAGCACGTTGATCCCTCGAAAGAGCGCGGGCGGGCAACCGTGTGAGACCGGGGCCACCTGTTCGGGCTGCCCCTTGCCACAGTTCATGGCCCCCTCCAGGCGCCAGCTCGACCGCCCTCCAATCCCCTCCATGCGCCCCCAGAAGTCCGGGGTGCGCGACTGGTAGGCGACGTCGCGCACCTGACCCGCCAGATGCCCCCCTCGGATCCGGTAGAAGCGCTGGCCGGTGAACTGGAAGTTGAAGCGCTGCTGGTCGATTGACCAGGACTTGTCGCCGACGATGTAGATGCCCTCATCGACCTGGCCGATCAGATCATCCAGGGTGGTGTCGCGGTCGGGGTCGGGCTGCAGGGAGACGTTGGGCATTCGCTGCAGGGGCACATGGGACCAGCTGTCGGAGAAGGCGCAGCCGTTGGAGCGGGGCAGGTTGAACTTGCGCGCCATCTGACGGTTGAGCTGGTATCCCACCAGCACCCCGTCTTTGATGATGTCCCAGCTCTGGGCCGCCACCCCCTCGTCGTCGTATCCCACAGTCGCCAGGCCCAGAGGCTGCACCCGGTCGCCGGTGACGTGCATGAGAGAGGATCCGTAGTGCAGGCTGCCGACCTTGTCGGGAGTCGCGAACGTCGTGCCGGCGAAGTTGGCCTCGTAGCCGAGGGCTCGATCCAGCTCGGTCCCGTGGGCCACCGACTCGTGGACGGTCAGCCACAGGTTGGATGGGTCTATCACCAGGTCGTGAGGACCGGCCTCCACCGAGGGGGCGGCCAGCTTCTCGCGCAGCAGCTCGACCAGCTGGGGGGCCTCCTCCTTGAAGCCGTAGCCCAAAACGTACTCCCACCCCTCAGCCACCGGGCGCGACATGGAGCGCATCGTCTCGACCAGACCGGACCCGCTCTCATCCGGCATGCCGACCTCCAGGACCGGGTGCACACGGACTCGCTCCTGCAGGATCCGCGACCCCTCGGTGCTGACGAAGAAGCGGTTCTCCTGCACCTGCTGGATGTAGAACTCGGCGAACTTGGCCCCCGCGCCGAGCGACGCCGCGGTCGCCTCCCGCATCAACCCCACCTTCTCCTCTGCCGGAATCTCGAAGGGGTTGATGGCTCTGGGGGAGACCCACGTCGCCTGGTGGGATGGCTCTGGGGCAAGGTCGACCCGCTCGGCGAGAAGCGGCCTGAGCGAGCGCGCCATCTCGGCAGCCGAGCCGACAGCCGCCACCACCGCCTCAGGGCTCAGCTCGCTGGCGGCGGCATACCCGAAGGAACCGTCCACGATCACGCGGACGCCGAAGCCCCTGGGCTGAGAGTCGCTGAGCGAGATGAGCTCCTGCTCGCGCACGTGGATCCACTGCACCAGATCGCGATGGATGCGCAGGTCGCCGTACTCGAGCCCTGGGACATTCGCCATGGCCGACCGAGCCGCGTCCGCAAGAAGGTCTAAGGGGTACTCGAGGAACCCCGCGTCCGTATCGACCACCTGTCCTCCTCTTTGGTCTCTCGCCACCAAACACCCCCGGGGACCGGGGCACCCTATGGGTACCCCAGGGTCCAGCCGCGAGCCCGGTGTTACCGCCAGAAGAGTCTACTCAGGCGGGGCGGCGCGTCTTCCCGATCCCACTGTGACCAGGAGACTGCCCGTCACCAGGGCCAATCCAAACCGGGCCACAGAGTGGGGATCGGAGGGGTCGGGCGGGTGTGCGCACCCTTGGTCCCGTTGACACTTGGCGCGGGGGTCGAGCCCAGCACCGCGCAGACGCTACAACGCAAACCGCCCGCGGAGTTGCACGCAACGTCGCCGGCCCAAGCGCGCAGCGCCGGCGTAGTGTCTCTTGAGCAGCACCAGTCGCGTTGTGCTCTAACAGGCCCACTCCAAGCCAAATTGCGTCGAGCAGCGGTCAGCGAAAAGCGAGCCACTACACCGGCCCTGAGTGACGCCCAGAGGTGAAGCGTTCCTAACAGCGGGCCAGCGGGGCAAGCAGAAACGTCGCAAAGAGTCCCGACGTTGCCGAATCTCCGTCGGCGCTGTCCGCGCTTGCGGGGACATTGGCAGCCTGCGAGTTCCGCGTGCTTCGGAGGCACCGACGGCTGCAAATAATGCAGGCGTTTGCTGCGTCCAGCGACGGCGCAGGCGAAGGGTTGGGGGTGGCAAGCGAAACCTGCCAACAGACGCCGCCGCAGGTCACCCAGACGCGCGGTGCCGCGTGGGTGGTCGCGGATAGGTAATCGTTCGATGCGATAAGACCGGATGGAATGAGGGACATGTCGACGAGCCCGGGGGTCGTGCGGCGACTCCCAATCGGTACTGGCGATGACCTCTCCACAGGAACGACGGGCCGATGCCGCACCTTGTAGGCCCGTCTCGAGACCCAAGCCAATGGATCTCCCACCTTGGACTCCGCCTGTCGGCAAGCATCCCGAGAGCGGAGAGCCGCCGACGTGCAGCGCTTGTCCAGTCCCAGCCAGCCAGACACGCGTCCCACCAGCAGCGGCGCAATCGCCGCCTGTGCGTGAAGTGGCATGGAGCCTCCAACTGGAAGCGGTCCTCGTACGCCAACCGTGCCTCGGACTCAGCGGGGGGCTTCGTTCGGATGTCGAGGGACAGGCAGGCGGCACTGTCGCCAACCGCGCGGGGCCCGCGTGTCCCGACATAGGGCGGCAGTCCATGCAGCCTGAGGGCGCTGGACGGGTGGGCAGGGAAGAGCTGGTCGAGGCCGGCGACGGGGTCCCCTCGGCCCGGATGGTGCGGCGTCATGGTGGGACGGTCATGGCCCACCTTGATCTCGCTCTGGGAGCACGCTGAGTCCAATTGCGCTCGCGCCTTTCCGCCATCCCCGAAGACCCGGGGCCAGGTCCCCGCCATGGGCCGCGGCGGGACTGACGATGAGCCGGTCGGGCCAGGTCCTACCTTGGGACGGATCTCCGCTGCGATCCCCATCAGGGCGAGTCCGAGCAGGACCAGAATCCCGGCGGGGAGAAGGGCCAGGTGCGTGCCGGTGGAGGGAGTCCCTGGACCGCTGGTGCTGGCCGCCTGGACCGACCCCGCCGGTACCCCGGCCACGGTGGTCACCTGGGTGAGACAACTGGCGGGGCTGCAGCCGATGGCGGTCGTCGCCGAGACGGTGTTAACCAGTGTGACCTTCCCATTCGAGATCGCCGCCGCAGACCCAGGAGGTTCGATGGTGACCGTGTAGGTCGCAATCGCTGTGCCGCCATTGGCGGCCACGGTCGGGTAGATCCATTCATACGCGCCGACTGCGGTCTTGGTGACCGGCACAACCGGGGCCCCGGCAAAGGAATCTGGGGTGCCCCCGGTGCCATCATTGGCGCTGTAGCCGGCCGTTCCCGAGAGCACGTCCCGGATCACGACGTCTCGCGCCGCAGCTGTCCCATGATTGGTCACCGTTATCGTGTACCTGAGCGACTGTCCCAGGTTGGCCGTCGCGGCGCCGACGGTCTCTGTCACGGTGAGCTCCGGGGCGGCGGTGACGACAGTGGAGGCCCCACGGCCACTGCCAGTGTTGCCGGGATTGCCCACCTGAGAGACGCCCACCACCGCGGTGTCGGTCAGACTCAGCCCGGCCCCTGGGGCGTAGCCTGCGATCGTGAAGCTGCAATCGACGGACTGGCCCACGGTCAGGGTTGCCCCCAGGAGATCAGAGCACTCGCGGAGAGTGTGGCCTGGATAGAAATCCGTTATGGACCTGATCTCCTCCGCAACCCGGCTGGTGTTGCTGATGATGACCCGGAACGGGGCCGGGGCCCCTGCGGCGGGCGCGGTCTCGGTCTGCTGGTAGATCCCCTGCTGGGCCGCGTCGTTGGTCTCTGCTACCTGGACCGTGATTGGCGGTGACGGAGCAGCCTGGGTGGTCACGGTCGAGCTGCTCTGCCCAGCCGCCACATTGGTCGGGTCGCCGAGCTGGGCCACGTCGACCGTCACGGTGTCGGTGAGGCTCTGACCACTCGGCGGCGAGAAGTCGGCGAGGGTGAAGCGGCAGGCTACGGAGCCACCTGGGCTCAGGATCTGGCCCAGATTCTCCTGACATACCTGAGTGGAGGCACCACCGTACCCCTGGGTCATAGTCCCTACCGTCTCTTCGGCCGAGCTGGTGTTGGTGACATTCACCTGGAAGGGCACGCTCTCGCCCGGCGCGGACGCTGTCTCAGTCTGCTTGTAGACCGCCTGCCCGGCCGCGTCGTTGGTCACGGTCACCGCCAGGCTTGGCTGTGGCAAGGGTGGCGCGGCGGCCTGGAAGTACCAGATGTGATTGGAGAGAGGCCCCGAGGTGTCGGTGTCCCTCACCAACAGGTAGGCGGCGTAGGGCTGTCCAGCTGTCAGCTCGCTGCCAACATAGGGCGCGGTGTCAAAGGTGATGACCGCATACTCGTGGCTGCCCCCACACAGCGAGGGCGGCTGCTCGCCGCCCGGCATCCAGGCGCCTGGGTTGTTGGAGTAGCTCTGGTAGTAGACGCTGGTGGGGATGCCTCCCGGTATCAGCGGATCGGTGAAATTGGGTGTTCCATTAAGGACCGGGAACACCTGCGCATAGGGAAGGCCAGCGCCGGTGTGGGTCGCTCCTGCGACTGTGATGGTCCCGAGCGGAAGGGCGTTCAGGGGGGCTCCTTGAGAGGTGTCGAAGGCACCGGGGGACCCATCGGGCGCCGGCCCTACAGTTGCGGTGTTGGGAACCTCGTACAGCTCTGTCTCGTCGGCGAATCCGGCGGCGAAGGTGACGGCCGGACTGGAGATGGTGCCGGTTGTGGGCCCAGTTGCGGTGATGCCGAGCATTCCCGCGGGCAGGTTGGCCGGGGTGGTGGCAATAGTGGGTTCGCTGAGGAACGGGGTGGCACCGCCTCCCAGCACCGGATCGGGCACCACGTTGGAGGCGGTCTCAATCGTGCTGACCGTCCCGCCGATCGAGCAGGTGAAGCTGCTGGTCGTCGCTGCTCCGGATGCGCCACCTGCGGAAACGGAATCAGCGGAAGCAGACTGGGTCGGGGGACCACCTGGTGGAGCGGCCAGCACCGCCGCCGGCGTCAAGGCGGCCATAGCCGCCCCGACAGCACCGGCCAGGATGAGGACTCCATGCGGTCCGACACCTCTTATAGGTGTTGACCGACGTCCCGGGCAGTTGGGGTCCCCGACCCGGAGTCCCATCCGCATTGGGCCCAATCGCTTGGCAATGGCCGGCAACAGGACCTGGACGAGCGCCGAGGTGAGCACCCCGCAGGAGCGGTCACCCATCGACGTCCGCTCGGTGGTGGGCGAGGATACCCTCACGACCCGCGCTCTGGTGGAGATTGCAACCTCAGGAGATGCTGGTCTCGCGGGGCTGGGCAGGTGCTGAGCAAGCTGCCCGGCGGGCGCCCCAACTCTGGCCGCGGGCGATCACGGGCTTGGCTCCTGCTTGGCTCAAGAAACTGTGATTCGGAGTCCCAACTGGCGGCCGACCTCGGCAGGCAGGGTTTGCGCCCTGGCCCCTTGCGAAGGTCGAGCCAGGAGAACACCCGCGGCTGTTCCAGAGGTGAACGGGTTTGCTTGCGGCAGGGCGCCTGAGATGGAAGCCACACCTGTGCGGCGTTCGCTTCTCTCGCAGGACGGGTCGTCACCTCGCCCGTCCTCTCCACCATCGTGACCGCGGTGCGCTCAGCACCACTCGGCAGTACGCCAAACCCGTCCTCTCCCGTCGCATCTGCGGCCGACCAGCGACCGTGGACATGGCCCAACTGGCGTGCCCGGCGCACACCCGGACAGCCCCAATCTCCCTTCCGCCGATCGACGTTACCAGGTGGGGAGATGCCGTGCCGGGACGGCGCGGCTTCCTTCAGGAGATCGTTACACGCAGGCCGTTTGGTGTCCGGGCCGGAGACGGCGGGCGGCAGTTCGACCCAAGTCGCCGAGGAGGTCGGATACGCGAAGATCGCTGAACTTGCCAAGGTCCAGTGGAACCCAGTCGGGTCCGCTCCCCACCGCCACCTCCGATGTGAGGGATGTCGCCATTGGTAGGATCTGAGGCCATGGCTCCAAAAGCAGGCGGCGCTAGCTCGGTCTCGTTCAGCCCCCCCGAGCTCGTCAGCTACTTCCTGGACAACGGCCTCGAGGTCGTGCTCAGCTCCGAGCGGTCCTCACCCACAGTCGGGGTGGGGGTCTTCTACAGAGCCGGATTCCGCCTGGAGCCGGAAGGACGGACTGGTTTCGCCCACCTCTTCGAACACCTGATGTTCCAGGGAACGCGCCACGTTCCCAAGCCCCACTTTGGCAACCTCATCAACTCCGCCGGGGGGATGTTGAACGGTTTCACCCGTCATGACTACACCGCCTACTTCGAGGTGCTGCCCGCCTCGGCCTTGGAGATGGCCTGCTTCTTGGAGGGCGATCGGATGAGCTCGCTCGACCTCAACGAGGAGACCCTGCGGAACCAGGTCGACGTGGTCGAGGAGGAGGTCAGAGGCAACGTCCTCAACCAGCCGTACGGGGGCTTCTCCTGGCTGTGGCTGTCGCAATACGCCTATGCCACCTACCCCAATTGCCACAACTTCTACGGCGAGTTCGCCGACCTGGAAGCCGCCACGGTCGAGGATGCCCGCGACTTCTACCGAACCTGGTATGGACCCGGCAACGCAACCCTGGTGCTGACCGGCGACTTTGACGTGGACGAAGCCAGGAAGCTGGTTGACCTCCATCTGGGGCAGGTGGCGGCTCGCGAGCAGCCGCCCACTCCAGTGCTCGACGAGCCGTTCCCGACAGCCAGAAGGGAGTTCCATCATCAGGATCCACTGGCCCCGACCGCCCAGATGGCTGTGGGCTACCCGACCGCTCCCTTCGGCCATGAGGACCACCTGGCGCTGTCGCTGGCAGCGCGGATCCTGACCGATGGGCGCTCGTCGAGGCTGCAACGCGCTCTGGTGCAGGGCCGGGAGCTGCTGCTGCATGTGGGTGGAGGTCCCCACTACCCCATCGGAGACTCCTTCGAATTCCTCGGTCCGGCGCTCTTCACCTTCGAGGCCACCCCACGGCCCGGAGTCACCACCGCCACCGCTCTCGATGCCCTCGACCAGGAGCTGGCCCGGTTCGCGGAGGAGGGGCCCACACATGAGGAGGTTGAGCGGGCCAAAAGACGGGAGCTGAGCGCTTACCACGCCAACAACGACAGCCGCCTGGGACGGCTTCGGGAACTGGGAGTGATGGCAGCGATCCATCGCCGTCCCCAGCTTGTGGATGAGTTGCCCGGGAGCTACGAGCTGGTCGGCGCGGAGGATATCGCCCGGGCCGCCCGCAGCTGGCTGAAGCAGTCCCGATCGACGGTGCTGCACTGGGAGCCCGGCGACCAACCACCGGCAAGGGCATGAGCAAGCTGCCGGCTGCCGACCAGACCCTACTGGAAGGTGTCCCCCAACCGGGCCCCGTGCCTCCCCTTCGGATAGGCAGAGTCTCGCAGACGACGCTCAGCAACGGGGTCGCCGTCATGGTTGTTCCCCGCCCCAGCGTGCCGCGGCTGGAATTCCGACTCAGCTTGCCGGCTGGGGCCGCCCTGGGTCCGTCAGCAGCTGCCTCTGAGCTCTTGGCCATGGGGATTCCCTTGGGGACCGACTCGATGGACCAGGCTGAGTTGTCGGAGCGAATCCAGGACCTGGGCGGATCTCTGCAGGTCCATCAGGACGAGGACCGTCTGTTCCTCCATGCGGCCGCCCTCTCCGCGGCCGAGGAGGACCTCTACCGGCTGCTGGCCGAGGTCGTGCAGGAGCCCGCTTTTCCTGCTCCAGATCTCACCACCGAGAAGGCGAAGTTGCTGGATGGTTTGCGGATGGCCCGGGCCACCGCTCAGTTCCCGGCCGCCGAGACCCTCCAGGGCCTGATCTACGGGTCACATCCATACGGCAGACGAGCCCCCAGCGACAGCGCCGTCAGAGGGACCAGCCGCCAAGCGCTTCTTGACCTGCACCGGCTGACGTTCACCCCCCGGGGCGCCCAGATCACAGTTGTGGGAGCTGTCGAACCGCGCAGGACCATGGCCCTCTTGCGTCGCGCCTTCAGCGCCTGGAGCGGTCCCCGACGGGTGCCGGCCGTGCCGGCAGTCAGGCCACTAAGAGCAGAGGAGGTCAACTTCATTCCCCGTCCCGACTCCGTGCAGACGGTCGTCATGATGGGAGTCAGCGGACCTAGCCAGGGCCATCCGGACCACCTGCCGCTGGCGATCGCCACCGCTGTTTTGGGCGGCGGCTTCACCTCGCGGATGATGAACAACCTGCGCGAGGACAAGGGCTACACCTACAGCCCCCATGCCCGCCTGGAGAACCACCTCCGTGACGGGTTCGCGGTCGCCAGCATGGAGGTGCGCAACGAGGTGACGGGAGCGGCCTTCGCTGAACTGTTGCACGAGCTGGCACGGCTGTGCACCACCGACGTGACAGCGGCGGAGATGGAGACGACCAAGAGCTATATGGCAGGCTCACGGGTCATCATGCTGCAGACTCAGGCTGGCCTGGCCAGCGCGCTGGCTCAGGTGCGAGCGCGTGGCCTCGACCACCGCTACCTGGAGCAGTACTCGAGCCAGCTGCAGAGGACCACTGCCTCGGAAGTTCGTGAGGCAGCAGCCCGTTACCTGGCCCCAACCGCAATGACGACCGTGATGGTCGGCGACGAGGCGGCCAGCCTGGAGATCTCTGCTCTCGCTCCGATGCGGATCCGGCGGGCTACCAGGCGCCGCCACTGACCGCTCGGCCCCAGCCGCCGGATTTGCCCGCCGATCGGAGCTGAGCCGGAGAACTCAACCGTTCCTCGCCCCCAGGCTTGCGCGCAACAGCCAGACCGCCAGCGCCAGCACCCCGACCGCCGCCACGCTGCCTATGAGGGTCAGGTCCAGGCCACCTGTGGCCCTCAAGCCGGCCAGCGCCAGCACAACCAGGCCCAGGCCCAATCCCAGGGCCGCCATCACGACGGTCCGCAGAGTGAGCCCAGCCCGAAGCCTGGCCGCGCTGGGCCCGGGCACCGCCTCGTCGATCGACCAGAAGTCGAGCTCCGTCGCTACCAGCAGGACCACCCCGAGCACCGGGGCGAGGTAGATCGGACCGCGCAAGACCAAAACGACCGCCACCGGAGCCGAGAGTGGCAGAAGAGCCAGGGCGATCAGGGGGCGCCACTTGAGCACCAGCCCCGCCAGCACCAGCGCCAAACCAGCCCCCCCTATCCCCAGCAGAGCCGGGCGGTCCAGCCCCTGCCCCTGGGCGGCGGGGTAGGCGAGGGCCACCGCTCCCAGCGTCGCCCCCAGGACGGCGGTTGTCAGGCGATGAATCGAGGCGCGAATCTGCGGTACTCCCGGGCCTGGGCGAGCGCGGCCTCCAGCGGTTGCTCCGGCACCCACTGGGTCACCGGAATGCCGGCCATCATCAGGCGGCGGCGGCGCGCCTCGCGCAGGAGGGTCCAGAACCTGAGCGCGAGCGGGTCGACCTGCTGGGCGGCGGGGCCGAGCAGGCTCTCAGCCGATATCTCCAGCA
>JAJZJU010000088.1 GCA_021809895.1 bacterium
TAGTCAAGGTCTTCCGAATACCGCTCCGGTTGCGGTAACACGAGCTTGTGGAGGGCCGTCCCGCCGCGAAGCGCCCAATCCTTGCCTAGCTCAGGGTCGTTCGCGATTTCCACCATGAGTGAGGCGACGATCAGATCCTGCTCTACCTGACGCATAGTGGGCCAGCGCACAAGGCGCTGCCACTGAGTCAGATAAACGTCGGGGATCATCTACGCGTCCGGTTCCACAACTGCGTTCACCCTCAGATGCCAAGTCCTGTCTGTCGTCAGGATCGGCGTCCGACTTCCAGGCTCGAGCAGGACGGTGCGGGCGCCGCGAACCAACTCGGCGAGTGGAGCAAGATCCACCTGGCCATGAAAGGTATCCGCCAGCCACCCGAGACGCTGAGCCACAGGGACGGGCTGCTGCGCCGCGATCCGAGCCACAGCCGCGCCATCTAGTGGCCCAAGCTCTCGCAAGACCGTGGCGACGTTGCTCCAGTACCCAGCCCGCTCCGGGAAGGTCGAGAGATCAACGGCCAGGGTCTCAGGGGCTGCGACTGTGACGTAGCCGGTGTGAACCGCCTTCCGCACGATCGGCACATGTCCGACGAGGCGGCTGGTGACAAAGCGCAGGTGGACCCGCCCGCAGTCGCGGTCCCGAAGCTGTCGGTCGACCATCACCTGGAACGCCTGGGGTGCCTGGTGAGCTGCGCCATGCATCTCGGCCGCAGTCAGCAGCCCGACGTAATAGTCGCGATGGAGGTGCTGCATCATGCCATCAATGAACCACTCGCCAGGAACTACGCCCCAAGACCGAAAGTCCGGCGGCACGACCACGTAAAAGCCTTCGGCGGGAGAGAAGACACGTCCGGCGCGCCTCAGACGCGCAAGCCCAAGGTGCACCGCACCTAGTCCGCGCTGCGTACGAGCGGCAGCTTCTTGGGTGGTGAACCACGGTTGGCCGTCTGCCAGCAGGGCGTCTGGGAGATCGGCGATACGCAGTGTCATATGCGCATCCTATCAATAAACGACATAATGCGCATACCGAGGGCTCACAATCCATCCTGCTCAGCGTTGAGGGGCCGCCGGCTCACTGAGGGTTTTGCGGGGCTGCCGGTGAAAGTGCTCGCCGCTGGCCGCCACGAGCTACGTGCCCAGGGTCGGCGACTCAGGGCCAACGCCAAGGCCGCCAGCCGTTTCGCCGTTGCCTACCGCACGGGGGTATTGATGGGCCGGTCGCGGGACGCCACCAAGGCGTACCAAGACCGGCCCATCGCGACTACCAGGGACGGAGGGGACCGAGGCGACGGGGTAAGGCGGGCCGTGCCGACACGGCGGCCCAGCGTCGCGTACGGACGCCGGGGAGCGGGCGGAATCGCGCAGCTGTTCGCCTTGAGCATTTCGGATGCGGGCCACCGGCGAGCCCCCATGACCCCACGAGTGCCTGTAACACCGTGGGGTCAAAATACATGCCCGCGATCTGGGCTCATCTCGGCCGACGCTTGTCCTGGTCACCCGGTCCCCAGGCCACGTCCAGGCGTCCGTCATCGGCCAACGGCCAAATAGGCTGGTCTCGGCGGACGTCTCTGGGGATGGTGCAGTTTGAGGTTCTACCGGGGGCGCTGCCAAATCACGCCTTGCTGAGGGCAGTGGTCGTCCTCTGGTCCGTCGCGGTACCAGCCTCCGACTTCTCTGCGTGGTTGGTGGCAGTCCCCACCAGCGTCGGAGGGGGGTAGGTCGGTGGGACGTCGGAGCAACGGAGAGGGAACTATTTACCACCGAGCGGACGGTCGCTGGGAAGCCGCTCTTGTTGTCGATGGCGTCCGTCAGCGGTTTTACGGCAAGACGCGCGGCGCCGTGGTCGCCCGCCTCCGCGTGGCTCTCCATGCTCGTGACTCCGGGTTGCCGACTGCCCGTCAGAGTGAGACCGTGGGGCAGTTCTTGACCGCCTGGATACCGACCGTCCGGTCGAAGATCAGGAGCGGCAGTTGGCGCCGCTACGAGGAGTACGTGCGCCTGCACCTGGCTCAGGAGTTGGGTGCAGTGCAGCTGTCCAAGCTCGGGCCCGATCACGTCCAGCGGTTGCAGGACAGTCTGCTTGCCAAGGGGCTGAGTCCGACTTCAGTTCACCAGGCCCACTCGGTGCTCCACCGAGCGCTGGCTGACGCCATGCGCTGGGGTCGCGTCTCCCGGAACGTGGCTGAACTGGTTCGGCCTCCTCGGATGAGTCCATCTCACATGACAACCCTGGGCCCAGAGGAGGTTCTCACATTCCTCGACGCGGCGCGTGGGCATCGGCTCGAAGCCCTCTTCGTGGTGGCAGTGAGCACCGGAATGAGACTCGGGGAGGTGCTCGGGCTGCGGTGGAATGCTGTCGATTTCGACCGCAGGAATCTGCGGGTGGTGGCGACCCTGGTCCCCAAGCCTGGAGGCGGATGGACTCTGAGCGAGCCCAAGACGGCAAGGGGAAGGCGCCAGATCGCTCTGACTATGAGGGCGATAGAGGCCCTGCGGCAGCGGCGAATCTCGCAGGAGGGGGAGCGCGAAGCGGTGGGTGCTGAGTGGACGGATGACGACTTCGTGTTCACCGGCCCTACGGGGCAGCCCCTCTCGGGGGAGCACGTTCTTCGTCGCGAGTTCTGGCCCCTGCTGACCCGGGCTGGGCTGCAACAGAGCCGCTTTCATGACTTGAGACATACCGCGGCTACCCTTCTGCTGAGGGAAGGAGTCCATCCCAAGGTGGTCTCCGAGATGCTTGGACACTCCACGATCGCGATGACCCTGGACCGCTACTCCCACGTCACCCCAGACATGCAGCAAGCCGCGGTGCAGCGGATGGACGCGGTGATCGGAAGGTCTTGACCATGACGCTGGGCCTGCTTGAGACGGCCGGTGTAACCAGCTCTCGCTGCTGTCGTCGCCACCCGGCGGCGCCCCTAGTTCGAGATCGTGTGGCTGGTTCGCGGCCAGAGTTCGAGGATGCCGACTCGCCCTCGCGCCCCGCTTGCGCGCTGGGGTCCCTGGGGAGAAGATTCGTCGAGCCGTCGCAGATCACATCCGGTCAGCCGACGATTGACCAGGGGGAGTGCAGTGGAAGACGCCCAATCGTTCCGGGAAGGCCTCGACACGATCACCATGAGCGGACAAGGCACGGCCCGCGTCCCTCCTGACCGGGTGGAGATCTGGTTGCAGGTGGTTGGTGAGGACCGCGACAAGGGCAGAGCCTATGAGAAGGCCGCCCGGCACTCCAAGCGCTTGGTCGGGCTCCTCGACGACATTGAGATCCCGGAGCGCCGCCGAATCACGACTGGGGTCCAGGTGGCGCGACGGTACGACGAGCGCGGCCAGCCGGCCGGGTACCGCGCCCAGGCTACAGTCCAGGTCCGCATGGACGCGGACGGGCCTCTGAGCAGCCTGATCAGTCGAGCGGTCGACGAAGCCGAAGCCAATGTCGGCGGTCCCTACTGGTCGGTCGGCGGCCGCAACCCTCAGCACATGGAGGTCGTGCGGCGCGCCGCTACAGACGCTCGGCAACGGGCCGAGGTCTGTGCGGACGCTCTGGGGCTGGCGTTGGGACGACCAATGCGGGTCCAGGAAGAGGGCGGAAGTCGGCCCCGGCATCAGGTGAAGATGGCCACGATGGGCGCACTGCTGCCGGCTCGGGCGGCGGCTGGCCCCAGCGAGGTCGAGGTCGAGTCTGGCAGCGTCCTGCTGGAAGCGCGCGTGATCGTGACCTTCGCGCTGGTTCCGGGGCCGCTGGCAAGGCCGGATTGAGGCAAACAGCCACGCGGGCTCGCTGAGACGCACGGCAAGTCCGTCGGATTCGTCCCACGGGGCTCCGCCCGACGGAGTCCGATGGGACTTGCGGACTCGTCCCCGGGCTGGGGGCGAACAACACCCTCACGCCTTGTAGGTGGGCGTCCCGAAGGGCCCCAAGCGATGGGATCGCCCATGTCAACTGGGGTGTGAACCTCCGGACAGTGGGGGCTGGTCGGCTCGGACCCAGGGCCGTTGGATGGCCTTCCTCAGCGACCGCCCGTGACTTCCGGGAGAAGGCGGGGCATGCTCTGGCGGCGCCGACTCCCGTTGCCGTCAGCGTTGCCGTCAACCAGCCTTCCGCGAGCAGGCGAAGACAGCGCTCGAGGCGCCGAATAAGGCAAATTTGAATTGGCGGGAGGCGAGGGGAACGATCCCTCCGGGGACGCCTTGGGCGCCCCCCATCGATTTTGAAGATCGAGGGGCCCACCTGGACCCATGCACTCCCTCTGCGATGCTACACCTGCCCGGGTTTCCATCGCTGCGAGCCCGTAACTGTGGCCCTCGGTGGCCCGTTGCTGGATCCGTGACTCGGCTGAGAGGCGCGGCTCGCCGTGGCTGGCGCGTCGGGCTGGTGGGAGTTGCGGCCGCGGTTTCGCTTGCCGGATGCGGGCCCGCCAGAGCCTCTGACCCCGCACCCGGGACCGCTCATGCTGTCGGTCTTCCGGCGCAGGCACAAGGGTCCATCTCGGCAATGTCCTTTCCGACAAGGATGAACGGCTGGATGGCGGTCTCCTCCTCCGTTCCCGGGTCCTCCCAGGCCACCCAGTCAATCCTCACCACCAGCAACGGGGGCCTGACCTGGCGCCAGACATGGAAAGGCGGCGAGATTCCGTTCTTCTCGACGTCGCAGGGCAGCGACTACGGCTGGGTGTTGGGGGGAGGGTCTTCTGCTTGTGGACAGCCGACCAGCACCCGCGCCGAGTGTCCATCCTCCTACCTGCTCGCCACTGCTGACTCAGGGGCAACTTGGCAGCAGCTCCCAGCAGCGCCAATGCGCCTCTCACAGCTAGCCTTCGCCAGCCCACAACTTGGAATAGCGGCGAGCTCGCCCACCTGCGCTGCGGAGTCCTCGCTCTCGACAGCCCCCTGTCCCGGCGAAGTCCTGCTCACAACCGACGGCGGAAGTCACTGGAGGATCGTGCTTCGGACCAAGGGATTGGTGGCAGCGATCGCCGCCAAGGGAAATGCCCTCTGGGCCGTCACCGGACTGCCCGGCCTGGCATCGAAGCAGCCGGGGACTCCGTCCCCGCGACTGCTGGTGATGCGCAGCTTGGACCGGGGCCTGCACTGGAGCCAGGTCGCCAGCTTAGGACCACTCTTCGCGATCGGGCCCGCCCTCGAGGCTCGGCTCCAGATAGGGGTTGGCGGCGAGATGTGGCTCAGCTATCTGGAGCAGGACAGCTGTGCGATGCACGGTTGCGGCGCCCTGGGAGGGTTCGAAAGTCTGGACGGCGGGGTCGTTTGGCGACCAGTCGGGGTCCCGGACCCAACCCCCCAGGCTGAGTGTGGCGATTTCTCCCCACCCGGCTCTGTCGCCATCACTCCTAGCGGGACCGTGATAGGCACCTATCAGCGCAGCCTCGCCACCTGCGGGGGCCCAGCGGCGTCACTGTCCGAGGATGTCCAAGGAGGATGGCGCCCGATCCACAGTTGGAACTTCTTCTCGCCCAGGGAGCTGACCTTTCCCAGTAACTCAGTTGGTTATGCGGAGAACGGAGCGGCTCTGCTGGCGACCAGCGACGGCGGGACCAGCTGGACCCAGCTTTGGCCGGCGACCACGCCCACCGATGGCCTTGATGCCGTCTCCGGGTCGACCGCATTCGCGTACGGGACCCAGAGCTCCGACAGCTCCGTCCTAGTGACAACCGATTCTGGCCGGTTGTGGAAGGTCGTGGCTCGGCTTCCGCGCCAGGTTCTGGCGCTGGACATGGCCAACTCGAAGGACGGCTTCGTGGCCGTAACAGGTATCGGCAGTCAGTCCCAGTCCTTCGACCTTTACCGAACCCAGGACGGTGGTCGGAGATGGAGGCTGGTCGGTCCCGGATTCCCACTCCAGGGGTGGGAGGTTCTGGGCCTGTGGCTCACCCCCTCAGGAAATGGAGTGGGAGCTATCAACGGCACCGAGACAGGGGCGGGGCTTCCCGGGCCAACCGAGTTCTTCGCCTCCAGCGATCAGGGCCGCATTTGGCAACCGGAAGGTACCGTCGCGCATGGCTTCGATCTGGTCGCGGGGGCGACATTCCAGAAGCTGCAGAACGGGACCTGGCTCGGCTTCGCGGAGGTGAATCGGGGCAGGGGAACCGAACTCGAAGAGTCTCGGAACCTGGGCCGCACCTGGTCCAGCGTGACCGGCGCGCCCAGCCGCCTGGTGGCTCTCCACCTGGAAGGTGGTGGTGGAGGCTTGGTTGGTGCAACCGTCGGCCCCGGAGGCAATAGTCTTCTCACCATCTATCGGGCGGCGCAGGCGACTGGGCCGTGGAGACCAGAGGCGCGGCGGTCGACTCTGGCCCAGGATGGCTCAGTCAGCACAGAGGACATCTCCTTTGCCGGTCCCATGGTGGCATGGATTCTGGTCGCCGGCTCGGTCTGGGAGACCGTCAATGGGGGTTCGAGCTGGCGAGCCGCCTGACTGCGACCGGGACCCATGGACCAAGGTGGCACGCGGCGTCTACGTGGCGGCCTGTGACCACGAGGATCACAGAGGAGCGTGATGGCACAGGTGGGCAGCGCCCTCGGACTGACTTGCCACACTTGAAAGTTTGGGGCCCGGAAGTGTACCTTGCAGGGAGGCCATGCCCCCAATCTTGCTACGTCCCCGCCAGGGCGACCAGGCCCAGAACTGATGGCGCGCCATTTCCGTCAGCTCGCTGCTTGCCTCTGCTCAGGAGCGGCGATCGTGGTCGCTCTGACCGGATGTGGTGGCGTGCCCGCCCACGTCGGCCTTCGACGGCGCCGTACGACAGCCTCGCATCAGCAAGCGGTGACGCCATCGTCGGCCGGCGACCGGGTTGCCGCCGCGGCCCTGCCCTCAGGAGCACGCCTCTCCGAGGGGCTCTCGTTCCGAGGCCGCCTCAGCGCGACAAGTCGCCTAGGGTACGCGGTTCAGTGCGGGGTGTACCCGGGCAGCGGTTACCTGGCGACAGTCGACCTTTCGCTCCCAGGCAAGACCGATAACTTGACGATCCAACTCCCGATGTACAACGGACCAGGGGCGTACAGGGTGGCATCACCCAGCGGCCTCGCCACCAACGTGGCGGCTGTCCGGCTCGGCGCCTTTGGAAGTGCGAGTGCAGGATCGGTAGCGGTCTCTCCGGGTGGTCGCGGAGGCACCCTTCAGCTTTATTTCGGGCCTGCCAACGCCAGGACTCACGGGGGCCAAGAGGTCGTCTCCGGGCAATGGACCTGTGCCCCTCCGGGCGTGGGCTATCGGCCCTCTGGCTCGACTGCGGCCAGCACGTCGTACCAGGACCTGACTGTGAGCGGAGCCTTGGCCGGACACCTGGGGACGGCTGAAGTGCCCGGCCAGGACCTCCTGGCCGGGGCCCCAAACTGCGGCGTCTTTCGAACGTCCTCAGGGATACACTTCAACTTGGCTATGGTGGTGGTCTTGGAGGGCCATCATTACATCATGAACGTGCAGCTACAGCAGTACCAAGGGGCGGGGCAGTACTACCCTGCCTTCACCACCGCAAGCCTGCCCGCGGGCACGAACTGGGCAACCGGCGAGGTTGTGCGAGACAGCGCCTCCACCACACCCGGGGAGATCCCCAGTTCTATCTGGGCAGCGGTCGGGGGCGATTTTCGCCTCGACCCCGGACTGGCCTCTGGCCTGATGGCTATCCGCTTCATGAACCGCACCGGCGCCTCATTCGTGATCACCGGAGGGTGGAGCTGCTGACCCCGGACCCGAGCTCCAGGGACCGGGCCGGGCTAAGAGGTCGCGCGCCAAAGACATCCACGAGCCTGAGCGAGGGCTCTGGACCACTGCCGTCCCCCATTGCAGGTGACACCTATAATCCGAGGCCCATGGACGACAAGGCGATGGTCGACCTGCTGGAGCGGGTGGGCAATCTGTTCACGTCCAGTCTCGACGTCAAGGTCAACATCGACTTCACCCTCCGCGCGCTCTCCCAGCTGGTTGAGTGCGACTCGGAGACCGTCTTCCTACTCGATGATGAGGAGAGTCGACTTTCGGCGATGGTGACCTACCCCTACACCGAACAGGTGGCCAGCGTGGCCTCGTTCGGACTGGGAGAAGGCATCGTGGGGTGGTCCGTGGCCGAGCGCAAGGCAGCGCGTGTGAGCGACGCCACCACCGATCCACGGTTCAAGACCCTGGCATCAGGAACGACTCCCAAGAGTGTGATGGTGATGCCCCTGGAGTCCCCTAACAGGGTGGTCGGCGCGCTCACCCTGGGTCGGAAAAAGGTCAAGCCCTTCACTGATCTCGAGCAGGCGCTGGTCCGGGTGATCGCCAATCAGGCAGCGATCAGCCTCGACAATGCCGCCCTGCACGCTTCTGCACAACGGCAGCTGCAGGAGATCGCGCTGCAGAAGCATGAGTTGGAAGTTGCCAACGCTCAGATCCGCGAGAACAGCCGTCTTAAGAGCGAGTTCCTGGCCAACATGAGCCACGAGCTGCGCACCCCGCTCAACTCCATCCTCGGCTTCAGCGAGATCTTGAAGGACAACCTGGCCGGGAAGATGAGTCCGCAGCAGGAGCAGGACTGCCTCGAGAACATCCACTCCAGCGGACGCCACCTGCTCGGTCTGGTCAACGATGTGCTCGACCTCAGCAAGATAGAGGCGGGTCGGCTGGAGCTCCAGTATGAGGAGTTCCAGGTGGGGACCTGCATCTCTGAGGTGCTGACCGTGGTCAGGCCGCTGGCGGAGCGGGCCGCGGTCAATTTAGTGGTCGAGTTGGACAACGAGAGCGCCCTGCTGCGAGCGGACAAGGGCAAACTCAAGCAGATTCTCTACAATCTGCTTTCCAACGCCATCAAGTTCACCCCCGAAGGGGGCCAGGCAGTGGTCAAGACCCGCACCCGGCCACGGGCGGGGCAGCTGATGCTGCAGGTCAAGGACAGTGGCATCGGCATCGACCCGGATCACCACGAGCAAATCTTCAGCGAGTTCTTCCAGGTTCAGGCGGCCGCCGACCGGCAGTTCGAGGGCACCGGTTTGGGATTGGCCCTCGTGAAGAGACTCGTTGGCCTGCACGGAGGCACCATCAAGGTAGACAGCCAGTTGGGGAGGGGCGCCACCTTCACGGTTACCCTGCCACTGCGAGGTCTGCGCCCAGACGGCCAGCTGCGCAACAAGATATTGGTCATAGAGGACAACCCCTCCAGCCTGGAGCTATCCACCCTGGTGCTGCGCGGCCAGGGCTTCAAAGTGGACACTGCCAGCGATGGCCAGGAGGGCCTGCAGATGGCCAAGGCCCATCCCTATGACCTCATTCTGATGGATATACAGCTGCCCGGCATAGACGGACTCACGGTGACTCGGTTGCTCAAAGCCGATCCCAGAACCGCTAAAACCACTATCGTGGCGCTCAGCGCCCGCGCCATGCTAGGCGATGAGCGTGAGGCACTGGAGGCGGGCTGCTCAGGCTACATCACCAAGCCCATCGAGGTGAAGAGTTTTCTGAACACGGTGACCGAATACCTGGAGGCACAGGGAGCATGAGCGGGGGCAACAAGACCATCCTGACTGTCGAGGACGACGCCAGTACCAGGGAGATCGTCCGGCTTGCCTGCGAACCACAGCACTACACGGTGCTGGAGGCGACCACCGGGCCGGAGGGGTTGGAGGCGGTGCTACAGGGCACCCCCGACCTGGTCCTGTTGGACATCAACCTCCCGGGGATGTCGGGCCTGGATGTCTGCCGCAAGCTTCGCGCTGACGGCCACAAGATTCCAATCATCATGCTCACTGCCAAGAGCGACACCATTGACGTGGTGGTCGGTCTGGAACTGGGAGCTGACGACTATGTGGTCAAGCCCTTCGAGGTTCGCGAGTTGGTCGCCAGGATTGGTGCCCACCTACGCCGCGCCGAGTCGATTCCAGGCGAGATCGTCAAGGAGCGCTTCGACTTCCCTGGCCTCAGCATCGACCTGCGTCGACGCCAGGTGTATCACAACGACCAAGAGGTCCAGCTCACACTGACCGAGTTCAACCTACTCGCGCTGCTGGCCAGCAAGCCTGGTCAGGTCATGAGTCGCTCTGAGCTGTTGCGGCGGGTATGGGGATATGAGGTGGAGATCGAGACCCGCACCGTCGACGCGCACGTCTACAGACTCCGGCGCAAGATCGAGCCCAACGCCGAACACCCTACTTACATCCACTCCGTCCCCGGGATCGGCTATCGCTTCGCGGGCTGACCGAGCCACCTCCCGACCGTCTCTTCCCTAGACCGGGTCGCCCCGACGTCAGAGGCGCGTCAGCCGCCAGCGGACGGATGGCGGAGCCACGCTCGCGGGAGCCTGCAGAGTGATGGTGCGGGCGAACTGCCCCGAGTAGAGACGGAACTCGCCGACCACCTGCCCCGACGCGACCCGATCAGTGAGGGTGCGGGAGGTCAGAACGGTGCGGAGCACAAGGCCGGGCCAACCCACCAATGTGACCGACTTGGTAGCTGGGATCGGAAGGGAGGCCGCCCAGGGCTGCACGAGCGAGGCAACTTCACCGTCCCTGGGCACCACGGTGTAAGTGGCCAGGGCGGAGAAGGTCGAGTTGACCAGCGCGACGGCAGCGTTGATGGCATTCCCCAGCTGGGAAACCCCTCCCTGGCCCAGGACAGCTCCCACCACCGTGGTCGACCTTCCGTCCACCGGCCGCTGGGCCGCGAACAGGAAGCACCCCCCGGCTGCGGGAGTCCAGCCGGTCTTGATCCCTATGAAGCTGTCGTGGGTGACCTGGGAGTTGACGTTGTAGGTCAAACCCGCCACCGGCAAGCTCACCTGAGGCAAGGCGACAATGCTGGCGAAAGTCGGGTTGGCCATCGCCACTTCAGCCAGCCGCGTCTGATCCACGGCGGTGCTCACCGTAGCCGGCGACACGCCGCTGGCATCCGCATAGTGGGTGTGATGCAGGCCAAGATGCGCCGCCTCGGTGTTCATCTGGGCCACAAAGGCCGACTCTGAGCCGGCGTCCCACTGGGCCAGCAGTGCGGCTATGTTGTCGCCCGAGGGGATCAGCAAAGCCTGTAGAGCCTGCAGTTCACTCAGCTGCTCGCCGGTCGCCACCGGCACGACCGAATCGCCAGCTACCTTGTC
>JAJZJU010000006.1 GCA_021809895.1 bacterium
GGCCCAAGCCGTGACGCCGGGGCGACCTGATCCTGCACACCATGAATGTCCCGCTGGAAGTCGTCGGAGGGCGCTCTCGACAGAAATCACCCACAGCTTGACCCGCCAGTCCAACTCGCCAACCTCTCCCAGGTTCACTCAACTACCCTTATGGGCAGTACCGCACACTTCTCCGCCAGCTGCTGCCGACCCTCGCGAGACCCCGGACGGTGATCAGTTGGACCTGGTTGAGGTGATGGACCTCACGGGTCGCGAGATCGACCACCATCGCGTCTACTGGGGCTGGGTAGGCACTCCTCTGCTCACCCGAGAACACCTGGGCTGAGGTCATCCGGCGTGGCTTGCGGATCTACCAGTCCCGCCGGTTCATCTGTCCGTCGGCCGTAGGGGCTGCCGTAAAGGCAGTGGGGCCGCGAGGGGGTGAGCGAGACCGCGTGGTACCGGACGGGCGCACTGGACCGGCCTTGAGAAGGAGGCGCGTTGGCCGGCTCCATTGCCCTTGGATTGGAGTGGCCCTATGGGGCTAGCAGCTACAGGGCTGGTGGGAGCCGCTTACCTGGCAACCTGCGTGGCCCTGTGGGTGGTCAAATTCGGGCTCTACCAGAGACTTCTCTTCCGCCCGCGGTCCGTGGTGGAACTGGTCTCCCCGGCCTGATGGGGGGGCTGACCCGGCTTTTCGGGTCCGGAGCCGGACCGCGATCGGGACCTATACTCGAGCCGTGGCCGATCAAGATCCCGACCCCGCGCAGAGCCCGCCTGCCGCCGAGGTCGGTGCCACTGAGCCGACCGATGCCCAGGGGTCGGGTTCCGAGCCGCTGCCCGAGTTCCTGAACCCGGAGTCGATCCACTATCAGCCCTGGGCGGAGAAGCAGATCTCCAATGCCTCCAAGGAGAAGCGCCCCCTGGCGGACTTCATGGCTGAGATGGAGGAGCGCCTGAGCTCCTACGGGGAGGTGCCCCAGGCGCGCTGGGATCCCGAGCGCCAGGAGCAGCTTTTGGCCCGCTTCGCGGTCGCGACTCCCGGGCGGAGCCGCCGCCGCCACCGGCGGCGGGGCAGTTCAAGCGCGGTGCCTGCTGCACCGGTGGGGCCATCTGAGGCGCGACCTGGGGGTGCCCCGAAAGGTCAGCGCCGCCGCCACAAGACGGCCTCCGCCGCGACGGCCCCCACCCCAGCACCAACACCGCAGGGGCAGGATCCGGGCGCTCATCGCCGCCGCCGCCGACGCCGGAGGCCCAGGGGCGGGGAGGGGACTGCGCCTGCCGCACCGAGCGCTTGAGCGGCACAGCCCCACTCGGGATCGGCTTCGACTACGGTGGGACCCTTGTCAAGATCGGATACCCGGGTGAGCTTCTGGCCAGGGCCGGCGACGAGCTTCTCGCCGACCTCCAGGTCACGCTTTTGGAGGAGCTGCCCAAGGGAGCGTCCTTCGGGGTTCAGGTGGATCGCCTGGTCGACCAGCTGGTCGCCGAGGAGCACCTCCGGCAGCCGCTGCGCGAGGTGGAGATCCTGGGTCTATACGAGCGAGCGCTGCGCCAGCTGCTCGGTAGGCCGCTGGCTCGCAACCAGGTGCTGGACGCCTGCCTCAGGCTCCAGGAGCCCTGGGCGGAGGCGATCACCGTCGACTCCGAGGTTCTCCCCGTGCTGGGGTCCATACGCGAGAGGGGACTTCGGCTGGGCCTGCTCTCCAACGCCCCCTATCCGCCCACGACCATGCGCCGGATGATGGACCGTCAGGGCATCAGCCAGCGCTTCGACGAGATCGTTCTCAGCAGCGAGATCGGGTGGCGCAAGCCGGCGCCGGAGGCGTTCGCGGCGCTGCTCGGCCGCTTGGGGATCCCCGCCGAGCGGGCCTGGTTCGTCGGTGACGAGATGGAGGCGGACATCGCCGGGGCCGAGGCGGCCGGAATGACGGCTCTTCTGGCCCCCGGATCGCCGCCGCCCGCTGGCTCGCCGCCGGCCCTTCGGTCCTGGGGCGACCTGCTGTCCCGGTTGGACCGCGGCGCCGATCCGGGCGACTCCTGATCGCAACCGGCGCCCGTACACTTCTGCTGCATGCGCGCCACTCAGCTGTTCGGCAACACCCTCCGCTCCGCTCCCGACGGCGAGCTGGCCTCTCACCAGCTGCTGCTCCGGGCCGGCTACCTTCAGCAGCTGGCGGCGGGGATCTTCAGCCTGTTGCCGCTGGGAACCCGGTCCATGGAGAAGATCCGGAGAATCCTGCGCGAGGAGATGGACGCGATCGGCGGCCAGGAGATATCCATGCCGGTCGTCCATCCTGGGGAGCTCTGGCAGCGCAGCGGCCGCTGGCAGAAGATCGACCAGACCCTGGTCCGGTTCCAGGACCGCCGTGGTCGGGACATGGCGCTGGCCATGACCCATGAGGAGGTGGTGGCCGACCTGACCGCGACCCAGGTGAGCTCCTATCGCGATCTGCCACGCATCGTCTACCAGATCCAGACCAAGTTCCGCGACGAGCCCCGCTCCCGCGGGGGCCTGATCCGCACCCGTGAGTTCGTGATGAAGGATGCCTACTCGCTGGACAGGGACCAGGCAGGGCTGCAGCGGGCCTACCGGGAGCATTTCAAGGCATACTTCAGGATCGCCGCCCGCGCCGGCATCCCGGTGGCGGCGGTGCTGTCCGATGTGGGCATGATGGGTGGCGGGATGGCCCACGAGTTCATGTACCTGTCCGGAGCTGGAGAGGACACCCTCCTCTTCTGTCCCGCCTGCGGTTACGCCGCCAACCAGGAGGTGGCGGAGGCGCACCTCCCCGACGAGGAGCCCGCTCCAGCTCTTCCGCTGGAGGAGGTGGAGACCCCAGGGAGCACCACCGTGGCCGAGGTCGCCAGCGCGCTTGGGGTGGAGCCCTCCAGGATCGCCAAGACCGTTGCCTACTGGGTGGAGGCGGCGAGGGACCGTCCCGGGCAGCTGGTGATGGCGCTGGTGCCGGGTGACTCCGAGGTCAATCTGGCCAAGCTGCGCAACGCCACCGGGGCGATCGAGCTGCGTCCGGCGACAGCCGAGGAGATCGCCGCCCAGGGCGGAGCGGCGGGCTACATGTCCCCGGTGGGCCTCCCGGGAGTCTCCGTGGTGGCGGACCAGGCACTCGGGCGTCGGCGCAACCTGGTCGCCGGAGCCAATCGCGAGGGCTGGCACCTGCGCAACTTCAACCTGGAGCGGGACGCCCCGGAGGCTGGACTCGTGCCGCTTGTGTCCGTGCAGGCCGGTGAGGCCTGTGTCAATTGCGGGGGTCCCCTGGAGCTGCGCCGGGGGATCGAGTTCGGCAACATCTTCCAGCTCGGCACCGACTACAGCCGGGCCATGGGCGCCACCTACACCGATGAGGCGGGGCAAGATCAGATGGTGGTCATGGGCTCCTACGGGATAGGGCTGGGCAGGATGCTGGCGTGCTCCGCTGAGGAGCACCACGACGCGCGAGGTCTCGCACTTCCCATCTCGATTGCTCCCTACGCGGTGGCCCTGATCTCGGTGGGCATCGACCCCGAGGTCGTGGAGTTGGCGGATTCGGTCTACCGAGACCTGTCAGCACGCGGCGTGGAGGTCCTCTACGACGATCGGGACCTCAGCCCAGGGGTCAAGTTCGCCGACAGCGACCTGCGCGGCATGCCACTTCGGGTGACCGTTTCTCCGCGGTCGCTGAAAGCAGGTGGAGCTGAGCTCAAGCGGCGCTCGGGCGAGCCGTTCATCGTCAGCCAGGACCAGCTCACCTCGGCCGTCCTTGAGGAGCTGAGGTTGCTGGAGCAGGAGCTTGAGGGCTGGGTCCGGCGGCAGACGGAAGGGGTGGAAAAGCTCGCCGCGGCTACGCTGGGAGGGCGTAGCTGAGGGAGAAGACGGAGGGTCAGTTGGGCAATCGGCGCACGATCCTGCACGTTGACCTCGACGCCTTCTTCGCCTCCTGCGAGCTGAGGCGGCGTCCCGAGTTACGCGGCCTGCCGCTGGTCGTCGGGGGCGGGCGGGAGGCGCACCCCGGGGAAATACGGCAGCCGGGCAGGGGTGTGGTCGCGGCAGCCTCCTATGAGGCGCGTCGCTTCAGCATCCGGTCCGCCATGTCGCTGGCGGACGCCCTGCGCCGCTGCCCGGAGTTAGTCGTGCTGCCGGTGGACATCGAGCACTACGCATCCGCCTCCAAGGAGGTGTTTCGGATCTTCCACCAGTACACCCCCCTGGTGGAGCCCGGCTCGCTGGATGAGGCCTACCTTGATGTCACCGGCACGGAGCTTCTCCATGGCAGCGGGTCCGCGGTCGCGCGCACCGTTCAGCGGCGGCTGCAGGCAGAGCTGGACCTGCCCGCCTCGGTCGGAGTTGGGACGTCAAAGACCGTCGCCAAGATCGCCTCAGACCTGCGCAAGCCGCGAGGCCTGGTCGTGGTCGCGCCGGACACAGAGGAGGCCTTTCTTGCCCCGCTGCCCGTGGAGCGGTTGCCCGGGGCCGGCCCCAAGACCGTCGCCAAGCTGAGGCTGGTGGGCGTGGCCACCCTGGGCCAGCTCGCCAGTGCTTCCCCCCACCTGCTCCGCGAGGTTGTGGGTCCCGGAGCAGCTGGGCTGCAGGCCCGGGCCCGCGGTGAGGACCCCAATCTTGTCCAGCCGCCCGGGATCCCAAAGTCGATCAGCCGGGAGGAGACCTTCGCTCGAGATGTCCTCGAGCTGGCCGCGTTGCAGGCCGACGGCCGGCTTCTGAGCGCGGCGGTGGGGGCCCGGTTGCGATCCGCCGGGCTCACGGCCGCAACCGTCTCGGTGAAGTTGCGATTCTCAGACTTCGAAACCCTGAGTCGGCGCACCACCCTGCCGGCTCCGATCCGCGCCGACCTGGAGATCGCGGGGGCCGCCGAGGAGCTCCTGCGAGCCGGGTGGCAGCCGGGGCGACCGGTCCGTCTCCTGGGGGTCGGGGTGGAGGGATTGCGTCCGGCCGAGCCTCAACTCGGTCTGTTCGATCGCGCGGATCGCCGGCAGGAGCGGGTCGACTCCGCCCTGGACGAACTGCGACGCCGCTTCGGAACAGGGGCGATCAGTCGCGGCGTCGCCGCTCTCCCCGGTCTGGCGGACTGGAATCGGGACCATCTCGACGACCTCGGGCCCAGCTGAGATCGGCGGCACCGTGCGGACAAGTATCATCGGTTAGCCTTGGAGCACAAGACCGACGTGGTGGGCTGGGAACTGGAGCGCGATGGCAAGGTCGCGGTGGTGAGGGAGGACGGCCAGATCGAGGCTGACGATCCTCAATTTGCGGACTACCTGAGCCGCTGCCTCCGCCAGCCGGTGACCGTATACCGCCGCGGCACGGTGGCGCGGTCAGGCGGCGACGGTGCCGCCCCAATGACGCTGAGCCCGGGCGACGGCCGCTATGTGGCAGCCCGTGTTCGAACCCTGTCCGCCGACCCTGATGGGGTCCGCATCCTGAGCATCGTCTGGGACCGGTGAGGGTCGAGTTCCGGTTCTGTCCCGCCTGTGGGGAGCCGTTGCAGGAGCGCATGATCGAGCACAGGTCGTTGCCCGCCTGCCCCAGCTGTGAGTTCGTGGCCTGGCCCGACCCCAAGGTGGCGGTGGCTGCCATCGTCCAGGACTCCCAGGGCAGGCTGCTGGCTATCCGACGCGGCATCGAGCCAGGGCAGGGCGAATGGGCCCTGCCTGGCGGATACCTGGACGCGGATGAAACCCCCGCCCAGGCCGCCGCCCGAGAGTGCCTGGAGGAAACCCACTGCGTGGTCGAGATGGATGGCCTGGCCGGCATCCACCACGTCCTGACCAGGGAGGGGGGCCTGCTGGTGCTCGCCTACAGCGGCCGGCTGGTGAGCGGGGACGCCACCCCCACCGAGGAGGCCCCCGAACTCGCCTGGTTTGCATGGGATGAGCTTCCGGAGCTGAGTTTCTCCTCGCATCGGGACGCGCTGGCGGCCTGGCGCACCGGCATCCCTCAGGTGCTCTGAGCGGTGCTGAGGCTGATCCGCCGATCCTGCACCATGAGCTGCCTTGGCTGTCTGCTGCCTCCCCTCATAGTGCTGGCCGTAATCGCGTACGGTATCCACCTCATGACCACCCCTCCCTCGTATGCGCGGGTAACACCGGCGCCGGCATCCGCAGTCGTCCTGGCCGCCGCCCGCGGCATCGAGCAGGCGCTGGCGGTGGAGGCCCCGGTGGCCCGGATTCAGCTGGATGATCAGCAGGCGACCACCCTTCTGCGGCAGACCCTGGCGGGGTACGTGGGGCTCGGCGATCTGGAGGTCCACATCCTGCAGGGGCGAGTGGTGGTAACAGGGCAGACCGCGATCCTCAACCACACCCTGGTCGTCAGTGGTCCCGTCACCCTTACCTCCGGAGGGGGCACCCTGGTCGACCTCCACTTCCAGGGGCTCTGGATCGGCCAGCTCGGACTGCCCGAGGTGGTCCCCTTGCTGCTCTCTCGGGGCCTCCGCCCACAGTTCAACCTGGACCTGGTGGCGCCCGGTCGCACCCTGCGCTTCGCCTGCTCCTCCGCCGCTCCCAACTCGCTGACCGTGGGGCTGCTCTACAACTCCCAGGCGAACGCCAAGACGTCCTCCGCCTGTTCAGCCGCGCCATGAGCCAGGCTGAGGGTGGGCGCTTGACCCACCTCGACGAGAGCGGGCGGGTACGAATGGTGGATGTCGGAGACCGCGCGGTCTCCGACCGCCAGGCCACTGCCACCGCATTTGTGAGCCTGAGCGAGGCGGCCATCGCAGCCATCTCCGAAGGTCGCGTGAGCAAGGGCGACGTCCTGCAGGTGTGCCGGGTGGCGGGGATAATGGCCGCCAAGCGGACTCCCCAATTGATCCCGCTCTGTCACCCTATCTCGATTAGTCATGTGGCGGTGGAGGCTGAGTTGGACCCGGTCCAACACCGGGTGTTGCTGGAGGCCACAGTGCGCTGCCGTGACGCCACCGGGGTCGAAATGGAGGCGCTGACAGCGGTGGCGGTGGCCGGACTCACCGTGATCGACATGATCAAGAGCGTCGATCCGTGGGCGGAGATCGCAGGGGTGAGGATGGAGTCGAAGAGCGGAGGGCGCTCCGGGTCGGTGCGACGCCCGTCCGGGGGATCACCAGGGGAGACCTGAGGTGGCTGCCTCGAACCCGCCCGAGCGGGAGCTCCGCGAGTTGCTCTTCCTGCAGCAGCTCTCGGTGGCTGCCGCATCCACCATGGGGCGGGATGAGCTCCTGGCCCTTGTGATCAAGGAGACCAACGGCGCCATGGACGCTGACGTGTGCGCCCTCTACCTCTACGACCGCGACCGCAACGGTCTGGTGTTGACCGCAACCAACGGCCTCAACCAGGCGGCCGTGGGCAGGGTGGTGATGCGCCTGGGACAGGGGGTCACCGGGGCTGTCGCCGCCGGGCGCCATGCGCTGGCGGTGGCGGAAGTCTCCCACGACCCTCGCTTCAAGTGGATCGAAGGGGTCGACGAGGAGCGCTTCACATCCATGCTCTCAGTGCCCATCGAGGCGGGCCCCCGGATGGTGGGAGTCCTCAACGTCCAGACCGTCGAGCGCCGCGACTTCCGCCAGGATGAGATGGCCTTCCTGTCGGCTATAGCGGGTGCGATCGCCGGCGTGTTGGAGCGCACCGAGCTGCAGCATCAGCTGGAGGGCCAGCTGGCCGAGATCCGCCTCTCACAGACGGTCCACGAGCGGTTCACCAAGCTGGTCCTGGATGGGGCCGGCCTGAGCAACATCCTGGAGGCGATCGCCAGCCTTGCCGCCGGCGCGGTCGGGATATACGACCCGCTCGGGTTTCGTCTCGAGCACGGCGCCGGGACCGGCCTTCGCGCCCGACGCGTCCCCATTCCGGCCCAGCTCTTCGACGCGGCGGATCCGGTGGAGACGACCTCGGGGCGAAGTCACGCGGTCCTGACCCTGGCGCCGGTGCGGGCCGGATCCGAGCTCATCGCCGTCCTGGCCCTGGAGGGGAGCCTGCAGGGAGCGCCCGCAGGGCGACGCCGCGCTCTCGAACACGGCGCCACGGTGGTGGCGCTGGAGCTGCTCAAGGAGCGGGCCGCCGCCGAGGTTGAGCGCCGCCTGCGAGGCGATCTGCTGGAGGGCTTGCTCACCATGTCTTCTGACCCGGCTGACATAACCCGGCTGGCGGTGGGCGCCGAGCGGCTCGGGTATCGGATCCCAGACCGCAGCTGGCTGGTGATCCTCGAGCCTGACGACCCGGTGAGCGCCGAGGTCATGCAGTCCCATCCGATTCAGGAGCGGCTGCAACGCGACGTGGAGCGGCTGTGCAGGACCCGGGCTCCGGGCGCCATGGTGGTTCCCCGGGCGAGTGCGCTGGTGGTGGTGCTGCCCGAGGAGTTCTCGGGAGCTGACGCTCCCCCGGGTCGCCTCACCGTGA
This sequence comes from bacterium, assembly GCA_021809895.1. Taxonomy (GTDB): domain Bacteria; phylum Chloroflexota; class Dormibacteria; order Aeolococcales; family Bog-877; genus AG-12. The sequence continues at coordinate 8,368 of JAJZJU010000006.1, forward strand.
CCGAGGTCGAGGCGGTGGCTCGCAGCCTGCTTGAGCTGGCGCACGGCCTGGACCGCCGACTCAGCGTCTCCGCCGGCGTTGGCGGTCTGGCCGCGGCTCCTCCCGAGCTCGCCCGCTCTCATGAGGAGGCCCGACAGGCGCTGCGGCTGGTGCGTCGGGGCGGCGGACGACGGGTTCTGACCTCCTACCGGTCACTGGGGGCGCTGCGTCTGCTTCTTGAGGTTCGTGACCCCCAGGTGCTCAGGCGCTTTGTCGAGGAGAGCATGGGACCCGTCATCGCCTACGAGGAGCGCCACCGCACCCCGCTCATCGCGACCTTGGAGGCGCTTTCCAACCAGGGCTGGAACCAGAGGGCGGCTGCTCGAACGCTCGGCATCCACATCAACTCCCTCACCTACCGCGTGCAACGAGCGGAGGCGTTGCTCGGGGTTTCACTGGATGACCCCGAAGCCCGCGTGGTCCTCGGCGTCGCCCTGCGCGCCCGCAGCCTGATCGCGGGTTGAGGGCGCCTGGCACATCCGTCCGGTGCGGACCTGCTGTGATTTTACAAACCTATCGATAGAAAGCTCTCGCTATGTTACTCTTGAAGCATGTCGCCCCGAGGTGCCTCCGATCCCCGTGACTCCCTGCGCCGGGTCACCGACGCCAAGACCATGCGCGCGCTTGCCCATCCCGTCCGTATCTCCCTGATCGAGCTCCTGATCATCGCCGGCCCCATGACCGCCACTCAGGCGGCGGAAAAGATCGGCGAGAGTCCCAGCACCTGCTCGTTCCACCTGCGGCAGCTGGCGAAGTACGGCTTCGTCGAGGAGGCGGGCCAGGCACCGGGACGCAACCGGCCGTGGAGGATGACCTCGATCGGGATGACCATGGGGGAGGATCAGGCCGATCCGGCCACCGATCTGGCCGCGCAGGCCCTGCAGCGGATGTTCCGCGAGCGGGCTCTGAGGCGCCTCCAGCACTGGCGCGAGACCAAGGCCAGCTATCCGAAGGAGTGGCGGGACCTCGCGCACGAGGACGAATACCTCCTCTGGGTGACGCCCAAGGAGCTGGAGCAGATCGAGCTCGACCTGGGCAGGGTGCTGATGCGCCACCAGGCCAGGCTGGGGAAGAGCGCGGGAAGACCTGAGGCGGCAAGGCCGATCGAGGTGCTCCAGTACATCTTCCCGGTGGACTTCGAGACCCTCGGTGCCCCCAGCGCGTCTTCCGAGCCGAGTCATGGCTGAATTGCGCCGGCTGCTGCGCGACCGCACGGCCCGCTGGTTCCTGCTGCAGTCGGTGCTGTCCACCTTCGGCGACCGCTTCATGCTGTTGGCGGCGGGAATCTGGGTGCGGGTCCTGACAGGCAGCAACGCCGAAGCGGGTCTCACCTTCTTCTTCGTGGTCCTCCCAGGGATAGTGGTATCGCCACTGGCGGGCCTGGTCGCCGACCGGGTCCCTCGCCGACCGCTGCTCATCGTGTGTCAGGCGGCCGGGGCTGGGTCGATCCTCTTGCTGGTGCTGGTCCACGGCCCGGGCCAGGTCTGGCTCATATGGCTGGTGATGGTCGCCTACGGTGCGATCGGCACCTTCATCAGCGCCGCCAAGTCCGCGCTTCTGGTGACGATCGTGCCCAAAGAGCAGCTGGGTGAGGCCAACGGCTTCCTCAACACCACCGCTGAAGGATTGCGCTTGGTCACGCCCCTGGTGGGCGCCGGGCTGTTCACCCTGGCCGGAGGTCCGGTGGTTGCCGAGCTGGACGCTGCCACCTACCTCATCGCCATGGGGGTACTCATGTGGCTTCGGGTGGAGGAGCCCAAGGCTCCGGCCACGGCCCAGGGTTGGTTTGCGGAGACCTCCGCTGGCTTCCGCCACATCTGGATCACCCTCGCCCTGCGACGAATCATGCTGGCGCTCATCGCATTCGTGGCGGTCGTGGGATTTCTGGAGACGGCCTTCTTCGGAGTGGTCACCGACGGCCTGCACCGCCCGGCCGCCTTCGTCGGGGTCATGATCTCTATCCAAGGGGTTGGCGCCATTGCCGGAGGGCTCACCTCCGCTCCTCTCATGAGACGGATCACGGAGACCAGGCTGACCGCCCTTGGAATGGTTGCGGTCGCCCTCGGCTCGGTCATCTGTGTGGTCCCCAACTATCTCCAGGGGAATCTCCCGATGGCCGTGGTGGTCCTGGCGGCCCTGCTGGTCGGGGGCGGCCTTCCCTGGCTGCTGGTGGGTGCCACCACCCTCATCCAGCGCCGGACCCCACTGGCCCTGCAGGGGCGGGTCGACGCCGCCTTCGGACTTCTGTTCGGAGGGTTCCAGGCCGCCTCCATCGGCCTGGGGGCTCTCCTCATCGGCGCCTTCGGATACGTGCCCTCACTAGTGGCGGTCGGGGCCGTCGGCTTGGTGGCCGCCGGCTACCTGATCAGCCGCCCCGGAGTGCCGCCTCTGCTCCAGGAGAGCGCTCCGGTCGTGGCATCTGCGGACTGAGCCATCCGGGTGCGCCCCGGCCCTCGACACGCGCTGGCGAGACTTGGGCCCGCTGGCCAATATGTCATGGGTTGACCCGAAGGCTGGCTCAGGCGCGCCGCAGCTTCTGTGCCCGCCACTGCACCACCAGTTGTTGGGTGCCCAGCGTCAGCCCCAGGTACAGCAGGAGGCTGGCCTCGCCCACGCCATTGACCGCATCGACTCCAAGGTGCAGCCCCACCGCCACCAGCCAGAGCAGGACCGTGACCCAGCTGCCCTTGCGCATGAGCCGGCCGCCATCTACGAACAGCCGCACCGTCCAGGCCCTGACCGCTCCCAGGCCGACCGCGAAGACCAAAAGGCTGAGGCCCAGCAGGCCGCTCTCCTCCGCGGTTAACGGATGGGCGCGGGCGAAGCTGGTCAGCTCCACAAATCCGAACACCAAAAGCACGATTGGCAAAATCGGGCTGGCCCTGACCGGTCGCTCTCTGAGCTGGCGGTACAGGAGCAGGACCAACACCGCCAGCCCCAAGACCAGGCTGCCGACCGCCGACAGCACCGGGCTTGAGCTGGTGGTGGCCAGGACCATGCCGCTCAGAAGAGACTCGTCGCGTCGGTACTTTGGGGGGAGTCACTGAGGCCCAAAGACACCAGCGCTGCCGCGAGGCGGCCACCGGTGCGGCACTCGCCCCCTCGCACCCTCCTCTTCAGGCCGCCTGTTCCAACGCTCTGCGAGTGAGCACCTGCGCCAGATGGAGCCTGAACTCGGAGCTGGCATGGACGTCGCTGTTGGGGTTGAGCCCGTCGCTGGCCCGCTCCGCCGCCTCGGCGGGCGTCGCTCCGGACCTCAGCGCATCCTCCACCGCGTGGGCGCGCACCGCGGTCGGCCCCGCGTGGGTTATCCCCACTCGCCAGCCGTCGCCAAGACGCTGGACCCCAACCGCGACGATCGCCCAATCGAAGACCCGGCGGCGGAACTTGAGATACCGGTGTGCGCCCGTGGACACCGGGAAGTCCACCTCCACCACCAGCTCGTCCGGCTCCAGCGCGGTTGTGAACAGGTGCTGGAAGAAGTCCCGGGCGGGGATGCGTCTGCGGTCGGTGACGATCTCGGCGTCGAGCATGAGAGCTACCGTCGGATAGTCGCCGGCGGCGTCGGCGTGGGCCATGACCCCTCCGATTGTGCCCCGGGTCCGGACCTGGGGATCCCCAACCTCCTTGGCCACTTCGGCCAGGAGGGGCAGGTTGGCGCGCAGTAGCTCGGATCTGACCAGGGTTGCGTGGCGGGTCATGGCCCCTATTTGGACGCTCCCGTCCTTGACCCTCACGTAGTCGAGGTCGGGAATGCCGTTGAGGTCGACCAGGTGCCCCGGCTGCGCCAGCCGCAGGCGCATCATTGGGAGCAGGCTCTGGCCTCCGGCGATCACCTTGGCCTCCGGACCCGCCGTCCTGAGCTGGTTGACCGCGTCTGCCACTGACGTGGCCCTTGAGTACTCGAAGGCAGCCGGGATCATGACTCCGCCTCCTGAATCATCTTCCAGAGCCGGTCCGGGCTGGCCGGCATGTCCACGTGATGGATCCCCAGCGGGCTGAGGGCATCCGAGATGGCGTTGATCACCGCCGCCGAGGAGGCGATCGTGCCCGCCTCGCCGATACCCTTCACCCCCAGGGGGTTGGTGGGGCTCGGGGTCACGGTCCGGTCCAGGGTCAGAGCGGGAATCTCGTTCATGGTCGGGACCAGATAGTCGGTCATGGTGCCGGTGAGCAGGAGGCCGGAGTCCTGGTCGTAAGCAACCTCCTCGTAGAGCGCTTGGGAAATCCCCTGGGCGATGCCACCGTGCAGCTGCCCCTCGACGATCATGGGGTTGATCACGTTTCCGCAGTCGTCCACAGCCACGTACTTGTGCACCTGCACCGCACCCGTCTCCCGGTCCACCTCCACCACACAGATGTGGGCGCCGAACGGCCACACCCAGTTGGGTGGGTCGAAGTAACTTGTCGCCTCCAGGCCGTGCTCCATCCCCTCCGGAAGCTTGCCTCCGTAGGCCGCCAGCGCCACCTCCTCGATCGTCTTGCGGGCGGAAGGATCGCCCTTCACCGAGAAGGTTCCCTGCTCGAAGGTGAGATCGTCGGGGGAGACTTCCAACATATGCCCAGCCAGGCGTTGGGCCTTGTCGCGGATCACCATGGCCGCCTTGTGCAGCGCCATCCCGCCCACGGCCAGGCTGCGGCTGCCGTAGGTGCCGTATCCGAAGGACGGTCCCTCGGCGGTGTCGCCATGGCGGAGCTCCACCTTCTCCATGGGGATCCCCAGGGTGTCCGCCACGATCTGGGAGAAAGTGGTGTCGTGGCCCTGGCCCTGCGCGTGGGTGCCGACATAGGCGGCCACCGACCCAGATGGCAGAAATCTGATCTGGGCGGCCTCAACCAGGGCGATGCCCCCGGTGGCACCCGCCGTGGCCTCGCTGGGACCGAATCCGCAAATCTCCACCCAGGTGGAGCAGCCGATGCCGATCAGCCGCCCCTGCTGGCGCCCCTCGGCTTGGCGCTGGCGCCAGCCGCTGTAGTCGACCAGCTCCATCGCCTTGTCCAGGCTGCCGTCGTAGTTGCCGGAGTCATACACAAGCCCAAAGTTGTTGGAGAACGGGAACTCGCGAGCGAAGTTCTTGCGACGCAACTCCGCGGGGTCCATCCCGATCTCCTGCGCCACCCTGTCCACCATGCGCTCGCAGAGGTGGGTCCCCTCCGGGCGGCCGGCTCCCCGGTAAGGGTCGGTGGGCACCTTGTTGGTCAGGACCCCGATGGTCCTGCCCTGGACTGCCGCCCAGCGGTAGACCCCACCCGCCATCAGGCACGCGCAGGCCTGGAAGGCGCCGAAGGTCCCGTGGTAGGCGCCAAGGTCCAGCACCTGGGTCAGCCGGAGGCCCAGCAGGGTCCCATCTCGGAGGGCGGCCGCCTCGGCGGTGAAGACCTGACCGCGACCGTGATAGCTGGTTTGCACGCTCTCGGTCCTGGTCTCGATCCAGCGCACCGGCCGGCCCAGGATGCGTGCGGCGGCCGGCACCAGATAGTCCTCCGGGTAGGGGCTGATCTTGCTCCCGAACCCGCCGCCGACATCCTCCGCCACCACCCGCACCCGGCTCTCCGGAATCCCCATGGCACCGGAGATGAACAGCCGGATGAAATGGGGGTTCTGGCTGCTCAGCCAGATGGTGAGCCGCTCGTCGTAAGGGGAGTACTCGGCCAGGACTCCCCGAGGCTCCATCGGGGTCGGGGCCAGTCGCTGCTGCCAGATCCGCTCGCTGACGGTGACCTCGGCCCTGGCGAAGGCAGCCTCGATGTCTCCTCCGTCGAAGGTCATGTCCCAGCCGATGTTGTCGGGTCCCTCCACATGAGCGCGCGGGCTGCCGGGGACCATAGCGGCCTCGGGGTCCACCACCGCCGGCAGCGGATCGTATTCCACCACCACCAGCTCGGCGGCGTCGGCCGCCAGATAGCGGTCGTCCGCCACCACCACTGCCACCGGCTCTCCCTGGAAGCAGACCTCGTCGGAGGCGATCGGGAAGCGCTCGGGCACGTACTTCTTCTCGGGAGCGAAAGCTGGGGTGACCGGCATTGTCCCGGACAGCTGAGCGTGGAAGTCCTTGGCGACCAGGACTGCTCTCACGCCCGGTGCAGAGGCCGCCGCCTCGGTGGCGATGCTGAGGATCCGGGCGTGGGGATGCGGGCTGCGGACCACGGCCATGTGCAGGAGGCCGACGGGCAGGCGGTCCTCGATGAAGCGCCCATGGCCGGTGATGAGCCTGGGGTCCTCCCGCCGCTGGACGCGAGCTCCGATGAGCTGGCTGACCGCCATGTCTTAACCTCCCATCGGGGCCGCGGCGCCGGCCCCCTCGCGCATCGCCGCCGCCGCCTTGTGGACGGCTCGGCGGATGTTCACATACCCGGTGCAGCGGCAGAGGTTGCCCTCCAGCCCCCGCCCGATCTCCTCGTCGGTGGGATCGGGGTTCTCAGCCAGCAGGGCGGTGGCGGCCATGATGAAGCCGGGTGTGCAGAACCCGCACTGAAGCCCGTGCTCCTCCCAGAACGCGGTCTGTAGGGGATGCATGCCGTCGGCCGGAGCCAATCCCTCGATGGTAGTGATCGCCATCCCCTCCGCCTGCACGGCCAGCATCGAGCAGGATTTCACCGGCTGGCCGTTGCAGAGAACCGTGCAGGCGCCGCACTGGCTGGTGTCGCAACCCACGTGGGTGCCGGTGAGCCCGCAGCGCTCCCTCAGGTAATGCACCAGGAGCAGCCGTGGCTCCACCTCCTCCTGCCTCGGGGAGCCGTTGACCGTGAGCCGCACTAGCTGGGCCATTCTCAACCTCCGTCACCGACCTGTCGCGCTGCTGACAGGCGAACCCCGGGTTCATCCCCTCTCACCTCAGGTGGCCGCTCGTCCCCTGCGCAGCGTTCTGCCAGAGCGAGTATGGTCCCTTGGCCAGCCGATGGCAACTGCGGGAAACATGCTGCCGGAAACTGGAAACGGTTGCTTCGAGCTCGTTGTTGTGGTGAAGCCCCATCCGCTCGGTGGCCGATGGAAGTGTGAGGTCGGCTCTGTCGGCGGAGCCGCCGGCGCCTGCTGAGGATTCGATAGGCGTCTATCAGGTCATCGACCAGATCCGATGTCCACGGTGACTGACGAGCGTCGTCGCAGCATGGTGGCTTGGTGCGCGGCTTGTCCGTCGGTGCCACGCCCATGACCTCATAGAGCCGGGCGTAGATGTCCCGGGCGGGGTCGTTGGCCAGGTGCTCACCGACGTCGATCACAACAGCGGGGTCGGAGTCGGGGAAGGCGAGGAGCAGCCGGCAGAGGCCGTAGAGGTGGACCACACAGAGCCGCTCGACGGTCGCCCCTGCCAGGCGACAGCCGGCGGCTTCGCAGCCGGAGTGCTCCAGGGCGAGGAGGGCTTCTTTGAGAGACTCCCTCACCGCTCCCTGCAGGCCAGCGATGACGTGGAGGTGTCGATCCCCTGGTCGAGCACACCACCAGATCGACGCCGCGGGCCTGCAAGTCATTGGCCAGAGCGATCAGGTGCTCGAGGGACCGTCCCAGCCGGTCGCCTTCCCGGGCGACCAGCTGGTGGTCACCAAGCTCGGGGCGGCGGGCCAGCTTCCCGCTGGCCCTGTCGACGAGAACCCGGTCGCAGCCGGCGGCCTGGAGCGCGTCGCGCTGAGCGTCGAGGTTCTGGTCGGTGGTGGACACCTGCCCGTAGCCGATGCGCATGGCTCGAGGGAATCGCAAACGGGAGAGATCATTACATAGCTGCGTACACGGCTTGCGTTACAGACTGGCCGTAGTGGAGCGCCCCGACAGGCGAGCGTGTCCGCGAACGATCGTTTACGCTACTTTCCTTCCCGAGTCGCGTGTCCTGCGGATCTCCTCGCGATTGGTCCTGTCAGTCTGTTTCGGGCGGATGGCCGGGACTGGCCCTGGTTACCCACACCCGTTTGGCACCAGGATCGACCGCATACCAGACCCGGCCGGCCCCAGTCACCTCCAGCTGCCACTGCTCCAGCGCTTGGCCCCCAACAAGTCGAGAGCCGAGGGGTCGCCCCGGAGGCGATGCTGGCGGCGGGGATTCGTTGGCGTCATCGGCCGTAATAGCAAGGTGTCGTAAGCGGTTCGGGTCGGCCCAGGGGCTTGTTGGCACAACGCTTCCCAACCCGTGGCGGCTGCGGTCTCCGCGAACCGCAGCTGCCATTCGCCCGGGGCGGAAGGGGGCGCTACTCGGTCTCCCCTCTTGGGCACCGCTACCGTGCGCTCGGAGCCGGGACCGGACCACCATCACCTGGCAGAGGGCGGCGGAGGTCAGCGGCCAGAGCGGGGTCAGCGTAGATGGCAGCTGTCGCCTTCCAGTCTGCGAGCACGGCGACTAAAGGGGCCAACACACCTACTTCGGCGGCCGCGCGAGCCGTCTGCACGAAGTCGACGAGGAAAGCCTCACGCTCCGGGCCGGGCAGGAGGGCGGGCCAGGCCAACTCCGCTGTCAGGGCTGTTAGCAGTTGCTCGTGCGCCGGGCCGTCCAGGACATCACCGAGGAGCCGGGCGACTAGGGCTACCCCTTCTCCGCCTTGTTGGCTGCGAGACTCCAGGGAGAGCCGGAGGGCAGGGCCCCCCCGTCGGTGCAGCACCACATCGCGGTGCTCGACCGCGTCCATCACGGCGTGGGGATCCCGCAGGAACTTTGTGAGCGTGGCCTCAGCTGTCACCATTCGGCAATCATATCTGATGAACAGCAGACGAAACTGGACGGGACGCGGATTCCGGGTTCTGCCAGTACAACGGGAAGCGACGACTCCCCAATCTCAAGATTGAAGTCGTGCTCAACCTGGCGAATGGGGCTGTCGCTCGCCATGGACAAAGGGGATGCCTGCCGTGTTCACGTCCCAATGACCCCCGCTCGTCGGACACTCAGAAAGAGTGAGCGATATCTCCTGCAGCCGACCAAGTACTCTCAGCTCGTGGCCGTACCGACCGTAGCTCGCCTGCTGACCGCCGCCGTGACCAGTGAGGGCGACTGGTACGTGGCTCGTTGCCTGGAGGTTGAGGTCGCCAGCCAGGGCAGGACCGTGGAGAAGGCCCTCGCCAACCTCAAAGAGGCGCTCGAGCTGTACTTTGAGGACGTCCCGGCGGCTCCGCCGACGGATCCCCCGCTGGTCACCCAGATAGAGGTCCGCGTCCCGGCGTGAGCCCCAGTTCCCCAGTGGTGTCCGGCCGCTCTCTGATGGCGGCGCTGGAGAGGGCCGGGTTTGAACGGCGCGGCCAGCGTGGCAGCCACCTCAAACTCCGCCACCCGGACAGCGGTAGGACCGTGATCGTCCCTCTCCACACTGAACTCGCACCCGGCACGCTGGCCTCCATCTGCCGCCAGGCCGGGTGGGCACTCCCAGAGCTCCAACAGCATCTGTCGCGCCGGCGGCGAGAGCGTCCATCCCCCGAACGCTGACCCTGCGGAGCCGTCCGGCGCGCCGCCTGCGAGGGATGCCGCCGGCTCACTATCGCCGACGGTCGAGCAGTTGGCCAGGTTGCGCTTGGCCTTGTGCCGGTCCCTGACCCCTGCGGTGTAGGGCGCGAAGGCCGCCGCCGCCACTGCCCCGCTGCCTCGGCGATCCCCCGGGCGAGGGGGTCCAGGGCCGCCTCCGACAGTCGCCGGGGTCTCCTGGGCACCCTTGGATGGTAGCCCAAGAGTGTCCGATAAGTGGGGGTTTGGAGGTATCCATTTAAGCGGAGTACGCACTGTATGTTGTGGTTGGTATGGACTCCTTAGCCCCACATCTTGGTGTCTTCCAGCGTCTCGTCCGGCTAGATGGATACCCCCAAGTGGGGGTTATCGGACAGTGGAGAGCAGACCTCAGGCAGCGATGGCCACCTAAGACGTCAGCGACGCGAGCGGCACCTTCAGCGCAGCGGCCAGGTCTGCGAAGAAGCTCCAGGCATGGCCGTGGAGGTCGATCCAGCCGGGGTAGCTCACGATGAATGGAGCTCCTTCCTCTGATGAGCCTGGTCCGTTGCTTCCCTTGATTAAGAACAAGGTCCCACAGGGCAAGGATGGGGTGCCGACCAGCGTCGCGACACGCCGTTGTTCATGGAAGAAGGTGATGATGTAGCCGTTCAGCACGGTGGACTGGAGAGTCGTGATGAAGTTGCAACTCACGGGTGGAGTGCTGCACGCAGAGGCCATTAGGTGTTCGGTTAGAAGCGGATCACGGATGCTGCGCTTGAAAGGCGACAGGTTCTTCAGAGGAAAGCCCGTGGCGCGGGCATCACTCGTGGGCTCGCGCTGGACCGTTACCGTCTGGGGCATGGCAAGGCCTCTGCAGGGGCCCGGCCAGGCGATCAGTGATGTCTGGTTGGTGGACCCCGAATGCTTCCCTCCGCTCCCTGGCAGCGCACAGGAACTCGCAAGGAGCGTGATCGTCCCCAAGCCGACCACAAGGGCCACGCGACTACCCAGGTAGGTCAATGACGACGCTCCTGTTGCGGGTATCCCCTGAGGCAGGGCCCCGACCGCTTCGCAGGCCCGTTCCTGTCTGCAACGCGGGGTCCTCTCCATTCGTTTCTCCGCTCCGTCCTGTGGCACCCTACTCCTCCGCCCCGCCTCTACCCCATCCCTTGCTCCCTGCCCTCATGCCTCGCCTCGAACGCGTTTCCAGAGATTCACCCACCTCTCGCGACCAGACCTGACGCACCGTGGGTGCTGATCCATCCGGATCGCCGCGCCGTACGCCAGGGGTCATCCAGGAGAGATGACGAGCCCTCCCCCGACCGCGAGTTGGAGACCTCCACGGTCGACGCTGATCTGTCCAGCTTGACGTCCCGCTCCTTATCGGCGTACACAGCAGCCACCGGGAGCGGCCGCCGGCCACCTTCCACCATGCCGCTGGGTAGCGTCTCCGCAACTCTAAGCGACTCTAAGCGGGGCGTAGCCGAGCGCCTTGGGACCGAAGTCGTCACGAGGGACGACCGTGGTGGCATGGACGTCGCGGTGGAAGCCGCGCCTGAGGGACACCCATCTGGGACGGTGCCCAGGTGGGGTCGAGCAGGGTTGCGCATTGGTGTCCTGGCCGGGTGCCGAGATGACACCGACCTGGGGAGCACCCCCCTCCGGACGCTGACCGTTGACCGCGGCTGCCGCGGGCGGGGAGAGGACCCGGCGTCGCAAGGGCACCGGGTGGGCGTGTGGTCTGGTCGTTGGGCCTAGCTGGGACCGGCGGCGCAGGCAGCGCGCCACCTGGGAGTCGTGGGCTTGGTGGATCGCCAGATGCCCGGTCCGGCGATCCTGGTGGACAGCCGGCTGGGAGCTGAGGCCCCGAGCGCAGATGCGCTGCGCGGCGGCATGGTCCCGGTCCGCGGAGAGTCCGCAATGCGAGCAGTGGGCCCAGTGATAGCCACTGCGCAGTCGCTCAGGGGAGGTGTAGTGCCGCAGCCGGCCCAGTGATAGCCACTGCGCAGTCGCTCAGGGGAGGTGTAGTGCCGCAGCCGGCGCCCGCACCGCGGGCAGATGGCTGAGGTGCCCCGCGCAGGGACGGTGACCACCGCGCAGCCGGCCTTGGCGCCGAGGTGGCGCAGGGCGTCCTGGAACTGGCCGCGAACGGAAGCTGAGATGCGGGCATTGACCTTGCGGCCCAGGGCCGGCTCCAGGGTGGCCAGCTCCTCCACATAGATGACGCTGGCACCCACGCAGATGGCCTGGTCTACAGCCCAGCGCGCGGCCGACCAGGCGATCCCATGTCCCAGCTGGCGTGGCGGGCTAAGAGGGCCTGGTGGTGAGCGTGCAGGATGGTCAGCTTGGCATCCAGGGGATATGGTCCCCACTCGCCGCGCAACCTCTCCAGGTGGGAGATCTTCCGGCGCAGGCGATGCCACTTGGCGATGGCTCCCCCGGCGTCGAAGCGCAGGGGTATCCCATCGCTTAGAGCACGCACGAATAGGGCAGAGGAAGGGTGGTCAGTGGGAGCGGGTCGCGGGAGGATGGAGGCGCGGTGTCGCGGCGGCGACGTGCTGGAGGTGATGGTCGGCAGTGGCGGGGCCACTGGAGGCGAAGAGCGGCTGTCAAGGCGGACCTGAAGCCAGACTTGAGGGGATCGGTGGATAGTCGTCAAGGGCTGGGTCAGCGGTTCCAGCGATCCGCCCATAGGAAGAGCTTGACCACCAGGATGAGGGTGGCCGCGCCGGCCAACATGGCCAGGCGATGGAGGGTGCGGCGGTCAGTGCTGCGGCGCAGCTGGCCGAAGTTGGTGAACCAGGAGTTGGTGCGTTCCACCGGCCAGCGCTCGCCCATGGGGAGGAGCTTTCTGGCCTTGGCTTGCCCCTTCTTGCGCTTCAGAGAGATGACCACGTCGGTGAGGCCGTGGGCAGCGCACACCGCGCGCACTATCTGGTCGTCATAGCCACGGTCGAGATGGAGAGTCTCGATATCGAAGAGGAGGCCGCGTTGGGCTACGGCGTCGAGGGTGGGCGGGAGCAGGAGGCAATCGTTGCGGTTGGCGGCATCGATTGCCCAGCCGACGGGGACCCCGTTGTGTTCGGTGGCGATTGACCATTTCCAGCCAGCCTTGCCGCGGTCGGTGGGATTGGGGCCGGTTCCCTCGCCACCACAAGGGGCCTTCTGCAAGCTGCCGTCGATGGCGACCTCGGAGAAGTCGAGGCCGATGATCCGGTCGTAGCCGCGCAGCGCTTCTTCGAAGACAGCATCGAAGAGGCCGTGCTGGAGCCAGAGATCTCGCCGGGAACGCAAGGTGGTGGCACTGCCTTTGCCGAGACGCCCGGTGGTGGACCAGGAGCAGCCGGTGACCAGACGGAAGACGATGGCCTCGAAGCAGTCCCGGTCGGGAATCCGGGGCCGGTGACAGTGCAGGGGATGGCGGTCTTGGGGAAGGGGAGGCAACCGGGCCGAGAAGGCGGCCCAGGCGGCGTCGAGCACTCGTTTGTCCAGTGCCTGCATACCTCTGCCCAGCTCCGGGTGCTGCTGTCCGGCGTAGTATACGCCGGACAGCACGGAGGGTAGCATGAGTGACCATGAGGAGATGCCTCCGGTGAGACCGACCAAGGCGCAACGAACGGCCAAAGCGCGGCTCGTCAAAGAACTCGGCGAGGCGGACTTTGCCCTTCCAGGCTCACTGGTCGTGGAGTCCCAGCGCTGCGGCAAGCCCAGTTGCGCATGTCACCACGACCCACCCAAGCTCCACGGTCCCTACGCACGCTGGACTCGCAAGGTCGACAACAAGACAGTCACCCGTCTGCTCACCCCCGAGGAGGTCGCCGAGTACCGACCGCTGTTCGAGAGCGCCAAGCGCCTCAGGAGGCTCCTCGCTGACCTCCAGCAGCTGACCATGGAGATCGTGGACGCACCTTCAAGCCCACCTCCCCGCCGCCGGTCTCGGGCCGACCGCGTCTGATCTCAGATGCCCGCCCCTTCCTCTGCCCTATTCGTGCGCGCGCTTAGGGTTGAGACCCGAAGCAACGCGTCGCTCGCGCTCAGGCCCACTTTGTAGCCATTGGCGGTGGCGTAGGCGACCAGGCGCTCCTGTTGGCGGGCCAGGGTGTCCATCTCCTCCTGCTTCTTGGTGCTCACCCGGGCGTAGATCCCGCAGGTTCACCCGGCGTCGGAGCCTCTGCCAATGAGCGCCTCGAGGTCCGAAAGCCGGTAGCGGCGCTGGCCGCTCGGCATCCGCACCGGCACGAGGACGCCACTGCGGTCCCATGCCCGCAACGTCTGCGGATGCACTCCGAGCAGGGCGGAAGCCTTCTTCATCGACAACAGCGTATCCATCAGCTCAATTACAAGAGCTACTCCAAACATTCATGAGCGATGTGGTAGCTGCTACCAACCTCCAACCATCAACGGAAGCCGTAGAGGCCCTCGTGAAAGTCGCCAGTCGTGGACCAGCGCTGGATGACCCTGTCGACCACCTCGTCGTCGATGACTTCCGCCCCGTACTGGCGGGCGTTGCCCTCGACCGCCTCCAGAACCTGGCCCTTGACGAAGTCCGGGACCCGTTCGAAGCGCCTGAGCGCGGCATCTGTCCAGGGCAGCCCGTCGCGATGGCGGTCCTGAATTCGATGGGAGACCTCGCCCCACATCTGGTATTTCACCTCCATGATTTCGGGGGTGATGGTGGTCCCCAGTGCGTGCTTGTGGGCGGTCCATTCGACCCGCCAACGCGTCAGCTCACGGCAGAACTCGGGCACCTCGGCCAGCCTCTGCTCAGCCTCCGGCGTCCATGTGAACTGGGGCAGGTTGCCCCGGTCGCTGAGGGGGTGCCCGTAGCCAAGCTTCTTGCCCAGGCTCTGTATGAACTCGCTGCGGATCTCGTCAACGCCCTTGCGCTGGGCGCGCTGCTCGGCGGCCCGGAGCGCCATCTCCTGGGCTCGTTCGGGGGCCAGATGGCTGCGCTGCGCACCCTCCTTGGCTCTCCTCATGGCTTCGATGTGTGCTTCCATGTCCCAGCCGGCCGAGGCCAAGTCGTGTGGCACCGGACACTGGTCGGCTGGTTGGGGGCGACCTGAGTCGTCAGCCACGCCGGGGAAGGGGCACCTCGCACCCTCTTGGTCAGTCAAGCCCATCCTCCTGGGCCACGTTGACTTCCGGCACCGCCGCGCAGCCCCCGGCCGACTCGCCCATGTTGGCGGCCGCCACCTGTTCCAGAGCGCAGCGAAGCTGGTCCATCAGCTCTGAGTCTAGGGCATCTCCGAAATGCGCCTGCACCGAGCGCAGGTGATCGTGGGCTGCCACCTCAAGGCGCGCCATGCCGTCCTCTGTCAGCACCGCGAAGGCTCCTCGGGCGTCGCTGGGGCAGACCTCGCGCCGGACCAGCCCCCCAGCCTCCAGCCTCTCAATCAGACGGGTGAGTCCGCTGCGGCTCAGCAGCACCCGATCAGCCAGCTGAGCCATCCGCAGCCTCCCTTCTGGCGCCTCGCTCAGCTGCACCAGCACGTCATACTCGGCCAGAGGCAGGCGCTGGCTGGTCAGCAGCTCTCGCTCCAGCGCCCTTGCGACCAGGGTGTGGGCGCGCAGGAACGCGTGCCATGTCGCCAGGACATCGGGGCTCAGGCCAGCCGCGGTCTCGGTCGCAGATTGTGATTGCACAAGCAAGTACCTAAGTGATAGAATTTAATTGTACGAGCAATTATGACTCCCGCGGAGTCTTGGCGAGCGAAATAGGAGGCAAGAGATGGCTTGGAAACTGGACATGGCCCACTCGGCGGTGGAGTTCTCGGTGCGCCACATGATGATCAGCACCGTCAAGGGGAACTTCAAGGACTTCTCAGTGGACATCGATATCGACCCCGATGACCTCACCAAGAGCTCGGTGCGAGCTGTGATCAAGGCTGCCAGTATCGACACTCGCGAGCCCCAGCGCAATGGGCACCTGGTGTCCGCCGACTTCCTCGATGCCGAGAAGTACCCCGAGATCGTCTTCCAGAGCCGTCGCGTAGCGTCCCTTGGGGGCGAGCGCTACCAGGTGGAGGGTGACCTCACGATCAAGGACGTGACCCGCCCCGTCAGTCTCGACGTCACCCTCCTTGGGTTCGAGACCAGCCCCTACGGGGTCAAGGCGGGAGGCTTCGAGGCGACCACCAAGATCAGCCGGCAGGATTTCGGACTCACATGGAACGTCGCCCTGGAGACGGGTGGCGTCCTGGTCGGTGACGAGATCAAGATCTCGATCGACGCCGAGGTCAACGAGGCAGCCTGAGCGAAGGAGCCGGGATGAGCCGAACTGGGCTCATCCCGGCTCCAGCCGGGCTCAGCGCGCTTCTGACTCCTCGGCCTCCTCGTCGTCCACCACCTCCTGGAAGGTGGCGCCTGGTGCCAGCCGCTCGGGACACAGCATGCCCAGCAGGTGGTCTGACTCGTGCTGGACGATGCGCGCCAGCCAGCCCTCGAAAGAGCGCACCACGCCCCGGCCGTGGACGTTGCGGTAGCGCACCGTCACCTGTTGGTAGCGGCGAATCATGCCCGCTCGTCCAGGCAGTGAGAGGCAGCCCTCGACCGCGTCCACCTCGCCCGAGGCCGACAGCAGCTCGGGGTTGCATATGACGAACTTGCGGTCCTCGTAGACGATCACCGCGAGCTGGAGATTGAGCCCGACCTGAGGCCCCGCCAGCCCCACCCCGCTCCACTCCTCACAGCGCACATACATCTCGTCGACCAGCCGCCGCAGGTTGGCGTCGAAGATTCGGACCGGCCGCGACCGCTGGTGCAGAACCGCGGCCGGGTCGGTCACCAGCCGCAGGGGTGGGGAAGGCTTCACTCCAAGATCTTCTCAGGCCGCGGGTCTTCCTCACCAGCGAAGAGCGGGATCGCCTCCTCCTGAGTTAGGCCCGGCATCCCGACCAGGTCGCCCAGCCAGGTGAGGCGGTCGCCGGCGATCCCCGGGCCGAAGGTGCGGTGGCTGATATCCAGGGCAAGAAGATGAGCGGGAGGAGGCATCCGCAGGCCCACGACCGCTCTCATCAGGGCAACTTCCCGGGTCAATTTGAAGCCCACTCCGACCAGCTTTTTGCCCCCAACCGAGAGGTCGCTGAAACCCGGGCACCATGCCCCCGTCACCTTTCCCGGAGTCAGCTCCAGGCGGTGGCGGATGAGCCGGCGCTCAAGGGTTCCCAAAGCTGCGGCCAGCAGTACATCCAGGGGTCGCGTGAGGGGCTGGGGCAGACTCGCCACCATCAGCAGATGGAGCCAGTCAGGTCCTCCGGGGCCTATGGTGCCGCCGACCGGGCTGAGCCGCACCGCGCCTATGTCGGGGATCTTTCGTATAGCGTCGACCACCCCTGGCAGGCGAGCTGGGCCGGGGCCCACGGTCACCCCGTACACGGTCCGCAGCGGTATTACCCTGATCTCTCTTGGCCTGCCTGGCGCCAGCCCCAGCCCCGCTGAGCCGGCGACCATTGCGTCATCTTCGAATCGAGGCCGATCGAAGTGCGCGGTCCACCCATCGGGCATCTCTCCCAGCTGTGTCAACCTGGGCCGGCTTCGCCAGCCTCCGCATCCCTTTCGTGAGCCCGCCAGCTCTGGCGATCGGAGCTGGGCACAAGCAGGTTGAACAGCGCCTGCAGGGACCGGCGCGCCTGCATCTCCAGGATCCCGCTCACGCCGAAGCGTCCGGCCAGGTACCCCAGGGTCCCGCCAGGCAGATGGTACGTGAGCTCTTGGGTGACCTCGGTCGCACCCTCGCCGACCGCAGCGCACTCGATCCTGAGCTCAGCGGTCGCGCCCATGGCATGGCCATGGCTGCTGAGCAGGGAAGGGCGCTCGCAGTCTCCGATGACCCACTGGCTGTCGGCGAACTTCCCGCCTGCCACCAGGCGGATGTGAAGTCTGTCTCCCTCCCGTAGAGGTGGTGTCACTGAACCGCTGATCTCCTTGACCCCGAACATCCAGGATGGGGCGTTGCGAACATCGGCGATGAAGTCCCAGGCGGTCTCCGGCGACACCGGGATCACGATCCGATGGCGGACCTCAGGCATTGCCGGCTGCGAACATGTCCATGTGGCGCACCGAGGATATCCCGTACGGTAGGAGAGATGCGCAGGGCCGATCTCGCCGATATCCAAGAGCTGGCGGCCCTCGACCGCTTCCTGCAATGGGATCTGGCCACCCTGAACCCCTGGGGCGTACCCTCGCTGGCGGCGACCGGGGCCCGCCTGCTCCCCGCAGCCGGGGAGATTTGGACGTCCACCACCGTCGGCTTCCAGGCCAAGGTCCGCAACATCAGACTTCATCCCCGGGTGGCGCTGCTGCGCCACGATGGGAGCGGCCGGTCGGTTCTGCTGCGCGGTGAGGCTGAGGTTGTGGAGGGAGACGGCACCGCCAACCTGACCGCGTTGTTCGAACTGATGGGAGGACCGGCCGGCGCCCGGCCTCGCTTTTATGAGTCGACGGTCGATTCCCACTGGCGCCGTCTCTACCGGGAATACTGGCACCGGATCTTGATTCGCGTGCGAGTGGTCGAGGTGGGCTTGTTCAGCCTGGACGGGCTCTCTTTGTACCGCGTCGGGGAATGGGGAGACTCTGCCCCCCGCGCTCCCAGGAGGGCGCCGGCCGCACAGGGCAACAGCACACCCCTGGGCTCATTGGATCTGAGGGGTCGGCAGATGCTCCAGGACAAAGTGCCCGCCGTCCTGGCGGTCCCAGACGGACCCCTGGAGACCCCCCTTCTCCTTCCCGTGCAGGTCACCCAGGATCGTCTGGGACGGTTTCTCATCCGCGAACACCCGGGCCTTGCCGGGCGGGCCTTCCCCAGGGCCTCGCTGGCAGTGCGGGTGCTGGACGACACCTACGAGCTGGTTAGGGAGGTGGCCTGGATCGGCCGGCTACAGCCGGGCGAGGGATGGCGGGAGTTCCTGCCGCGCTCCGTTTATGGGTTCACCAAGCCTCCCGGCCTGGTTCCGGATCTGGCGGCCGGCCTGGCCGCCCTGGCGGCGGCGCGCCGGCGGACCGACGGCGCCCACGTCACCGTCCCCGATGTCGAACCGGCGGCGCGGCGGGCCGGCCTCACCAGCGCGGGCCCGCTGCGGCTGTCAGGGGCGGCCTGGGAGGCCCTGGGGGATCTGTTCAGTGGCTCTAACGCCAGCGCCCCGTGGTACGCGAGCTGGGCGATGCTGGCTCGCGACCCACGCACAAGAGTCCGCCTGAATTACCTCGCCAACCGGTCCGAGCTCGAGCGCGACTGGGCTCAGTCGTTGCTGATCCGTGGCTGCCGCGGGGTGTCCCCGGCGCGGCTGGCCATGGCGGCTCTGCGGATGCGCCCTCGCTCCCGCGATCTGAAGGCGGAGTCCAGACGTCACGACAGGATCCTGGAGCGCTCACGCCAGGTGCTGCGCAGGGAGCTCCCCGGGCCTCTGCGGGCAGAGGTCTTTGGACCGCTGCGCGCAGCGTCTCCGGCCCACCCCTCAATATCGTTCGAGCACGCGGCCCTAGACGCTGCGCGCACGACCGCGGTGGCCGGCGCTGCCGTCCTGGACCGTCTGCTGAGACGTAGCTGAGATGCCCCGCAGGCTCCGTCTGCTGAGTTGGGCGCTGCTCCAAGCTGGAGCACTCAGGGTCAGCTTTCGGCACCCGAGGCTGTTCTGGATTTTGATGACCCCTGCTCTGGTTGGATCCGGGATGGCGACCGCTGAGGGGGGGCACCCGCGCGCAGCCCGAGTCGGAGCCGGTTGGATCGCTTCCGGAGCCGGAGCGGGGCTGGGAGCGTACCTGGTGACCATCGCGGCTGCCCTTCTGCTGGGAAGACACCCCAGCGGGCGGCGATGGCTGCAACAGGTCCACTCCTGCACCGGGTCTTGCCCGCGGCCGCTCAGAGCCATCCTGGTGGTACCGGCCTCGATCGGCGAGGAGCTCTTCTGGCGGGAGGGGGTGCTGGTGGGTGACGATCGGAAGCGGCTCCGGGTCGGCTCCGAGGTAGCCGGCTACCTGGCGGTCCAGATCGCTTCCGGAAATCCGACCACGGTGGCCGGTGGTCTCCTGCTCGGGTTGGTGACCAGCCTGCTGCGATCCCGCTCGGGGTCGCTGGCGCCGGCGTGGACAGCCCACCTGATGTTCTCGGAGCTGACCCTGGTGTGGCCGGGGCTGCCGCCGAAGGCTGGTTTCGAGTGAAGCACTAGGGCACAGAGCTGTCACTCGATCGTGTTCCTAAGGCGGTGAGGTTCATCGCAAAATCTCCAGGTGGCCATTGTGGTGAACGAATATTTGGATGAGGCCAACCCGACCAGCTGGTCGTCCCCTGGGCAGCCCGAGGATGTCGAGCCGGGCGTCACCGCTGCGCTGAGCCCCTCGGCCGCGGTGGTGGTGCGGGAGCTCATCGAGCCGGGGGCCATGAGGGTCACCGCGGAGCCGATCTGGCGCCTTGTGGATCGGGCGCTGCTAGGCTACCAGCTGCGCTGGCGACCGCCTCGCCTGGATGCGGTGCCATCTCCCGGCGACTTCTGGCGCGCCGCCGCCAGCTCCGATCTGCTCGAGCCCTTGGATGACGCGCTCATGCATGCCCAGTTCGAAGCCGCCAAGCAGATCCGTCCCAGCGCGGTGTTCATCGATCTGGTGGGGTACCGCCGCCAACGTCGCGGGGTCGCCGGAATCCTGGCGAGAGCGGCGCGGCAGGCCGACATTCCCGCCACCAGGATCATCTGGCAGCTGAACGAGTCCGAAGACGTCACCGACGTGGTCCCAACCGCGGATCTGGTCTTCGACCTGCGACTCCATGGTTTCAAGGTGGCATTTCTCGACCTAGGCGAGAGCCGGACGCCCATCGCCAGCATCGCCAGGGTACTGCCGGACATCCTCCATCTCGACGCCAGCCTGGTCCACGGTCTTGCCCGCGGTGAGGCTTACGCCGCCGTCATTCGGGGATTGACCGGGTTCGCGGCGGCGATTGGCAGCCGGCTCGTCGCCGGCGACATCTCCAGTGAGCCGGAGCTGGCAGCTCTGATGGACCTCGGCATCCGCTACGGCTCGGGCTCCTTGCTGGGGCGTCCGGTGGAAGTTGAGGGCCCCCGGGCCGTCGAGCCGGTCCGACCCCGGGTGCTGCTGGACATAGACAGTCTCGATCCCGCGGGCGAACCCTCTACCTGTCCCACACTGGCACCAGCAGAAGGCACAGGCGGTCCGCTCGTCCACCTTGCTTCCCATGTCGACGTCACCGAGGAGCTGGGCCAGGCGGCCCGCTCCCTGCAGGCGGAGTACCAGCCGGACGTGATCCTGGAGCTGGCCGCCGACCACCTGGCTCGGTTGGTCCCCTACGATGGCCTGGCGATCTACCGGGCCGACTGGGACGCCCTCCGCTTCCGCCCCCTGCTTGCCCGTTCCAGTTCCGAGCCGACATACGTCGTTGGGGTGATGGGGCACACCTTCCCAATTGGGACCGGGATCACCGGATGGGCCCTGGATCTCGGGACCCCGCAGCTGGTCAACGACGCTGACGCCCACCCCGCAGCCGGGCACCTGCCGGGGACCGCCGCGGACGATGAGTCGATGCTGCTGGTGCCGCTGGTTGCCGCGGACCGTCGCCTTGGCATCCTGACCCTGGTGCGCTTCCGCACCGGGGCCTTCAGCCCTGCCGAGCTCACCACCGCCAGTCTGGTCGGACACATGCTGGCGGCCGCTTGGCACAACGCTCAGCTCTATTCGGAGCTGGCCGAGAACGCCATCACCGACTCGCTGACCGGCCTGCGCAACAGCCGCTGGCTGCGCGACTCCGGTCGCCGCGAGCTGGCGCTGGCGGAGCGCGAGCAGCACGGCCTGGCCCTGGTGATGCTCGACCTCGACAAGTTCAAGCTGGTCAACGACTCGGTCGGCCATGGCACCGGGGACTCCGTGCTGCGGGCGGTGGGACGGGCGATCCACGAATCGATCCGGGCCGACGATGTCGCGGTCCGCTATGGCGGCGAGGAGTTCGTGCTGCTGCTCCACCAAGCTGGCCTGGAGGGCCCCAGGAGGGTCTGGCGTGACCTGCGGCGGCGGCTCGGGCGCATCGCCCTGCCCGAGGCGTGCGCCCTGCAGAGGGTGACAGCCTCGGCGGGCCTGGCCCGGTATCCCGACCACGGCCGGACACTCACCCAGCTGCTCTCGGCGGCGGACGCCGCCATGTACGCCATGAAGCGCCGGGGTGGCAACCGCCTCGCGACCGCGCGCCCAGGACTCCTTACTCGGCCCGATCCAGACAGCTGATCGTCCGCTCCACCGCGCCGACCACGGTCAGCAACGCCTCCAGCTCCGGGTCGGAGAACCTCTGCAGGACTCTCTCGATCGCTCCCCGGCGGAATCCAGCGGCCTCCTCGGCCTCCGCCCTGCCCCGGGCGGCGAGCTGGGCGTGGACCAGCCGGCGGTCGGACTCGTCGCGCCGGCGCTCCACCAGGGAGTGCTCCTCCAAACGATCCAGCATGGAGCTGACCGATGGCATGCTCACCGCCAGCATCTCGGCAAGCTGGCCGACCGTCATAGGTCCCAGCTCATGCAGCAGCATGATCACATGCATCTGACCGAAGGAGAGGTCCTTGCGGGCGAACGAGGCTCCCGGCCCTTTGCGCCAGTGTTGCGAGGCAACCCGGTCGAGGGCCGCGAGCGCGTGGCTCAAGAGCTCGGTCCGCTCGGGTACTGGCGCCGTGGTCACCTTGGCGTCGGTCTCGGTCATGGGGTGACCACCAGCTCCGGCTCAGCCTCCGGCGCGGTTTCGGCCTGGGGAGTAAGCGTCTTGGGGCCCAGGGAAGTCCGCAGAGGCACCTCCTTCATGTAGAGCGCGGCCAGGACCGCCAGGCCGGTCGCGACCACTGCCAGCCAGAAGCTGCCCCCGATAGCTTGGGCGAGGCTTTCATGAATCGCGTAGATGATGCCGGGGATGAAGTGTTGGACCGCGGGTGGCAACACGTGCGCCAGTTGCCTGGAGAGGTTGCCCACTCCGGTCAGGCTGGCCTCGCTGCCAGCCTTGAAGTGCTGGATGAGCGGCTTGGGCACCCCTGCCCGTGCCAGATTCTTGGGCAGCTGGCTGGTGAAGGTGGAGCCGAGGTAGGTGCCAGCCACCGCCAGCCCCACCGAGCCGCCCACCTGTCGGAAGAAGGTCAGGTTGCTGGTGGCAACCCCGATCGCGCTCTGCGGCACCGCGTTCTGCACCACCACCGTGTAGCCCGACATCGAGGGGCCGATACCCACTCCCATCACGAACATCCAAGCCCAGAGGCTCCAGTCGCCGACGGTGGCGGAAAGTTGGGTCATCAGCAGCATCCCAATGGTGGACACCACCATGGCACCCACCAGGAGCATCTTGTAGCGACCGGTCCGGCTGATCACCAGGCCCGCCAGCACGCTGGTGCCCATCAGGCCCAGCAGCAGCGGCCAGAGCATGTAGCCGGAGGCCGTCGCACTGATGTCTCGCACCGCCTGGAAGTAGCGGGGCAGGAAGATCACTCCGATGAAGAAGCCGAATGAGAGCAGGAACATGGCGACCTGGGAGGCCGCGTAGGTCCGCACCCTGAAGAGAGACAGGGGAACGATTGGTTCCGCCACCCGGCTCTCCACAAAGACGAAGACGCCCCCCAGCACGGCCGCCAGGGCCAGCAGGCCGCCTACCCGCCAGTCCAGCCAGCCGATGGGCTGCCCGGAGGTGGTGGTGAGACCCTTCTCGGTCAGCCCGATGAGCAATGGAATGACGGCGGCCGTGAACACCAGCGTCCCCAGATAGTCGATCGATGGCCTGGGCCCCTCGCTGCGGTGATTGGGAAGGATCGAGGAGATGACCACCAGGGCCACAATCCCAATCGGGATATTGACGTAGAAGACCCAGTGCCAGCTGATGTTGTCGGTGATGAACCCACCCAGGAACGGTCCCACCAGGAACGCCAGCCCGAAGACCGCTCCGAAGAACCCCTGATACTTGCCCCGCTCACGGGGGGTGAAGAGGTCGCCGATGATGGCCAGCGAGATCGGGAACAGGGCTCCCGCCCCCAGCCCCTGCAGGCCCCGGAAGAAGATCAGCTCGGCCATGTTCTGGGAGAGCCCGGAGAGTGCGGAGCCGACCAGGAACAAGCAGATCCCGATGATCAGCATGATCTTCCGGCCGAAGATGTCCGAGAGCTTGCCGTAGATCGGGATGGTGACGGTGCTGGTTACCAGGTAGGCGGTCACAACCCAGACATAGAGGCTGTTGCCACCCAGGTCGGTCACGATCGTGGGCAGGGCGGTCCCCACCACGGTCTGGTCGAGGGCGCTCAGGAACAGGCCCAGCATGACAGCCCCCACGATGGCGAGCCGGGCCCGCTGGGAGAGCTGGATCGAAGGTTGAACTTGGGACATGCGGGCCGTCACCTCATATTGTTAGTTGGCTCGAAACTGTTGCATTAAATAATAACATAGCCTGATGCGAATGGTTATGCCAAGGCTAAATACAGTTGCGGGATTGCGCTGGGGATCGGCGGGTCGCCTGGTGGAGCTCCTCCAGCGTGAAGACCCGGGCCCTTGGGCCGTCGGCGCCGTCCGCTACAGCGCCGCCACTTCCAGCTTGTTCCTGCGACGGAGCTCCGAGAGCGGCTTGGGCCGAGCGAAGAGGTACCCCTGTCCCATCCGGATGCCCAAGGAGAGCAGGTGACGGCGCTCGGCCTCGGTCTCCACGCCCTCTGCCACCAAGGCGCAGCCGCTGCTCTCCGCGAAGTGCTGGATCCCGGCAACCATCGCCTCGTGGGCTTGGTCGATCAGCATCGCCTGCACCAGGTAGATGTCCAACTTCACATAGTCGGGCCGCAACTCGAGGATGTGCCGCAGGCTGGCGTAGCCCGCGCCGGCATCATCGACCGACAACTTGGTGGAAGGCCCGAGCCTGGCTATGGCGGAGCGGACCGTCGAGTAGTCGGCGATGGCGTCGTGCTCGGTCACCTCGATGACGGCGCCGTGCCGCCACTGACCAAGACGCTCGGCCAGGAGGTCCTGGTGCTCGACCAGGACCTCGGGGGACATGTTGACCGACAGGTACTGCCCTTTGGTCAGCAGCTGGTCCCCATCTCGAACCGCCCGATCCAGGGTCGCCAGCTCGAGTTTCGCGAGCAGCCCGTGCTCCTTGGCTATCCCGAATACCCGGTCCGGTGGCAGCCCACCATCGAAGCGGGTGAGGGCCTCGTAACCGTGGATCCTTCCCGTGAGCATGTCCACGATCGGTTGGAACACGGGGTGGTGGGTCCCCTCGTTCAGGTGGCGCAACACCACCGCAGCCCCCTCCGCCGAGCTGGAGGTCGAGATCAGAAGGGCTCCCAACCTGCTGGCGGCAACAGCCGCGAAGTCCTCCAGGGTGGGCAGAACCTGGGTCAACGCTCTAGTCGCCGCTTCGCCGTCGGACGCCGCGGTGCCGGTGACCAGGACGCCCAGCACTCGCTTGCCCTGCCGGATGGGCGCGTAGGCGAACGCGTGTATCCCCAGGCGGATGAATGCTGCCCAGTACTCCTTCAGGGCCGGGTCGTCGGTTCTCCCCGCGGCCTCGGCGCAGCGCTCGATCCAGGGCGCCCCCAGGGCACGCTCCCGCATGTCGGTGGTGCGAGCCTCGGGAAGGCCGCAGTAGGGGACGGCCGGGAACCCGCTTGCAGGCCTGGGATAGCTGACCAACGGGATGGCTGGCCCGGTCCCAGACAGGGAGATCACCTGCGCGATCGCGGTCCCGCGGAGGTGGACCAGCTCCCGGCAGAGCCGAAGCGCGACCCGATCCACCGACTCCTTCGTCTCGGACGGGTTTGCAAGTTGCCTCAGGGTGCGACGCTCCGACAGCTCCACCATCAGCTGTTGCCGGTCCTGGGAGTGGAGCCTGGCTCCCAGCGCTAGGATGAATACCAGGAGTCCCATACCGGTCTCGATCCTTCCCAGCATGGTGCCCAGCGAGAGAGCACCCCCTCCCGCCTGGGTCATGAGCAGCCCGCACATCGCAGCTCCGGCGGTTGGCAGGGCCCACTGCTGCATCTGGGTCAGGTGGCGCCATCTCCCCCAGGCCGCTCCGACCATGGCCGTGGAGGCGCCGAAGGTAGCCCATCCCAACACCGCTCCCGACCCGGTCAGGTGCTCCAACTGCACCCGGGGGATCCCGGTGGCGCTCAAGGCGGCGGCGGTGATCGCTGCCAGCGCCACGATCACGGCCATCATCCCCACGACACCGGCGTAGGCGAGCGCGGTCGAGCGCCCCGGCCGTTCCGGCTGGCGCCATAACCGGTTCGGGGTCGCCAGCGACAGCCCGACGCCCAAGCCCAGGGCGAGGTGCCATGCGATCCGCCCTGAGACCTGACCGACCGCGGTGTGCTGCAGCACTCCGAGCGAACCGGCGGCGGCCCACACCGCCCCGATCGCCATAAGAGCCAGGAAGGTCCCGGCCAGCCCCAGCAGCCGGGGGTCCGAGTTGTCCAGTAGCTGCTCCTCGAACAGCAGGATGGCGATCAGCCCGCACCCGGTGGCGACTCCGGCGGCGTAGATGGACTGGGTCGCCACCGCTCCGGGAAACGGAAGCCGGCTCAGGGGAAGGAGAACCAGAGCCAGCACCACCAGGGCCAGTGAGGCGCGCGCCGACGGGCGCACGATCACCAGGTGGGTGAGGAAGTGCTCCCCTCGACCGGGACCGGCTCTGCTCCGCTCGGAGCTCACGCTCGACATTGCATTGCCATGTGCTTGGCCCACCCTAGCCGTCGCTGCCAGCGATTACCGTGACACTTTGGGACCAGCTTGGTCACGTTGACCAACGGCGCCGAACAGGCGCTTCCGGAATTCAGAGAATCGCCGGCTCCACTCTCCAACCCAGGCTCGCCTCGACCTCGTCGGCGACCGCTTCGCGAAGCAGGGCAGCCAGCTCTTCCACCCGCCGCTCCGGCAGTCGCAGTCGCACGTTCGGCCCCTGCAGCGCCACCAGCCGTCCGCTGGGTGTCACCGCCTGCAGGACCCGGTCCAGTAGCCGGGTGCTGAGCCTGGCTCCGGCGTCGCTCAGGGCCTGGTCGCGCCCGCTCAGGGATTGAGGCTGTCCCCAGGGCAGCTGTTCCGGCAGGCGCCGACGCTCTGTGAGCCAGTTCCACGCTCGCGGGAAGTGCCTCAGCTCCGCCAGTGACTCCGGTATGGCGGACGGCCGGTCCAGGACGGACCCCCATATGGGGTCGTGATGGTCGATTCGGGGACGCTTGCCGGCCAGAGCACGCATCGTGATGCTGGCGCCGCCTGTGGCTGAAGCGATCCTGCCGGTGGCGGGCGAGCTCCGGGCGAGTTCGCGCACCAGTTCGGCGTCCCCGCTCCAGAACGCTGCCAGCAACAGGGTGGGGGTCGGCAGCCTCAGGTCGAGGATGGCCTGGCCTCTGCGCTCCTGAGCCTCCAGCCTGGTCAGGGGACGTGGCTCGGAGCACGCATGGAGCCCAGCGGGATGGGGAAGGTTTAGCAGGTAGCCGGCCAGTGAGAGTCGGCCCATGAGGAGCAGATCGTCCGCGTAGGGCAGCTCGCGCCGCCGGGCCGGCTGGGCCCGGCTCCAGTGGGACATCGCCCGGGCCAGCTGCTCTAACTTCCAGGTCCCCGTCTCGTCCCCGGAGTCCCTGGAGCTCTCGCGCTCCTCGGCCGGCTCCATCAATCCGACCATGGTGGTGAGCCGGTGGCGCTCCACGAAGGCGAGACCGGACAGCGCCTCCCGCACCTCCCGGTGGGGGGGGATGTCGCCGATCAGGAGGCCGGGCGCCTGCCCGTGGCTCACCATGGCCGCGTAGGCGGCCAGTGACAGGTCCCAGGCGCCGCCGGGGATCGCGATGTGAAGATCCCCCGGGCCGGCCCGCAGCAGCACCGCCGCCTGGGGTCCGGCGGACCAGGCTGGCACCTTGGCCGGCTGCCTGCGCTTGGGCAGCGGCGGTGCGGGGCGGTAGCTGGCCGCTCGGTCGTACTCCGCTCGCAGCTCGGGGGTCGCCACCAGCGCCCAGGCGGCCTGGAGCTGGGAGAAGAGCCTGGTCGCGCGCTGCGGGTCGAGTCGTTGCTGACCCTGCCTGTGGATCTGGACGTCGGGGTGGAGCTCCCTGGCTCTGGCTCGATAGTTGCGGCGCAGCTCCTGCCAGGACGCTGAGCGATCGCTCCCGAGTACGGAGTAGACGTCCACCGTGCTTTCCACGCGTGACTTCAGAGGCACCAAACAGGCTCCAAGCCGGGCGGTTCAATTGGGGTCGAGAAGGTTGACGGGATCACAGGTCGAAGGGATCCTGGAAGAAGCTGGGAAGGTGGGTGGAGAGCCACTCGTTGAATACGGTGAAGTGGTTGACGGTCACCAGCGCGCCCATGGCGACCACCACCAACCCGCCCGCTATCGAAATCGCCCGTTGGTGTCGGGCCAAGGACGAGAGGAGTGGCCCCGCCCGCTCCAGGAGGGTGGCGGCGACGAGGAACGGCAGGCCCAGACCGACGCAGTAGGCGACCATCAGGTAGACGCCGCGCACAGTCGTCCCCTGGCTGATCCCCGAGGTGAGCACCGCTCCCAGGACCGGTCCGATGCATGGAGACCACCCGGCCGCCAAACCGACTCCCAACAGCAGGCCGGCCGTGAAGCCCCCGCGGCGAGCCCTATGGGGCAGCAATCGCAGGTCCCGCGCCAGAGGTCCCACCCGGATCACCCCCATCAGGGTGAGGCCCAGCAGGATCACCAGCGCCCCGAGGACTGGGGTCAAAACGGATCTCCAGGGCTCGAGGACCCGGTCGAGGGCATAGAAAAAGGCGATGCAGAAGGCCCCCAGCCCAATCACGAATCCAGCCGCGCCTCTCATCACGCGCCACCTGGTGGCGGCGCTGGCTGTGCCTGTGCCAGGTTCCCCCGCCCCCTCGCAGGAGAGGAAAGCCAGATAGGCCGGCACCAGTGGCAGGACGCACGGCGACAGGAAGGATGCCGCGCCGGCCGCAACGGCGAGTGGGATGGTGACCGCGCCCAGGCTCATGGTCTCAGGTTAGGGATGATGCGGTCCGCTGCCGAAAGCGGACAGGGATCCGTTCGCCTGACCACCCACGGTCAAGATGAGTCTCGATCAGGCAACTCCCGGAGAGGTAGGAGAGCCCGCCATTCGGGCCAGCTCCTGCTCCGCCAAGGCAGGGTCGAGCTTGCGAAAGAGAGCCTCGGGCTGGGCCAGGGGCCGTCCCACCGGCAGGCGCTGGGGCTGCCAGCCGGAGACGGCGCTGACAGCACCGGTGGTGAGGACCAGGTGGGGGTCCTGACCATCGCCTTGAGACTCCACCAGCTCCGGCATCGGCGTCAGCACTCCTTGCTCCCCCAACATCTCGTGTAGTCGCTGGGAGGTGAAGGGCAGGAAGGGGGCGAGGAGCACCTTAAGGTTGGCGACGCACTGCACGGCTGTGAAGAGCACGGTGGCGGCCCGGGTCCGGTCGCTCTTGATCAAGCGCCAGGGCTCGGTCTCACCCAGGTACTGGTTCACGCGGGCCGCCAGCGCCATGGTCTCGCCCAGGGCTGCCTTGAAGTGGCAGCTGCCTATCAGCTCGCCCACCTTCTGGAAGCCGCCGTCCACCGTCTCCAGCAGCTGCTGGTCCAGAGGCTGCAGATGGTCTGGCTCTGGCACTCCTGCGAAGTGGCGGGCGCAGAGGGTGAGAGTCCGCTGCACCAGGTTGCCCCAGGTGGCCACCAGCTCGTCGTTGTTGCGCCTGATGAACTCGGCCCAGGTGAAATCGGTGTCCTGGGTCTCGGGTCCAGCGGCGGTCAGGTGATATCGCAGCGGGTCGGGGTCGTACCGCTCCAGGAAGTCGCGGACCTCGATGGCCACGCCGCGGCTGCTGGAGAACTTCTGCCCCTCCTGGGTCAGGAACTCGCTGCTGACCACGTTCTCCGGCAGCACCAGGGGAGGATGCCCCGGCCCCCCGCCGAAGGCGCCACCACTGCCGTAACCCATCAGGATGCTGGGCCAGATCACCGAATGGAAGACGATGTTGTCCTTGCCCATGAAGTAGAAGTGGCTGGCCCTGGGGTCCTGCCACCAGGTCCTCCATGCCTCCGGCTCCCCACGCAGGAGCGCCCACTCGATGCTCGCGGAGAGGTAGCCGATCACCGCGTCGAACCAGACATAGATCCGCTTGTCAGAGCGCTCATCGAAGCCCTCGACCGGCACCCGGATGCCCCAGTCGATGTCGCGGGTCACGGCCCGGGGACGCAGCTCAGCCAGCAGGTTGGCGGAGAAAGCGCGCACGTTGCTGCGCCAGTCGTCCTTGGACGACAACCACTGCGAGAGCTGGTCGGCGAACGCGGGCAGGTCCAAGAAGAGGTGCTCGGACTCCCGAAAGACCGGGGTTGTGGAATCGATCCTGGAGAGAGGGTCGATCAGGTCCTGAGGGTCCAGCATCCGGCCACAGTTGTCGCACTGGTCGCCGCGGGCGGAGGGGTATCCGCAGTGGGGGCAGGTGCCCTCGATGTAGCGGTCAGGCAGTGTCCGGCCGGTGCTCTTTGAGAAGGCGCCCATCTGGGTGCGCCTTATCAGATATCCCTTCTCGTAGAGGGTGCGGAAGAGGTCCTGCACCACCTGCTCGTGGTTCTTGGTGGTCGTCCTGGTGAAGAGGTCATAACTGAGCCCGAGGCGCTGCAGGTCCTCGGCGATGACACGGCTGTAGCGATCGGCGATCTCCCTTGGACCAACTCCCTCCCGATCGGCCGCGACCAGGATCGGGGTCCCGTGCTCGTCGGTCCCACTGACCATCAGCACCCGGGAGCCTCGGAGGCGGTGGTAGCGCGCGAAGACGTCGGAGGGTACACCGAACCCGGCCACGTGACCGATGTGGCGCGGGCCGCTGGCATACGGCCAGGCGACCGCCACCAGGACGAGGTCGGGCTGCGGGAGACTCAAGACCTGACCGATGGTATCCGGTGCCGACGCCTGAAGGTGGAACAATGCGCCCATGCCCTACCAGCCACGGGTGCTTCTGGTCATCGCCGACAGCTCGCGCACCGGTGGGCCCGAGCACGTCCTCACCCTGGCCCGCGAGCTGCGGGCTGCCGGCTGGCAGGTTGCGGTCGCAGCTCCGCCGGGAGACCTGGTGGACCGTTGCCAATCTCTGGAGGTGACCAGCCTTCCCCTGGGTTCGTCGGGACGTGACCTGGGGCTGGCGCCGATCAGGCTGCGCCAGCTGGCGCGCCGGTACCACGCGGACCTGGTCCACAGTCACGGCCTGCGGGCAGGGTGGTTGGTCCGTCGTGCCAGGCTCCGGGTTCCCTGGGTCCACACCCACCACCTGGACTCCTGGTTCACCGCCAATCCCGTGCGTACGGCCGTCCACCGCCGCGAGCTGCGGGCCATCGGTCGGCGGGCACGGCTGCAGATAGCGGTCTCCCAATCGGTTTTCGAGTTCGTCACGGAGACGGTTGGCACCCCGGCCGGCCGGGTCAGGGTTGTGCCGAACGGAATCGACCCGCTGCGGCCGAGGCTGCGCGCGCGTCCTGCGGGCGCACGGGTGGGTGTGCTGGCCAGTCTGACTCCCAGCAAGGGGGTGGACCTGGCGCTGATGGCGCTGGCGACGCCTCCCGGCAGAGAG
The DNA here is from genome assembly GCA_021809895.1 of bacterium. Lineage (GTDB taxonomy): Bacteria > Chloroflexota > Dormibacteria > Aeolococcales > Bog-877 > AG-12. The sequence goes on from JAJZJU010000006.1 coordinate 39,354, forward strand.
CTGTCCTTGGTTGTCGGTGGCCAGGGGCCCGAGCTCCAGTCCCTGGTGGACCTGGCGGAGCGGCTGCAGGTGGCCGGGCGGGTCGACTTTGTCGGCCCGGTCACCGATCGGCAGCGGTTTTTCGACTCGTGCGATGTCGTCTGGGTGCCCTCGCGGGCCGAGCCATTCGGGCTGGTGGCCTGCGAGGCGATGAGCGCCGGTCTCCCGGTGGTGGGCACCAGGGTGGGTGGACTGCCCGAGATCCTGGATCCGCCCCGCTCCGGAGCGCTGGTGGCACCGGCCAATCCCACCGCCCTGGCCAGCGTGACCGCCGCCCTCCTGCGGGATGGGGACCGCTACCGGCGCCTCTCAGAGGCTGGTCCAGAAAGGGTCCGGCTACGCTACTCGGCCGCCCGGATGGCGGCACTGACCAGGGGGGTCTACCGCGAGGTGCTCGACTGAGCGGACCGCCTTACTTCTTGGAGGCTTGGTAGTAGGGGTTCGCTCCCTGGGCGTGATCGGTGGTGTCGACCACATCGTGGAGCTCGGGGAAGCGTTCCAGGATGGTGGTCCTGACTCCCTGTGACAGGGTCACCTCCGCCAGGCCGCAGCCCTGGCAACCGCCGCCCATCTGGACGTAGGCCACTCCATCAGCCACGTCCAGCAGCCCGATGTAGCCTCCGTGAGAGGCCACTGCCGGGTTGATCTCCCGGTCGAGAAGCTCCTGAACCGCCTGGGCCAGGGGGTCCGCATCGGGGTTGTAGCTGGTCTCCAGCTCCAGCGCTCCGGTGAGAGGGTCGGCGTCGACCTTGGCGCCGATCAGGTGCCGGGAGATCAACTTCGGAGCCACGAAGTCGATGTCGTCCTGCCCGCGCACCAGGATCTCGTCGTCCTTCAGCCCCCCGCTCTCAACGATCGAGAAGGTGAAGCTGAGCCGCTCGCCGACCAGTCCCGCCGGGGTCACCGACACCCATGCATCGGGGTGCCCCTGACGCTGGCGGAATCCGCGGATCCGCTCAGCGGCGCGGTCGGTCACGGTGAGCCTTGGAAGTTCGGCTGCGGACTGCTCCTCGGCATGGCCCATGGGGATAGTCTGACGCTATGAGCCGTCGCGTGCTAGTGGTGCTACCAACCGGGACCTATCGGGCAGCTGCATTCCTCGGTGCTGCCCACCGTCTTGGCCTTGAGGTGGTGGTCGCCAGCGAGGATGCCTCCACCCTGGGATCCCTGCACCCGGGCCAGGAGTTGGTGGTGGATTTCACTCACCCAGAGCTGGCCTCAGCCGGTCTGGGTGAGCTGTCAGACCCAGCCGACATCGCCGCGGTGGTGGCTGTCGACGAGACCGGCGTCCTGGTCGCCGCCCACCTCGCGGCTGCGCTGGGGTTGCCAGGCAATTCTCCCGCAACCGCGGCCGCAACCAGGGACAAGGCTCAGCTTAGGGCAAGGCTGCAGGCGGGTTTGGTCCCTCAGCCCGAGTGGACGGTGTGGCATGGTCGGCGGCCACCCCGCTGGGAGCTATTTCCGGCGGTGCTGAAGCCGCTCGACCAGGCGGCCAGCCGGGGAGTGGTCAGGGTGGACACACCCTCCGACCTGGCTGCCCATGGTGAACGCGTCCGTCAACTCTTGGCCGACGATGCCGGCTGTGGTCCGGATGCCGCCGGCAGCCAGCGCCCGCTCCTCATCGAGGGGTTCGTACCTGGCCCCGAGGTGGCTGTGGAGGCCCTGATCCAGGACGGCGTGCTCATTCCCCTGGCGATCTACGACAAGCCCGAGCCGCTCGACGGCCCCTACTTCGAGGAGACGATCTACTGCGTCCCCAGCGTCCTCTCCGCCGAAACCCAGCGGGCGGTGCTCGCCAGCCTGACCGCGGCGGTGGGCACCCTGAGCCTGACCACCGGTCCTGTCCATGCTGAGCTGCGCCTGGGGCAGGGGCGGCCTCGGGTGATCGACCTGGCATCCCGTTCGATAGGGGGCCACTGCTCAGCGGTGCTCCACTTTCGAGGCGGGCAGACCCTGGAGGAGCTGGTCCTGCTCAATGCGCTCGGCGACCCGCTGCCAGAGCTGGAGCTGGAGCCAGGCGGAGCCGGGGTGATGATGCTGCCTGTCCCCAGGGCGGGACGGCTGCTTGACGTGAGCGGCCGCGAGGGGGCTCTGGCGGTGCCCGGGGTGGAGTCACTCGAGATATCGGTGCCGCTGGGCGGAATGGTCGAGCCGCCACCGGGGGGGGACCGCTACCTGGGGTTCCTGTTCGCCAGAGGCACCGACGGGCCGGACGCTGCAAGTCGGCTGCGGCAGGCCCACTCACAGCTGCGCTTCGAGATCGACTGAGGGGCTGGAGGCGGCGATGGCGCCCCCAGCCCTGCCTCGTCAGTCGAGGTGGCGCGTCTCGGGGCCCACGTAGAGCTGGCGCGGCCTTCCGATCTTCTGCTCCGGGTCCAGCAGCCCCTCCTCCCAGTGGGCCAGCCACCCAGGGGTACGGCCGATGGCGAAAAGGACCGGGAACATCTCCACCGGGATTCCCATCGCCAGGTAGATGATCCCCGAGTAGAAATCCACATTGGGGTAGAGCTTGTGGTCGATGAAGTACTCGTCCGCCAGCGCGATCCGCTCCACCTCGAGGGCTATATCCAACAGGGGGCTGCGCCCGGTGACCTCGAACACCTGGTCCGCCACCTTCTTGATCAGCTGAGCCCTGGGGTCGAAGTTCTTGTAGACGCGATGGCCGAAGCCCATCAGCCGGAACTCACCCGCCTTGACGCGGCGGATGTAGTCGGGGATGTTCTGCACCGACCCGATCGCCTGCAGCATCCGCAGGACCTGCTCGTTGGCACCCCCGTGCAGCGGCCCGTAGAGGGCGGCGCAGGCGGCGGACATGGCCGTGTAGGGGTCGGCGTCGGAGCTTCCCACCAGCCGCATGGTGCTGGTCGAGCAGTTCTGCTCATGGTCGGCATGGAGGACCAGCAGGACGTTGAGCGCATTCTCCAAGACCGGGTTGGGCTGGTACTTCAGCTCGGTGGCCCGCCACATCATGTTGAGGAAGTTGCCGGCGTAGGACAGGTCGTCGTCGGGGTAGGCGTAGTAGAGCCCCATCGCATGGCGGTAGGCGAACGCCGCCAGGGTCGGCATCTTGGCAATGAGGCGGACGATCTGGCGGTGGCGGGTCGCGGGGTCGCGGATCTGCTTGGCTTCCGGGTAGAACGTGGACAGGGCTGCCACCGCTGAAACCAGCATCCCCATCGGGTGTGCGTCGTGGTGGAACCCGTCGATGAAGTGCTTGATGCTCTCGTGGATGAAGGTGTGGTTGGTTATCTCGGCGGTCCACTGCTCCAGTGCAGCCGGGGTGGGCAGCTCCCCGTTCAACAGCAGGTAGGAGATCTCCAGGAAGCTCTTGGACTCGGCCAGCTCCTCGATCGGATAGCCGCGATATCGCAGAATCCCGAGGTCGCCGTCGATGTAGGTGATCTTGCTGCGGCAGCTGGCGGTGTTCTGGAAGGCGGGGTCGTAGGCCATCATGCCAAAGTCGTCGGGATCAACCTTGATCTGGCGCAGGTCAAGGGTCCGGATCGCTCCGTCTACGATCGGCAGCTCGTAGCTCCTGCCGGTCCGTGAGTCGGTGACCGTCAGCCTGTCCTGGGATGCCTCAGCCGTCTCCGCCATCTTCAACCTCCTGCCAAAAACGGGCCAAGGGCCCTGACTGCCGTGCTTGTGCGCCGCTCCTCCCCTGGTCGCAGGCCGGCGGCCTTGTTGCCGACTCATCATCTCGCTTCCTCTCCCGCGAACGCGAGTGCCGTAGCGGGCGGCCGGCCGAAGTGCGCCATCGCGAAGTTGCGGACCGCTCTGCCGCCAGCGCGTCCCTGATAGAAATGGGTCGGCGTCAGGCGAGCGTTAGCCACCCTCCGCCGCGCTCCCATGCCCTCTTCGCCCTGGGTTGCCGACCATCCGTCATCGGTTCCCGACGTGAGCCGAGCAACCACTCTTTCGCGGCCGCCCTGGGAGCGCGGCTCTGGTTTGCGGGGCCTAAAGCGCCCCTCTGCCGGGACCAAGCTGGTGTGAGCGTCGCGACCAACCACGCTGCCCCAGAGGTTCTCGAGCGCGGCCGCGACCGAGCTCAGGTTCTGGACCGCTTGAAGGACGGGATTCAGGAGCTCACGAGCGGGCAGCGTTGGGCCGACTGGCTTGCCTTCTGTGGGCGCTTCCACCGCTACAGCTTCCACAACCAGGTCTTGATCCTCGCCCAACGTCCGGACGCAAGCTGGGTTGCCGGCTACCGCGCCTGGCAGCTGCTGGGACGCCAGGTCCGTCGCGGCGAGCGCGGAATCGCCATCTTCGCCCCCCGCTCCCTGGATAGCTCGAAGCATGACCCAACCGACGAGGATGAATGCAGGGTGGTTCGTTTTCGGGTGGTGCGGGTCTTCGATGTGGCGCAAACCGACGGGCAGGAACTTCCCCGGCCGCTGCGTGAGCTGGCGGGCCACCGACCTCGCCTGGAGTTGGACCGGCTCTTGGGGCTCGCCGGTCGCCTGGGCTTCACAGTGGAGTTTCTGGAGCTGCGCCGCGACCGCCACGGTGACTGCAGCCACGTCCTTCGCCGCATCCGCATCGACCGCCGCCTGGCCCCCGCTCAGCTGACCAAGACCCTGTGCCATGAGCTTGCCCACGCCATCCTGCACGGCGAAGATTTTGCCGGCAGCCGTCCCCTGGCAGAGCTGGAGGCGGAGAGCGTCGCCTACGTCGTCTGCCATGAGCTGGGGATAGACAGCTCCGAGTACAGCCTCGGCTATGTCGCCAGCTGGGCGGGCGGCGGGGAGCAGGCGGTGGCCCAGATCGCCGCGGCCGGGACCCGCATCACAGCGGCAGCAGGTCGCATCCTTGAACAAGTGGGAGACAGCGCCGAGGCGTGATCGCGCGTGCCTTTGCCGAAGATCGCGCTAAGGTGGCTGCAGATGGCAATCCCACGGCAAGCGGCGGAGGATGAGGATGAGGAGGTCGAGTCGCCCAGTGGAGGCAGGGCGCTCCCCGAAGACGCACTGGTGGAGGCCGGCATGCTGCTCGCCTCCGACCTGTCGCTACCAAATGTTCTGGAGCGGCTCCTGGGTTTGGCGACCCGCCTGACTGGAGCGCGATACGGCGCCCTGGGGGTGCTGGGGGGGGACGGAAGCATCAAGGATTTCCTCACCGTCGGCATCACCTCCGAGGAGAGGGCTGCTATCGGAGAGCTTCCCCAGGGCCGCGGGGTTCTTGGCCTGCTCATCTCCGACCCCAGGCCAATCCGGCTGGAGCGGATTCAGGACCACCCAGCATCAGTGGGGTTCCCAGCCCATCACCCCCGGATGAGCAGCTTCCTCGGCGCTCCTGTGAGAGCGCGGGGCAGGGTGTTCGGCAACCTGTACCTGGCCGACAAGGCCGATGCCGGCACATTCTCGGAGGCAGACGAGCGGCTCGTGGTGACCCTGGCCGGGCAGGCAGGGGTCGCGATCGCGAACGCTCAGGCCTTCTCCGAACTCGCGCAGCGCGAGCGCTGGCTGAGAGCCGCCCACCAGACCACCACGGCAATGCTGTCCGGGGGCTCGACCGCGACGCTGCTGGAGGCCATCGTCAGGGTGGCGCGGGAGATGACCGACTCCATGCTGGCAGCCATCGTCAGGCCCCGCGCTGATGACTCCGCGCGGCTTGAGGTGTCCACCTTTGACGGCGTCGGGGGCCACCGTCTGGAACATCTGCAGCTGCCTCCCTCCGGCACCGCCTCGCACGCGGTGATGCGCAGCGGGCGTCCCCGGCTGCTCGAGCCGGGCGGCTCCCAGGCGGCCTGGTTCCGCACTGCCGGGGTGGACATCGGACCGCTGATGGTGGTGCCGCTGACAGTCCGCCAGCGCACCGAGGGGACGATCCTGCTGGCGCGCTCCCCGGGAGCCACCACCTTCACCTCTGCCGACCTGACTCTGGTGGACACCTTTGCCAGCCAGGCCGCCCTGGCCATCGACTATCTGAGGATTCAGGAGCAATTGCAGCGACTGGCGGTTCTGCAGGAACGCCAGCGCATAGCCCGCGACATTCACGATGACCCTGTCCAGGCCCTGGTCTATCTTGCCCGCAAGCTGGAGTCCCTGGCCCGGCCCGCCACCGGAACATCCACTGCCGAACAGCTGGTCGAAGTTCGGAACATTGCGCTCGCGGTCTCAGACGGCCTGCGCCAGCTCGTAGAGGGCCTCCGCTCCGAGACCCTCGACGAGCACGGTCTGGGACCAGCTCTGGTGGAGCTCGGCCACAACTTCCAGGCCCGCACCGGAGTCGAGGTCCAGGTTCGAATCGACCCGGCGGTGGGGCGCTTCGCTCCAGCTTTGGAACAGGGGCTGCTGCGGATTGCCCAGGAGGCTCTCTCCAACGTGGAGCGCCACGCCGGCGCCGGCAGGGTCACGCTTCGTTTGGACAGGCGCGGGCGGTGCCTGCGCCTGTCCCTGCGCGACGATGGGGTCGGCTTCGCGACCACCGCCGGGAGAGCGCGCAGGGAGGGGCTGGGAATGCTTGGGATGCGCGAGCGTGCCCATCTGCTCGGCGGCCGTCTGCGGTTGCGGTCCCAGCCCGGCCGGGGGTCATTGGTGGTTGTGGGGGTGACCGCTGAAGAGCTCGTCGAGGATGCCCAGCCGCCAATGGCAATCACCTAGCCAAGGTCCGTGGTTTACGACCGCGAGTCGGGGCTCGCCCCGGCCTAAGGTTGCAGGAGAGAGGTATGCAGAACCAAATCACCGTCGTCATCGCGGAGGACCATGCTCTGGTGCGGGAGGGAACCAGGGAGATCCTGGCTCACGAGCCTGACATCAGGGTGGTGGGGGAGGCGGCCAGAGGGGACGATGCGGTGGCGATGACCAGGGAGCTGCTGCCCCAGGTGCTGCTGATGGACATGCGCATGCCGGGCCTCACCGGCATCGAGGCGACCAGGCAGCTGATGCCTGAACTGCCCGACCTGAAGATACTGATCCTGAGCGCTCACGAGGACGAAGACTATGTCCGCGAGGCGCTGGCCGCCGGGGTCTGCGGTTACTTGCTCAAGACCTCGCCCGGTCGAGAGCTGGTGGAGGGCGTGCGGGCGGTCGCCTCCGGCTCCACCGTGCTCACCCCGTCCCTGAGCCGAAAGCTGGCCCAGATCCGGATGGACCCCAGTCGGGCCAGCGACCGGCTCAGCTCCCGGGAGTATGCGGTGCTCCGCCTGATCGCGGAGGGGCGTGCCAACAAAGAGATCGCCCGGGAGTTGGGAATCAGCCTGCGCACCGTGGAGGGACACCTCCACAACATCTTCGAGAAGCTGCGCGTCGGATCTCGCACCGAGGCGGTGGTCCACGCCGTCAACCACGGGTTGCTGTCACTTGAGGTGCCAGGGGACCGATGATCCTGATGGCCGCCAACCGACCCCGCACCCGTGTTGCCGGCTCCGAGCGCGACGAATACCAGCTGGGTATCTTCCGTGCCCAGGAGCTGGAGCGGAGACAGCTGGCCAACCGCATCCACGAGGACTCTCTGCAGACCTTGAGCCACATCCGGCGGCTGCTGAGGCAGGCCGCCGATGGTGCCCTTGCTCCTGACGAGATGGCCGAGATCTCGCGTGAAGGGGCAAGGCTGGCGGCCACCGTGGGAGACCACCTGCAGCTGATCGCTCGCGACCTGCACCCCTCGGTGCTGGACGACTTCGGCCTGGCGGCAGCGCTGCGCCAGCTGGCGGCTGACACCACCCTGCGGGGAACGGTCACTGTCCACTTCACCGTCCAAGGGGATTCAGAGCGCTGGGATCCCGACCTGGAGTCGGGATGCTATCGCATCGCCCAGGAAGCGCTGCGCAACGTGGAGGAGCATGCCGCCGCCACCCGGGTCGACATGCGGCTCGTCTGTTCCGGCTACGGACTGCGCCTGCTGGTCGCCGACGATGGCTCGGGCTTTCCAGATCACCCCAGGTCTGGCGGTACCGGCGGGTTCGGACTGGCGACCATGCGTCAGCGGTCGCGCGCCATGGGTGGGAGCCTGCGCATCCGCAGCGCGAGCCCCGGAGGAACTGTGCTGCGCCTCTCTGTGCCTTACCGCCAGTCCAGCTCAGGACCGGCGCCGAACTGACGATCGTGCGGCCGCTGGGACGCTGCTGACCCAGGGTCCCGGCTCAGTCCGGGCGTGACCACCGCCTTTGCGAAAACGTGAGTCGGTTAGTCGGGGACTGCACGACCCAACCCAGCCGGTGGAATCCCTTGCCGGCAGCCGCGTGTGGCCGCGGTTCTTGTCCGCTCCCAGGTGCCGCACGATGGAATCCCGCGGAGGGTTCTGCGGTGTACCAGAGCTTGTGGAGGTGAACTCGCGATGGGAGAAGTCGACGGCGGTCGGAGATCGCTGGTGGTGGGTGTCGATGGCTCCGAGGGAGCTCGCCGCGCGCTTGAGTGGGCCCTGGAAGAGGCGCGCATGCGCCGCCTGGATGTGTGCGCGCTTGGAGTGGTCCCGATCCACCTGGTGGCCCTCAGCGTCCCCGGCTATCCGTATGCCGATGAGCACTACATCAACGACCTGCTGACCGATACCCAGGAGATGGTGGCTCAAGCGGTCGCGGACATCACCTCCAGTCCCGAGGTCAAGGTGACGTCGCGAGCGGTGCTGGGAGCGCCTGCGGAGGCCCTGGTGGAGGCCTCTGCGAAAGCTGAGATGCTGGTGGTCGGCTCCCGCGGACGAGGTGGGTTCTCAGGGCTTTTGCTGGGATCGGTGTCCCAGCAGTGTGCCAGTCATGCCCTCTGCCCGCTGGTGGTGATCCGTCCTGGCTCGTCGGAGGGCTTGGCAAACCGTAGGAGCATCTGAGTGAACTTGAGTCCAGCCCATGGAATGGGCAGCCCTTGTGGGTTGCTCCCCCATTGCTGGGTTCGGTTCTGGCCTCACCGCGAACCGCCGGCACCGAAGCGCTGGTCTTACCCCCACATCCCACGGTGGCATTCGTCACGACCGGCGAGGAGGAGGACGCGGTCCTTACAGATCAGATGTCGCGCTCCAATCTGATCGGCGCGGCTTCGTCGGTGGCTGCCGCCCCGGGGTCGGAGTTACGCCAGCCGCCTGCTCTTGCCATGGGGATCGAGGGCTGATAGGGTTGGCAGCAGCTGGCGGAGAAGTGTGCGGTAGTGCCCATAAGGGCGGTTGAGTGAACCGGGAAGAGGTTGGCGCGTGGGGCAGTGGGTCAGGCTATGGGCGACTTCTGTTGAGTGCGCCCTCC
>JAJZJU010000089.1 GCA_021809895.1 bacterium
CTGGGGCATCCCGGCGGGGCATAGCGGTGGTCGGCGTCCCCGCCGCTTACACCTCAATCTGGGGCAGGCAGCACCGGCTGACTCCCCTCTTGGCCCAGCATCACCAGGTATCCGGGCACACGGCCGCGGCCGTGGTGCTCGGTAGAAGGGCACTCGGGCACTCTGCCCGGCGCAGACCCACGGCAAGTCCAGGTGTGACCACATCCGAACAGAGGATCGAAGCGGCGGGGCAACCCGCTGATGTGGAGAGCTACTCAGGGGGAAGCGCCGGCGTGGCAGGTGACGGGTGCGAGGGCCAGTCCCAGTTCCGAAGGCGTGAGGGCAGCCACCCACGTGGCGCAAGACCCGAAACGGCGACGGCAACCTTGGGCAGCGTCCAGGTCGGGAAAGACCGCTCGTCCCGACCGGGTGTCTTATGGGCACTCAGCAAGAACGGTTCGGCGCAGAGGGGCTCGTTCATCGACGCACGCCGCTTGCCACCAACGTCCATGAACACCCCTGAAAGGTGGACAAATGGCAACTCAGGTTGAGCTGGGACTAGGGGCACCACCCCAAGCACATCCAGCTCCGGTCCGGGAGCTGGAGATCGTGCCGCGGAGGGGTCTGCCGATAGTGGCGGCCGTGCTGGTCGCCTTGATCGTCGCCATCGCGGGCAACTGGCTCTGGGCCCTCGACTTCTTTCACGTCGTCGGCGGGGGTCTGTGGACCGCCATCGACTTATTCGTGGGGCTGGTGGTCGGCCCCATCCTGGGCCGCCTGTCGTTGCCCGCCCGGGCGGAATTCTCGGCCCGGTTCATGCCCAAGATGGTGCTGATAATGCCCACCCTGGTGACCATGACGCTGGGATCCGGGTTCCAACTGGCTCGTCACCTCGGCAATCTGAGCACGACCTCTCCCAACCACGGGTGGCTGGTGGCCTCCTTCATCGTGGTCGGGGTGATGGCCGTGATCGCCCTGGGGATCCTGGAGCCGGCCAACATCGCGGTGCTGTTCGAGATGAAGAGCCCCCATCCCCGGCCCGATGTGATCGGCAAGCTGATGCAGCGTTTCATCTACACCGCCGGAGTGACCGGGGTCATGCAGGTCGCGACCCTGGTGATCATGACCAGGGTCGCCGTCTGATGGCCGGGTTGGCGGTCAGTCGAACCGCTGAGGACTCCGCGCCGCCAGTGGCGCCGATCGCGGTTGGCTCACTCTGCCTCATCGTGATCGGGGGGATCTACCTGGCAGCCCACATCCCCGGCCCGGTGTCGCTGCTGCCCGCCTACGGTCTGCTGGTGGGGGCGTTCCTGCTGATGGGAGTGAACGTCGTTCTTCTCCGGCGTCTCTCGCACTTCGCCTGGCCCCGTTTTTTTCAGGTGGGCAAATGGGCCCTGCTGGCCTACGCGATCAGCGCGGGAATGTTGGAGTACGTGTTCGTGCTGGACAAGGTGCCGGCTGCGGAACTGCTGCTCTTGACCCTTATGCTGCTGGTCTACGCGATCGACATCCCACTCATCCTGGCCTTCACGGTGGCCCGCTACCAGGCCCTGGACAGCTGATCGCGTAGGCGGCCCAGCGGCTCGTCCGCGAACTCTCGCACCAGTGATGGTGGGCACTCCCCGCAGACTAGCTCTCTGATGCCCCCTGTTCCAGACCTCCAAGCGCGCGCACCCGCAACCCCTTCGGTCTCGGGCCCCATCGTGGCCCTGCTGGCGGTGGCGTGTGGGTTGGCGGTTGCCAACCTCTACTACGCGCAACCGCTCCTGCACCTGCTGGCCGCCAACTTCTCGACCAGCTCGGCCCTTATGGCGACGGTGGTGACGGTCACCCAGGTCGGCTACGCGGCCGGCCTGCTGCTGCTGCTGCCGCTGGGCGACCTCCTGGAGAGGCGGCGGATGGTGGCGGTGGTGCTGGTGGTGGCCGGGGCCGCCCTGGGCGGGGCCGCCCTCAGCGGGAGCCTGGTCATGTTCGAGATCTTCTCGCTCTTTCTGGGGACAGCCTCGGTGGTTGCTCAGGTCCTGATTCCGCTGGCGGCCGACCTGGCCTCCGACAAGCGGCGCGGCCGGGTGGTCGGCACGGTGATGAGCGGGCTGCTGATGGGGATACTGCTCGCCCGCACCGCGTCAGGGTTGCTGGCGGCCTGGGTGGGATGGCGGGCCGTCTACGTCATTGCGGCGGTGGTGATGCTGGTGCTGGCTCTGGCCCTGAGGATGCTGCTGCCAGAGGATCCCACCTCCAGCGAGCTCAGCTACTTGGGGCTGCTGCGCTCGGCAGCGCGGCTGGCGCTCGAGCAGCCGGTGCTGCGCCAGCGGGCTGTCCTGGGGGGGCTCGCCTTCGCCGCCTTCAGTGCGATCTGGACCACCTTGGCCTTCCTCCTGTCGGGGGCGCCCTACCACTACTCGATCGGCGTCATCGGGCTGTTCGGGCTGGTGGGGGCGGCGGGAGCGCTGTGTGCCAGCTTCGCGGGCCGGCTGGCCGACCGAGGCTGGGCGCACCCGGCCTCGATCGGGTTCGCCATCGTGGTCGCTGTGAGTTTTGTGCTGATGCTGCTCGGTCGCACCAGCCTGGTCTTTCTGCTGGCCGGGATAGTGGTCCTGGATGTGGGCGTGCAGGGGCTGGGGATCACCAATCAGAGCCTGATCTACCGGCTCCAGGATGGAGCGCGCAGCCGGCTCAACAGCGTCTACATGACCACCTACTTCGTGGGGGGCGCGGCCGGCTCCGGCCTGGCCGGGGTGATCTTCTCCCGATTCGGCTGGGCTGGAGTCTGCAGCCTCGGTTTCATTATCTCGGCCGCTCTGATCGCGGTGGCGGCGCAGCATCCGGGCAGTGGTTCCCCAGCACTGGACCAGGTCTGAGAGATCATGCCCGTAGCGGCTCAGGACATCCGCTCCAGGATCATCGCCATGCCCATCCCGCCCCCCACGCACATGGTCTCCAGCCCGATCGTCTTGTCCTTGGTCTTGAGGGCGTTGAGCAAGGTGCAGGTGATGCGGGCCCCGGTCATCCCAAATGGGTGGCCCAGGGCGATCGAACCTCCGAAGACGTTGAGCTTGTCGCCCAGAGGGTCGATGCCGATGCCTCTGGCGGAGGGGATGACCTGGGCGGCGAACGCCTCGTTGATCTCGACCAGGTCGACGTCGTCGATCGTCATCCCGGATCTCCGCAACACCTGCTGAGTGGCCGGGATCGGGCCCAGTCCCATGTATTCCGGCTCCAGGGCGGCCACTGCGGTCGCGACGACCCTCGCCAGCGGGGGTATCCCCAACTGGCGGGCGCGATCCAGAGACATCACCACCACCGCCGCCGCACCGTCGTTGAGAGGGCAGGCGTTGCCGGCCGTGACCGTGCCCCCCTCCTTGAAGACGGGCTTGAGCTGGCTCAGGACTTCGACTGTGGTGTTGGGGCGGGGCCCGTCGTCCCGATCCATGGTCCGGCCATCCCCAAGGGGCACCGGGATGATCTCACGCGCGAAGAAGCCGTCGTCCTGGGAGGCCACCGCCAGGTTCTGACTGCGGGCCGCGAACTGGTCCATCTCCTCTCGGGTGATCCCCTCCCTCTCGGCGACGTTTTCGGCGGTGATCCCCATCGGCAGGTAGAGGTCTGGGAAGCCCTCCTGGTTGCCGGGCAGCAGCCTGGGGTTACGTGCGTCAGGGGGATCAGAGGTGCCGTAGCCGTAACGGCTCACGGTCTCGACCCCCATGGACACGAATATGTCCCCCTCACCGGCGCGGATCGCGTGGGTTGCCATCCTGGTCGTCTGCAGTGAGGAGCTGCAGTAGCGGGTGATGGTGGTCCCAGGGGCGTTGACCCCGGCCAGGATGCTGATCGCCCTGCCCATGTTGAATCCGGACTCTCCCCCCGGCAGGCCGCATCCGCAGATGACGTCCTCCACCTCGGATGGTTCGAGCTGGGGAAGCTTGGCCAGGACCCGCTTGAGCACGTGGGCACCCAGGTCATCGGGACGCCAATCCACCAGCGATCCCTTGCCGGCCCTGCCGATGGGAGTACGTCCAGCTGCGACGATGACCGCTTCCGCCATGAAGAAACCTCCTCTCCGCTGAGCCTCGCCGGCCTTGCGAACCTGCGCCAAACAGCACACAACTATGCGCCTATGGGCGATGGAGCCATGGCTGCGGCTCGGGGCGGCTACCCTGGTGCCCGTGGAGCAAGTGCCGGCGCCTGGGATCCGCAGCCGCGTCCGCCTGGGACTTTCCCTGGGCTACTGGGGGTCGGGTCCGCCCGCGGACGCCGGCTCGCTGGTGGCGGAGGCGGAACGGCTCGGTTTCGACTCGATCTGGACCGCTGAGGCCTACGGCTCGGACGCCCTGACCCCGCTGGCGTGGTGGGGGAGCGCCACCTCCAAGGTCAGGCTGGGGACGGCGGTCGCCCAGATGCACGCGCGGGCGCCCACCACCACCGCGATGGCGGTGGCCACTCTCGACCACCTCTCCCAGGGCCGGGTGGTGCTTGGCCTGGGCGCCTCGGGCCCCCAGGTGGTCGAGGGCTGGTACGGAGCCCGCTTCTCCCCCCAGCTGCAGTCCACCCGGGAGTACTTCCAGATCGTTCGCGAGGTCCTGCACCGGGAGCGTCCGCTGGCCTTCTCCGGCGAGCGCTATCACCTGCCGCTCCCGGACAGCCAGGGCAAGGAGCTGCGCCTGACCGTGCACCCTCTGCGAGCGGAGGTGCCCATCTGGCTGGGGGCGGAGGGGCCCCGCAACATCGCCCTCGCGGGCGAGATAGCCGACGGTTGGCTGGCCGGGTTCCACGCTCCCCTGAGGGATCAGTGGCAGAGGGATGCTCTGCAGGAGGGCTTCTCCCGGCGCGAACCGCAGGGCCCTGCCCCGGGGTTTGAGATAGCGGCCAACCTGCCCCTGGTGGTGGCCGGCAGCGCCGAGGATGCCGCCGACCGTCTCCGGCCCCTGATCGCCCTTTACGTCGGCGGCATGGGCAGCCGCCGCCACAATTTCCACTTCGACCTCTTCTGCCGGATGGGCTTCCAGGTGGAGGCCGAGCGTGTTCGGGAACTGTACCTGGGCGGTGACATCCAGGCGGCGGCCAAAGCCGTGCCGCTGGCCATGGTGGAGGCTGTCGGCCTGGTCGGTCCGCGAGCCAAGATCGAAGAGGAGGCGGTGCTCTGGCAGCAAGGCTTGCCCACGCTGCTGCTGGTCAGCGGCCCGGTCGAGAATCTGCGCCTGGCTGCCGAGCTGTTCCTATGACCGGATGACCGCTCGAGCATGCGGCCCAGCGAAGTCGTATGGCTGAGCTGGCCGCTCGCCCAGCTGCCGGATCCATATCTTGGGTGCTGGCACATTGCTCAGGGGCCCGGTCTGGGGAGAAGATAGGGCGGATTGGGCCGACGCGAGCGCGCCGGTGGCCGTGAGCAGGGGGTGACGCCGGGGTGAGTGAAGATCCGTGGCAGCCGTGGCGGGACAGGGTCGGAGAGCAGCTTGGGGTCAGCCCCTGGCATGAGATCACCCAGGAGCGGGTGAACCTGTTCGCGGATGCGACTGGGGATCACCAGTGGATCCACGTCGACCCGGAGAGGGCCCGAGAGGGGCCGTTCGGCGGCCCCATCGCCCACGGCCACCTCACCCTTTCCATGGTGCCGATGATGCTGGCGGATCTGGTCCGGGGGCCGGGGGTGGCGATGGCGGTCAACTACGGGCTCAATCGGGTCCGTTTCACCTCCCCCGTGGCGGTGGGCTCCCGGGTGCGCGCCATCGCCGCGCTCAAGGAGGTCCAGGACGTGCCCGGCGGGCTGCAGGTGGTGCTGGAGGTGAAAGTCGAGATCGAGGGGCAGGAGAAGCCCGCCTGTGTGGCTGAGACCGTCACCAGGCTGTACCAGGCCCCCGCATCAGCATGAGTGGAGGTGACACCTTGAGACTGCAGGACAGAGTCGCGCTGGTGACCGGCGGAGCCAGGGGCATCGGCCTGGCGACCGCCAAGCGCCTGGTGGCCGAGGGAGCCGCAGTGGCCATCGCCGACATCGACGGGGACGTTGCGGAGGACGCTGCGGCCGCCATTCGCCAGGGCGGAGGACGGGCGATCGGCGTCGGCTGCGACGTGACCAGCAGGCAACAGGTGGAGCAGATGGTGGCCAGAACCGCGGCCGAGCTCTCCCGGCTGGACATCCTGGTCACCTGCGCCGGGCTCATCCGTGACAACCTGGTGCACAAGATGAGCGAGGAGGACTGGGACCTGGTGATCGACACCCACCTCAAGGGGAGCTTCCTGTGCGCTCAGGCGGCCCAGGCCCTGATGGTGAAGCAGCGCTCGGGGCGGATCATCCTGATCTCTTCGACGTCGGCTCTGGGCAACCGCGGACAGGCCAACTACTCGGCCGCCAAGATGGGCATCCAGGGGCTGGCCCGCACCCTCTCCCTGGAGCTGGGACGCTACGACATCACCGTCAATGTGGTCGCCCCCGGCTTCATCGCAACCCGCATGACCGAGGCCACCGCGGCACGGATGGGGATCACCTTCGAGCAGATGAGTGAGGGCTTCGCCGCCACCAACCCCATCGCCAGGATCGGGGAGCCGGAGGACGTGGCAGGGGCCATCGCCTTCTTCGCCAGCGACGACGCCAGCTACGTGACCGGACAGGTGCTCTACGTCAGGGGCGCTCCTTGAGACCACGGTGACCGAGACTCCAGCGCAGCTGAGCGGCAGAGTCGCCCTGGTGACCGGCGGGACCAGGGGGATAGGGCTTGCCACCGCACGCCTGCTGCTGCGGGGCGGATGCAGTGTCGCCATCTCAGCTCGCAAGCCGGAGGAGCTGGAGCTGGCTCGCCAGGATCTGGCGGCACGGCCCGGCGGGGAAGTGATCGCGATCCCAGCCAACGCAGGGAGCCCGGACGACTGTCGGCGGCTGATCGGGGAGGTGATGGGAGCGTTTTCCAGGCTGGACATCCTGGTCAACAACGCCGCCACCAATCCCCATTTCGGGCCTCTGGTGGGGGTCGAGCCGTGGGCCTGGGAGAAGACCTTTGCCGTCAACCTCCAGGGTCCTCTGCTCCTGGTGAGGGAGGCCCATCGCGCCTGGATGGCAGAGCACGGGGGCCGAGTGGTGAACGTCTCCAGCGTGGGAGGGTCCTCGCCCGCTCCAGGGCTCGGGGTCTACAACCTGACCAAGGCGGCTCTCAACATGCTGACCAGGCAGCTGGCCCTGGAGCTGGGCCCCGACGGGGTGCTGGTGAACGCGGTGGCCCCAGGGGTCGTCCGCACCGACTTTGCCCGACCGCTGGTGGAGAACCCCGCTATCCAGGCGGCGACCGAGCGGCACAACCCACTGGGACGGTTCGCAGAACCGGAGGATGTGGCCAGGGTGATCTACTTTCTGGTCTCCGACCCCTCTTCCTACGTCAATGGCGCCGTGATCCCGGTCGACGCCGGTTACAGCGTCGGCCCGGGACTGTGAAAGCCCTGCGCGCTGATTTGGCGGTTGCCCAGCCGGAGGGGTCACGATCTGTGGCCCCTGACATTGCACAAATGCCCTTGGGGGCAAATAATCCGGAGCGCGACAGGAGACGGTCTCGCTGACCCATACCAGGAGGTAGGCCTTGGAGTTGCAGGACACCGCAGAGGAGGCGGAGTATCGCGCCCGGCTGCGAGCCTGGATAGCGGAGCACCTCCCCCAGGAGCTGGTCGGCTTGGGCACTCGCACCGGACGCCTTCCGCTCCTCCGCCAGTGGAGCCGAGCACTGTCCGACGCCGGCTATGTTGGGCTCACCTGGCCCGCGGAGTACGGTGGCGGCGGTGGCCGCTACGCCCTTGAGGGAATCATTCTGGAGGAGCTTGCCAGGGCCGACGCCCCCCAGCACCTGGGGACGATCGGGCTGGGAATGGCGGGGCCCACGATCATGGTCCACGGCACAGGGGAGCAGAAGGCCGCGCACCTGCAGCGCATCCTGCAGGCTGAGGAGATCTGGTGCCAGGGTTTCTCGGAGCCCGGGGCCGGTTCCGACCTAGCCTCCGTCCGCACTCGCGCCGAGCTCCGGGGCGACGTCTTCCTGGTCAACGGCCAGAAGGTGTGGTCGTCCTATGCCCACCTGGCCGACTGGTGCATCCTGGTGACCCTCAGCGATCCCGACGCGGCTCGCTACCGCGGACTGACATACCTTCTGGTCGACATGCACTCTCCGGGGGTGGAGGTCCGGCCTCTGCGGCAGATGACCGGGGACGCCGACTTCAATGAGATCTTCTTCACCGATGTCGAGGTTCCCGCAGCCAACGTCTTGGGTGAGGTCGGTGGCGGTTGGCAGGTGGCGATGACCACCCTCCTGCATGAGCGGGCCACCCTTGGCTTCGCCCTCACCGGTCTGCTGGACAGCGGCATCCGCAGGCTGCTGGCTCTCGCTGCCGCCAACCGCGATGCCGCTGAACCCTGGCTGGCGCAGATCGCCCATGAGTGGATCCAGCTCCAGGCGCTCAAGCTCACCGCCCACCGTTCCCTGGGCCAGCTTGACCGCACCGGGATGCCCGGACCCGAGGGCTCGGTGATCAAGCTGGCGTGGTCTGAGTCAAGCCAGAGGATGACCAAGCTGGCTCGCCAACTGCTCGGGGAGACGGCTGTCCTCGACGACGGTATCTGGAACTACCAGCAGCTGCGCAGCCGCGGCAACACCATCGAGGCCGGAACCTCGGAGATCCTGCGCAACATAGTGGCCGAACGGGTGCTGCAACTGCCGAGGTCTCGCTGATGGATTTCCGCTTCAGCGAGGAGCAGGATGAGCTGCGCCAGCAGGCCCGGGCCTTTCTGGATCGCCGCCTGCCCGCGGCAGCCCTGGGCCAGATGGCCGACTCTGAGCCGGGTTGGGACCCCTCCACCTGGCAGGAGATCGCCGAGCTGGGCTGGCTCGGGGTATCGACCGCAGAGGAGCTGGGCGGAGCCGGTCTTGGCTACCTGGAGGAGGCGATCCTCATCGAGGAGTTCGGGCGCCGACTCTACTCTGGACCCTACCTGGCCTCCGTGGGGCTGGCGCTGCCCGCCATCCCTCAGGGCCAGCTCGGGGAGCTAGCGATGGGCCGGGTCCGCTGGTCGCTCTGCGACAGTGAGACCTTGAGGCTGGTCCCCAACCTGATGGATGTGGACCAAGTGGTGGTTGTGGAGCGCGATCAGGTCTACTCCGTGCCGGCCGCGGGCCAACCCCTGACATCAATTGACGCCACCAGGAGGATGGGCCGGCTCGAGCTCGGTCCTGACAGGGAGCTGTTGGCGACCGGGGCCGAGGCGGCGGAGCTGGCGCTGAGGTTGCGTCGACGCAAGTTGAGCGCCCTGGCCCTGGAAGCGGTCGGGCTCGCCCAGCAGGTGCTGGAGTGGGGGGTCGAGCACGCCAGGGCCAGGGAGCAGTTCGAGAAGAAGATAGGCTCGTACCAGGCCGTATCCCACCCTCTGGTCAACAGCTTCGTCGAAATCGAGCTGGCCCGTTCGCTGGCCTACTGGGCCGCCTGGCTGCTGGCGGGAGGGCACGAGGATCAGCTGGCGGCCCCAGCGGCGTACGCGGCGGCTGCAGAGGCCGCGGTCAACACCTGTGAGCGGGTCATCCAGGTCCATGGAGGTATGGGCTTCACCTGGGATAGCCCGCTGCACCGCTACTACAAGCGGTCGCTGTGGATCCAGCATTTCGGTGGCCCGCCCGACCTCCACCGAACCCAGGTGGCGCGCCAGCTTATGCTCTCGTCCGAGGCCGGGCCGCCGGCATCACAGTCGGCCCCGGGGTTGCGAACAATTGCTCGTACGACGCGCTAAAGTGAGCGCTGATGAACTTGAAGGAATGGGCGGGAGTGCAAGGCATTCACCCGGTGACCGCATACCGGTGGTTCCGGGATGGGAAGCTGCCGGTACCGGCGCGCCGCGTCGGGGGCCTGATCCTGGTCGACGCTCTAGGTTCAGCCGCCGCCCCCGGCAGCGTCGCCGTCTACGCCCGGCTCTCGTCGGCGGACCAGCGCTGTGACCTCGACCGGCAGGTGGCCCGCGTCACGGCGTGGGCGACGGGCGAGGGGCTCTCGGTCGGCCGGGTGGTGACCTAGGTGGGCTCCGCGCTCAACGGCAAACGGCGCAATTTCCTCGCCCTGCTGCGGGATGAGTCGGTGGCGACGATCGTGGTCGAGCACCGGGATCGGTTTGCCAGCTTCGGCGCGGAATACCTGGAGGCCGCGCTGTCCGCGCAGGGACGCTGGCTGCTGGTGGTGGACCCCGCCGAGGTCGACGACGACCTGGTCCGGGACGTGACCGAGATACTCACCTCACTGTGCGCCCGCCTCTACGGCCGCCGGGCAGCGAAGAATCGGGCGGCGCTACTTACCGCCTCGGTGACCGGGATGGGATGCGACCCATGACCAGAATGGTGGGCGCAGATGCCGGCGTCATGGTGGAGGCCCGCACCGTCAAGGAAGCGGCTAGGATCGCCGCTGTCACCGGGGGGGTGCATCTGCCTGCCCAGGAGCCGGGAAAGCTCTTGCGCCGGGTGAGGCTCACCGGCGATTTCGAGGCTCACCGGGCGGCGGTCGAGGCCGTCACCGTCTTGTTCGGTCTCTTCACCCACGACGGAGTCCAGGCGCCCTCTGGCTGGACCGTGACGGGGGCGCGCTTCGAGGTGCAGTGGCCCCAGGAACCTCCCCGGGTGCGGTCTCACTTCGGGGCCAGACGGTACGCGCACAACTGGGCGCTGGCACAGGTGAAGGCCGACATGGACGCGAAGCAGGCCGATCCGGAGCACCAGTCGGTGCCCTGGACGCTAGAGGCTCTGCGCCAGCGCT
>JAJZJU010000090.1 GCA_021809895.1 bacterium
CGGGCGGAGGCTCCCAAGGTCAGCCTGGCCGAGCTCAGCCGGCAGAGCGATCAGAGTGTCCGCGACCTCGACCTGGTGGTTAAGTCCGACACCCAGGGCGCCCTGGAGGCGCTGCGATCCTCGCTTTTGAAGTTCGCCGACCCGTTGGTGCGGCTGCGGCTGGTGTACGAGGGGGTGGGGCCCATCACGGTGGCGGATGTGGACCTGGCCGCCGCCGCCAACGCGATCGTGGTCGGCTTCAATGTCCGCCCAGACGCCAACGCCAGGATGGCGGCCGAGAACCAGGGCATCGACGTGCGCACCTACGACGTGGTCTACCAGATCACCGAGGACATCGAGAAGGCGATTCGTGGTCTCCACGAGCCCACCTTCGAGGAGGTGTTCGAGGGCAGGGCGGAGGTGAAGGCCAGGATCCGCGTTCCCCGCAGCGGCATCATCGCCGGCTGCCAGGTGGCCGACGGCAAGATCAGCCGCGGCTCCTCCGTCGTGGTCCTGCGCGACGGCAAGGAGGTGCAGCGGACTCGGGTGGAGTCGCTGCGCCGCTTCAAAGACGACGTCCGGGAGGTGGCCCAGGGTTATGAGTGCGGGATCGAACTGGGCGGATACCAGGACTTTCTCGAGGGTGACATCCTCGAGAGCTATGTGGTGCAACAGCGAAATCGCTGATCGTGGTGGGTGGCACGGCCCGTCCTCGCTGCCTGCCTTGGCGCTCGAGGATGGCTGCCTATGACTCGCGACTCCGCCAACCCCTACCGCATGGAGCGGCTCAACGCTCAGCTCCTCCAGGAGCTCGCTCTGGCGCTCGCCCATGACGTCAAGGACCCGCGCCTGGAGATGGTGACGGTGATAGCGGTCGAGTGTGCCAGGGACCTGTCCGAGGCCAAGGTCAGGGTGAGCTCGATGGGCGACCAGCCCCGCAGGGAGGCATCCCTGCGGACGCTGCGCGGGATGGAGGGATATCTTCGCCACCTTCTGGGCGAGCGCCTGGAGAACCTGCGCCGGGTCCCCCGGCTCAACTTCCGACTCGACGACTCGATCGCCTACGGAGTTCGGGTGGGGGTGATCCTCAACGAGCTGCAGCCGGGGAGGGATGCCGATGGAGATTGAGGTGCTCCAGAAGATAGCGGAGGTGATCCGCGGCAACCAGGACTTCATCTGCGTCGCCCACAAGGATGCCGACGCGGACTCCCTGGGCTCGGCGCTGGCGTTTGCCGACCACCTCCGCCAGATGGGGCGCCGGGCCTACGTCTGGGCCCCCGATCCACTGCCTCTCAACCTGGCGTATCTGCCTGGCTATTCGCTGGTGAACAAGGAGCGGGCTCCGGACGATGCGGTGGCGATCGCCTTCGACGCCGGCAGCCCCGGCCGTTTCGGCAACCTGCGGCCCCGGATCGAGAGCGCTCCCGTGACCATCCTCTTCGACCACCACGCCAGCAACGACGGCTTCGGAGACCTCGCCATAGTCGATCGCGAGGCGGCCGCCACCGGGGTGATCATCTACGACGTGCTGCGCCTCTGGGGCGCGCGGATCGGCCCGGAGGCGGCGACCAACCTCTACGCCGCCATCTTCACCGACACCGGCGGGTTCCGCCACGACAACACCACCGCGCACGTGCTCCACCTGGGGGCGGAGCTTGCCGACCTGGGAGCCGACGTCGCCTTCGTGGCTCTGAAGAGCTACAAGTCGCGGCCCCAGACCACCCTTCGTCTGCAGGCGGCATCGTGCGCCGCGGCCAGGTATGAGCTGGACGGCCGGCTCACCTGGAGCGAGGTGACCACCGAGATGCTGGCGGCGGCCGGGGCCGAGATGGAGGAGACCGAGGGCATCATCGATGTGCTTCAGTCTCTCGATACCATGGAATGCGCCCTCCTCTTCAAGCAGGAGGGAGAGAACCTCACCAAGGTGAGCGTGCGTACCCGCGGAGATGTGGCCGCTCACTCGCTGGTGGCGGAGGTCGGTGGCGGCGGCCACCTGCGCGCGGCCGGTGCGGAGGTGGAGATGTCGCTTAAGGAGTTGGAGCAGGTGATCCTCAGCAAGGCGAGGGCGATCCTCGGTGAGAGCAGGGCATGAGCGCCCCATCCAGGACGGCTCCCAACCCGGTGCGGCGACCCCCCGAGGGGCCGCAGGTGACCGGCGTCCTCAATCTGGCCAAGCCAGAAGGGATAACCTCGTTTGCCGCCATCCGGGTCGCCCGTCAGGCCCTCCAGGAACGTCACGTCGGCCATGCCGGCACCCTGGACCCAGCCGCCTCGGGGGTGCTGCCTCTCTGTGTGGGCAGGGCTACCAGGTTGGTCGACCACATCCTTCGCCAGCCCAAGACCTACCACGCCCGGCTGCGGCTCGGGCAGGTGAGTGACACCGGTGACCTCGAGGGGGAGGTGCGCACGGTGGCTTCAGCGGCGCACCTCACCGAGGACACGGTGGCGGAGGCGTTGACCCACTTCGTGGGCCTGATCCAGCAGATCCCGCCCATGCACTCGGCGGTGAGGCACCAGGGCAAGCACCTCTACGAGCTAGCCCGCCAGGGTGTGACGGTGGAGCGCAAACCCAGGACCGCTGAGATCCGCGAGATCCGGCTCCGGCGCTTCACCGCCGGCGAGGTGGCGGAGGCCGAGGTGGAGGTGGTTTGCGGCAAGGGCACCTACCTCAGGGTCCTGGCGACCGACCTTGGCGAGCGGCTCGAGGTGGGCGGCGTGCTGGCCTGGCTGGAGCGGACCGAGTACGGCCCCTTCAAGCTCTCCGAGGCTGTCACCCTTGACGAGCTCACAGCTTCAGCCGATCCGCGGGCCATGCTGCTGTCGCCGGAGATCGTGATCCAGGACCTGCCCCGCCTCGATCTCCTTGCCAGCTCCAGCCAGGCGGTCCAGCGGGGCCAGGGCGTTTGGGTGCAGCGGCTGCCCCAGGGACTTCCCCAAGAGGCAGGCACGGAGTCGGTGGAGGTGCGTGCCCACGGCGCTGACGGCCGGCTGCTGGCGGTGGGTGACCTGACCGGGATGCGGTTCAGGCCGACCAAGGTCCTGCTGCCGCTGGGCGGCTGACCTCGTCGGCGGACGCGGTTCTGCGGTGACCATGCGCGTCGACTTCGGCATGCCGCTGGGGCCAGGCCTGCCCGAGACCACCCCCCACGTCCTGGTCGTCGGCAACTTCGACGGAGTCCATCTGGGACACCAGAGGCTTCTGGCCGCGGCCCGCCGGCTGGCCGAGCCGGAGCAGGGACTGGTCCTGGCCGCCACCTTCATCCCCCACCCGCGTCTGGTGCTGCGGGTGGGGGATGAGATAGCCCTGCTCACCCCACCCGAGATGAGACGCCGGCTCCTGGAGGAAAGCGGTGTGGACCGGCTGGCGGTGCTGCCCTTCGACAACCACCTGCGCGCCCTGGAGCCCGGCGACTTTCTCGACCGGCTGCGCTCCCGCTATCGCATAGCGGCCATCGTGGCCGGGCCCCGTTTCTCGATCGGTAGAGGCGGCAGTGGGCGGCTTCCGTTCCTTCAGAGCTACTGCCAGGAGGCGGGGATCACCCTGGAGGTGGTGCCCCCGGTCGTGGTGGCGGGGGAGGAGGTGAGCAGCAGCCTGATCCGCCGACTTCTGGAAGCCGGCAGGATGGAGGATGTGGCCGCCATGCTGGGGCGCCCCTTCGCTCTCCTGGGGACGGTGGAGCACGGAGACGCTCGCGGCCAGCGCTTGGGGTTTGCGACCGCCAACCTGAGGTGGGATGAGGGGCAGGCCCTGCCCCAAGACGGGGTCTATGTGATGACGGCCATGCGGATGGAGGGCGGCGTGCTGCCGGCGGTGGGCAGCATCGGCACCAGACCGCAGTACGGCCCCGGGCCGAGGACCCTGGAGGTCCACTGCCTCCAGGACCCCGGCTCTCTCTACGGGGAGACGCTGAAGGTGGAGATCCTGACCCGGTTGCGCGACCAGGCCATCTTCACCTCCGAGGCGGAGATGGTGGAGCAGATCGCTCAGGACGCGAAGGCAGCAAGAGAGCACCTGTCCGCCCTGGGACTGTGAGATTCCCGGTCCTGCCGGTCCAGCGCTTGCCTCAGCGGCGCGAGGACGACGGTTGGGATACGCGGCTTGCCAGAGCCGAGAGGATGATGGCCACGATGATGGCGATCACCAGGCTGCCGTACTTGCCGCGGATGTGGCCCTCACCAAGGATCGACAGCGACACGTAGCCGCCGATGAGGCTGCCGACCAAGCCCGCGATCACTCGGATCGAGGCGGCGGCCCCCCGCGATTGCCTGACGAACAGAGCGCCGATCACCACGCCGATGACGATGAACGCGATCAGGTGCAGCATTCCCTCTAGCCTCCCTCTTCCGAATGTGCTCCGGGGGATCCTGTGGGCCCGATCCGCAGCGTCGCGTCCGGTCCGTCCAGGAGCTCCTGGCGCAAGCTTTTCAACTGTGCTTCGACCGACTGGTCGGTGATCCCCTGGCGGAGCTGGCGATCGATGTCGTCTCCGTCGGAAGAGCCTACGGTACCGAGTGCGCCCGTGTCCATGAGCTGGTTGATGGCAGCTGCCCTGGCCTGCATGTCCCGGGTCTTCTCCTGGGCCCGCTCCACCGCCATCCCGACATCGCCCACGTCCTTGGAGATCCCGGTCAGTGCCTCGCCGATGCGCGCCGACGCCCTGGCGGCCGAGTACTGGGCGCTGAGGGTGTCGCGCTTGGTCTTGAAGCTCTGCACGCGGGCCTCCAGCTGGTGGGAGGTGAGCTCCAAGCGCTGCTCCTGCTCAGCCATCTGGGCGATCTGCTGCTGCAGCGACCCGATCTGAGTTGTGGCCGCCTGGGCCCGGGTCAGGGCCAGGCGGGCCAGGTCCTCGCGGTTCTGCTGGAGGGCGCTGCGAGCCTGCGCCTCCAGGCGTTGCTTGCTCTGCTCCAGCTGGGCTGCCTGAATCTCCAGCCGTTTCTGGGAGGTGACCACCTCCGCGATGCCCCGGCGCACTGACTGCAGGGCCTCTCGCTGTCTCTGATACGAGAGATCCAGGGCCTCCACCGGATTCTCGGAGCGATCCAGGAGGTGAGAGATCCTCTGTTCCACGATGGAGCGGGCTCGGCGACCCACCCCGGAGCGCCAGCCCAGGATCAGGACCACCGCCGCCGCTGCTGCGATCTCAAGTTCGGGCATCCGTGCTCCCGTGGTTGGGGCCGGTCTGGGCGCCAGCTCGTGCGCTCATGTTACCGTCTGCTCGCAGCGATCTCGGGGGAGAGCGAAGCGTCCCCCGTGATCGGGACTGCTGGAATTCCCAGAGAGCGGGTATATAAGAGGTCCTATGCAGCGCAAACTCGGATCCGACCGTGGCCTCACCTTCCGTATGGCCCTGACCCTGTTCCTGCTGGCGGTGGTGTACCTGATCTTCATCGGGGTGCTGCTGTTGCTACGGGTGCAGGCCGTCACCATCGGGCTGGTGGTGGTGGTGATGCTGGTGGCGCAGTACTACTTCTCGGATCGGATGGTGCTGAGCGCCCTGCACGCGCAGATGGTGACCCCTCAGCAGTACCCCCAGCTCTTTGACATAGTCGGCCGCCTCGCCCAGCTGACCGGCATCCCCATGCCCAAGGTGGCGGTCATCCATTCCCAGGTTCCCAACGCCCTGGCCACCGGCCGCAACCCCAAGAACTCGGTGATCGCGGTCACGACCGGTATCCTTAGTCAGCTTGAGCCCAAGGAGCTGGAGGCGGTGCTGGCCCACGAGCTCAGC
The DNA here is from genome assembly GCA_021809895.1 of bacterium. Taxonomy (GTDB): domain Bacteria; phylum Chloroflexota; class Dormibacteria; order Aeolococcales; family Bog-877; genus AG-12. Next base: position 5,709 of record JAJZJU010000090.1, read on the forward strand.
CATGTCATCCATCGAGACGTGAAGGTGATGGCGATGGCCGGTTTCTTCGCCACCGTCGCCTCCCTGATCGTGCAGTCGGGGCTCTGGTTCGGAATGTTCGGGGGCTTTGGCGGTTACGGCGGCGGTGGCTACGGTCGAGGCCGCAGCAGCGACGAGGGCGAGGGGATGATCGTGATCATCCTGGTGGCGGCGGTGGTGTGGGCCATCAGCTTCGTTCTGATCCGGGCCCTGTCCCGGTACCGTGAGTACGCGGCCGACCGGGGCTCGGCGATCATCACCCAGGAGCCTTCCCAGCTGGCGTCAGCTCTGCAGAAGATCAGCGGCACCATGAGCCGCATCCCCGACCGCGACCTGCGCTCGGTGCAGTCTGCCAACGCCCTCATGATCTTCCCGGCCGTCAAGATCGGTAAGGGCAGCCTGGCCGAGATATTCTCCACCCACCCATCGCTGGAGCACCGGCTGGCGAAGCTCCAAGAGCTGGAGTTGAGACTCTCCCGGTAGAGTTGGTGGCGCCGTGGGCTTCCTAGACTCCCTGATCGGTCGCACCAAACTCCCCAAGTCCAACGAGGACAGGATCTTCGCCATGAGCACCGCTTTGCTCACGCTGCAAACCGAGGGGGCGCTGGAGCCTGCCAACCGGGTTGGGATTGTCTTTCGCTCGCTGCCGTCCGGCCGCTTCCAGCAGCTGACCCAGGACACCGTCTCGTTGCTAAAGCTGCAGGACGCGAGCGCCCCTGAGGATGCTCTCAGCGTGCGCGAGGTGAAGGATGACCTGGGATTCGAATGGCTGGTGGTGGAGGGCAAGGACTTCGAGCCCATCCTGGCCGGGATCCACGCGGTGGCCATGGGGCTTCTGGACGAGGGGCTGGGCGACTGCCTGCTGGCGGCGGTATTCCCGTTCACCCAAGGCGGACGCTCGGTCTACTGGATCTACGGTTACAAGGAAGCGACCTTCGATCCCTTCGTGCCCAACGGCGACCACCGCCGCGACAACGCCTTCGAGATGCGCCTGGCCGCGGTCGCCAAGACAGACCTTCCGGTCGAGCCCGACCTTGAGCGCTGGTACGCCCTCTGGGGTGTGCCGGTCTGAGCCCGGCCTTCTCCTGATCGGGCCCGCCGGGCCCCTGCCGGCTCAGCTCTGCGGGCTGCCGGCCTCGACCACGTTGCCATCTCCGGACATGAGCGCGCTCGCCTCGTCCAGGGTCATGTCCTCAGATGGGAGCATCACGTCGGAACCGACCAGCTGGTCCTCCGGAACCTTGGAGCCGTGGGAGCGGACGAAGTTGAGAAGCGCTGAGAGGGAGGTAGAGTAGGCGGCCTCGTCCCTGGCCTCGATGGCGGCTGAGAGCGCCTTGTCGAGCGGCTCCAGCTGGGGCCGCTCCGCGAGGTTGAGTCGGTACTGATCCTCCCCCTGGATCCTGACCACAAGCCCGTCCGTGCCGGGGTCAGCTGCCGGTGAGGTCGCAGCCGGGGGCTCGGCGGGGGCCTCGATGCGGGGTGCGGGGGCGGCTGGGGGCAGCAGCTCCTGCTTCATGGCGGCCAGTTGGGCATCGACCTGAGACTCCGTGAGCCCGCTCTGGAGCTGGCGCTCGATGTCGTCGCCGGAGCTGATGCCAATCGTGTCCAGGGTGCCGCTGTCCACCAGGGTGTCGATGGCCGCGGCCCGCGCCTGCATCTGCTGGGTCTTGTCCTGCGCCCGCTCCAGCATCATGTTGACGTCGGCCATGTGCTCGCTGAGCCCGGTCACGGCCTCGCCCACCTGGGTGGACGCCTTGGCCGCCGAGTACTGAGCCTTCATGGTCTCCCGCTGAGTCCTGAAAGCCTCCACCTTGGCCTGCAGCTTCTGAGCGGTGAGCTCGAGCTTCTGCTCCTGATCCTTCATCTGGGCGATCTGGACCTGCAGCGATTGAGCCTGCGTCTGCGCGTCCTGGGCCCGGGTCAGGGCCAGCCTGGCGAGATCCTCCCGGCCCTGTTGGAGGGCCAGCTTGGCCTGCCCCTGCAGCTTCTCCTGGTTCTGCTGCAGCTGCGCCAGCTGCAGCTCGAGGCGCTTCTCGGAGGTGAGCACGTCGGCCACGCTGCGGCGCACCTGCTGCAGCCCCTCCATCTGCTTCTGATAGGAGAGATCCAGGGCCTCGTTGGGATTCTCAGCTTTGTCGAGGACCTTGTTGGCCTTCTGCTGGACCAGGTCCGACATCCGTCGCATGATGCTCATGGCCGCCTCCTTCGCGCTGTGAGGAAATCCACCCTCTCCACAGATGCGATCTTAGCTGCTTGGCAGGCGGCTGCCCCCTGGAGCGCTGCGCCCAGTGACCGCCAGCCCCGGCTACGCCAGCCGCCACCCCCGCGTCCCGGACCGGTCCGGTCGCACCAGGACGATCTCTGCTGGGTCCTGCGGGTTGACCATTCCCAGCACCAGGACCTGGCTCGAGAACCCAGCTATGCGCCGCGGCGGAAAGTTCACAACCGCCAGCACCTCGGTGCCGACCAGCTCGCCTGGGGTGTAGTGGCGGGTGAGCTGAGCGCTGGAGCGCAGGACTCCCAATGGTTCGCCGAAGTCTATCTCGAGCTTGATCGCGGGCTTGCGCGCCTCCGGGAAGGCCACCGCGGCCAAGACGACCCCGACCCTGATGTCAAGCTTGGCGAACTCGTCGAAGGTAACCTCGGGAAGACGATCCGGACCCGACAAACTCTCCTCCCTGGTTTCTAGCAGTGGACGCGCGCGAGCGAAGACCAGGTTAGCGACGGTCGGTATACTCCGCTGCGGGCGGGTACCGAAGTGGTCAAACGGGGCTGACTGTAAATCAGCTGGCTACGCCTTCAGAGGTTCGAATCCTCTCCCGCCCACGCCCAGGTAGCTCAGTGGTAGAGCGCTTCCTTGGTAAGGAAGAGGTCGCGGGTTCAATCCCCGCCCTGGGCTCCGGCCCAAGGTATGAACCCAGTGCAGCTGGCGGAGATAGTCGGCCCCACCTCGTTGGCGCTGACCCAGCAGGTGTACAGCCCCCTCTCACCGAGCGACGCCTACGACGCCATGGCCAAGCTGCTGATTGGGAGGAGGGACTGAGTCAAACATGCCGTGTGCCTGGGGGCTGGTGAGGCGAGACAGCTGGCCGCTGTATCACAGCGGTTGCAAAGTACACTCCCCCGAGCTCCGCTGGCGAGGGCCGAAGTGGCCCAAGGCACTGTGGGTGAACTGTTACCGAGACCACTCCGTCTGGCGGGTCGACCGACTGAATGTATGTGCTTCACCCTGGGTGAAACCATATTCAGCATCTTTAGGCTATACCCTTAGCCAGTCCGTGGCTAGTAGGATAGACTATGACTCGATGAACCGGGCCACGCCCGTGAGGAGGATTCAGAAGGCAGCGCGCAAGGCGGGAAAGTGCTGGGCCCAAAGGAGGACCTCGCCCGGGGGCAAGCATGAGATCTGGGTCTGCGGGACCACCGAAGTGACCATCCCTCGGCACCGCGAGATCAACGAGTACACGGCAGAAGGAATCATGAAGTACCTGGAATCCGAGTTGGGAGAAGACTGGTGGCGGTGATGGCCGAAGTGGCAGTTGAGCGCGTGACCTACACGGCCCGCTGCGTGCGTGCGGGTGATTGGTGGGCCATCATTGTCCCCGAGGTTCCGGGGGTATTCAGTCAGGCCCGTCGTCTGGATCAGGCTGAGGAGATGGCCAGGGATGCCATCGCGGCAATGTTGCGGGTGTCCCCGCGGTCGTTCGACGTGAGTGTGAGCCCAGACCTCCCCGGCGGTATCAGTGCCGAGATCGACGCCGCTAAGGAATTGCGGCAGGTGGCAGAGCGAGCGCAACGCGAAGCCACGGCGGCCACCAGGCAGGTGGCCGCCACGCTGCTGGAGGCCTGCCAACTCACTCTGCGCGATATCGGATCTCTGCTGGGCATGTCCCACCAGCGCGTCTCCCAAGTTCTCGAACGTACCGGGCACGGCTCCGAGTGAGCGTGAAGTTGTTCGAGGTGACCAATGCCTGGGCGGCCAATCCTGCTGGGTCAGGGCTGGGTTGTGCTCGCGACGAGGGTCCCTCCCCGGCCTCGCCACGGGCCCGGCAGATCGACGACACCGATCGATGCACGGCTGACCACTCAACCTTCTCGGTGGGGGCGCTGTCACAGGCGTTCAGTTTTTCTATCCGAATGGAGACATGACTCGGAAGAAGACCACCGTCTACATCGATGAGCAACTGCTTCAGGCAGCGAAGGTGGCCGCAGCGCGGGCCGGCAAGCACGAGTACGAAGTGTTTGAGGAGGCGCTCCAGCGTAACCTGGGGCTCGCGGGTGCGGTGGAACGCATCTGGGCGGGCATCTGCCCCGGCGACGCACCCAGCGACGAAGAAGCTGCTCGTATCGCGGCCGAGGAGATCGCGGTTGTACGTGCTGAGCGTTCCGCCCGCCGGGCGGGCTAGCCGCTGCCGGAACCTTTCCATGTCGTCATCGACCGTTCCGGCTGAGTGCCCATAGCTGTAGGACAGGCATTCTAGTGTAGTGTCCCGCTTTTGGCCGACCGTTGCTTGAGGCACAATTCAGCTTGGAATGGGCCTTTTCAGGCATAACGTAACTCTTGCTATTTACGAGACACTACACTAGTCCGAAGTTCCCCCCTCCGAGCAGCACCAGAGCGGGTCAAAATGCCCTACAGGAACTCAAAGCGAGGGCTCGTCGAGCCGAACGAGCGGTAGAGTGTAGGCATGTAAAGGGACGGCACCGGCTCGCATTTGCGCCGCTGTGGTATTGACTAAGTGCTGTGCCATGGTTACACTTGTCGCCATGTACGTGGCCCGCGTACCGAACCGCCA
>JAJZJU010000091.1 GCA_021809895.1 bacterium
CCCTGCGGGAGACAGTGAGGGGCTTCAAGGAGATCCTCTCCGGGAGCCTTGACGACCTTCCCGAGCAGGCCTTCCGGATGGTGGGCACGATCGACGAGGCGATAGAGAACGGGCGCACCCTCAACCGAGGCCAGGAACCAGAGGCGGCCGCCTGACGTGGCGGTCAAGACCAGGCTGCTGGCCAGTCAGAAGCCGCTCTTCGAGGGTGAGTGCGACTTCATCGTGTTGAGAGGCGCCGACGGCGACCTGGGGGTGCTCCCCGGCCACTCGCCACTGCTCACCTGGCTCAAGCCCGGAGAGGTGATGGTGCGCCGGGGCGAGAAGGAGGACTACTTCTTCCTGGAGGATGGCTTCCTGGAGGTTCTGCCGGAGAGGGTCTCGGTCATGGCTCAGCGCGGGGAGCGCTGTGACGCCATCCCCCTGGACCGCGCCGAGAGCATGCGCAAGGCGGCAGAGGAGGCTGTGGCCCGTGCCTCATCATCGGGTGATGAGAAGCTTGCGGAGCTCAGCCGGGAGCTGGAGGTGGCCAACGCGCGCCTGGAGGCGGTCGAGCGGCAGCGGCGCCGGGGGCGGGAATGAAACGGGAGTTCGCAACTTCGTAACGGGTCAAGCGCGGGTCCTTGGCCCGCTGCGCCCCAACCTATACTCGCGCTGTGTTGGAACAGCAGGCTCGCTCGTTGACAGCCATACCCCAGCCTGAGTCCGGATCGGGCAGGATCGAGATCCTGGGCGTGCCGGTGGACGCCGTCGGCCGGGAGGAGGCCCTGAGGAGATGCGAGCGGGTCCTCGCCCAGGGCGCGGCCGCCCAGCCTCTGCAGATCGTGACCGTGAACCCGGAGATGGTGATGCGCGCTCGCGCCGACTCCGAGTTCAGGGAGGTCCTCCTCAGGGCCGGGCTTGTTCTGGCCGATGGGGCGGGGATCTCGTGGGCCGCGGCCTGGCTGGGGCGCCCCCTGCCGGAGCGCCTGCCCGGCGTCGACCTGCTCTTCGAGCTGTGCTCTCTGTGCGCCCGCCGGGGCTGGAGCGTATACCTGCTGGGGGCTGCGCCGGGGGTGGCTCAGGAGGCGGCCCAGAGGCTTCAGACGGAGATTCCCGGCCTCCTGGTGGCAGGCTTCGGCAGCGGCTCGCCGGAGGACGCGGATGAGACCGCTGCTGAGATCCGCTCCCGGGGGGCGCGCCTTGTGGCAGTGGCCTTCGGGGCGCCCCAGCAGGAGCTGTTCCTGGACCGACATCTGGCCGCCACCGGATGCGCGGTCGGAATCGGGGTCGGCGGCTCATTCGACTACATCGCGGGGCGGGTGCGCCGTGCCCCCGTGGCGATGCGCTCTCACGGGCTGGAGTGGCTGTTCCGGCTGCTGCGGCAGCCCTGGCGCCTTCCTCGAATGCTGCGGGCGGCACCCTTCTTCCTCCTGGTGATCCTCCGGCGGCGTCTCGTGGCACACTGATGGGCATGTCCCTTCCCGGGCTCAGCGTGGTCGTGCCCGCCTACAACGAGGAACGCCGGCTCCCGGCAAGCCTGGACCGGATCCGGGAGTATCTGACGGAGCGGGAGCTCACCTACGAGGTCCTGGTGGCCGACGACGGCAGCCGCGACCGTACCCCGGAGCTGGTTTCAGAGCGGGCGCAGGGCTGGCCGCAACTGCGACTGGTCACCCTGCCGGAGAATCGGGGCAAGGGTGCCGCGGTGCAGGCGGGCATGCTGGCGGCGACCGGCAGGAGACGGCTCTTCACCGATGCCGACCTCTCGACCCCGATCGAGGAGCTGGGCAAACTCGAGGCGGAGGTCGACCGGGGGGCCGAGGTCGCGATCGGGTCGCGGGCGGTTGCCGGATCGAGGGTGGAGTTGCACCAGTCCCTCCATCGCGAGCTGATGGGCAAGAGCTACAACCGGCTGCTGAGGGCCCTGGTGCTGCCGGGGCTGCACGACACCCAGTGCGGCTTCAAGCTCTTCACCGCCAGGGCCGCCGAGGCCTGCTTTTGGGACCTGCGCTGTCCCGGTTTCGGGTTCGACGCCGAGGTCCTCCTGCGGGCGTGTCAGAGCGGGTTACGAATAGCCGAGGTCGGGGTGGTGTGGCGCAATGCCCGCGGCACCAGCGTCAACTCCATGTCCGACAGCGCCCGGATGCTGGGCGAGCTATGGCAGCTGCGCCGTATGAGGGGCTCTCTGAAGCCGGTCCCCGAGCACACTTGATCGAAGACGGGGTGGGTCGGGCTCGCTCCCAGCCGGCCCAGCCGGAGCGGACCCTGGATCTTGCCGCCTCCATGCTGGCAGCAAGTGCCGGTCGCTACTTCTGGGGGGCAGCCCTGGTGGTGGCGGTGTTGGGTGGGGCCGCGGCCGGGCTGCACCTGCCCACCTCGGGCGACAGCTTCGTCCACATCGCCACCGGCCGGCTGATCGAGTCGCGAGGGTTCTTTGGCACGAGCTCGTTCATGGCCGGCACCCGGGCTCCGCTCGACTTGCGCTCCTGGCTGCTGGATCTGGGTCTTGCCCACCTCTATTCATGGGGGGGAATAGGGCTGCTGGAGATCCTGGCCGCCCTGATCGGGGCCGCCACCGGCACTCTGCTCTGGTTTGCGATCCGGCTCGCGGGGAAGGCCCATCCGGTGATGGCGATGGTCGGGCTCGCTCTGGGATTGGCGGCTCTGGACCCCGTGGTCACCTCCTTGCCGGCCGGGGTGATGGCGCTGCTCTCGGCGGCTCTGGTCCTTAGCCTGGTCGGTCTTCGGCGCGACCGCGGATGGGCGCCCTGGGCCCTGCCGGCGGTGATCCTGGTCTGGGCCCAGGCCGACTCCTTCGTGGTGGTGGTGGCCCCGCTCACCGCGGTGGCGCTGCTACTGATGGATCGCCGGAACGGGCGCCCGCCATCCTGGCTGCTGGCTGTGGGAGTGATGGTCGCGAGCTGCATCAACCCCCAGGGTCCGATGATCTACTCCCTCATCCCCTATAGCCTGGGGATGTCGGGGGAGAGCCCGCTGCTGCCGCTCTTCGGCAGCCCCGACTTCCATCCCTGGGGGGCCAGGCTCTCCGAGCTGACCGCTCTGGCCCTGCTTCTGGGCTACCTTCTCGCGGGCCAGCGAGCGGGCCGCAGCTGGGGACTGCTCGCCCTGGCGACAGCGGTCATGGCGCTGCTCTGGAGCGCGTATCTGCCGCTGTTCCTGGTTGTCGCAGGCTTCCAGGCCGCGGTGCTTCTCTCCTGGTGGGCCGCCGATCTCACCGAGCGCCACCCCGCAAGCGGCCGGTCGGTCGCCCCAAGAGGACGGGTGCTGCTGGCTTCGGCAGCCGTGCCGGCCCTGCTGAGCCTGGCGCTCTTGGGGCACGCCGCTGATGAGGCGGCGGCTTCCGGTGGGCCCCAGGGACAGCTGGCCCGGGTGCTTCCAGTGGCGGCCAGCTCGTGGCTGCGGGCTCACCCCATGCCCGGGGTCTGGTACACGACCCCGGATTTCGGCGACTACCTGGCGGCCGAAGACCCAACCCAGGGACGCCTTGTCTGCACGACCGATCCCGTCGCCGACCGGCCGGCCCGGATGTCGGCCTGCGAGCAGCTGGCGGTGCTGAACCAGGGCGCTCTCTCGATACTGGGGCGCCTTCGGGTTGAGGTCGCGGTGCTGCCCGCCGCCGCTCCGGAGGTGGCCTTCCTCCGGGCCGAGGGGTGGTCGATCCGGTATCGTGATGCCACCAGCGTGGTGCTGACGGCAAATCCCAGCGTGCGCTAAGGTTGCGCCTCTAAATTGCTAATCCCGTCCCCCAGCACGTGAGCAGGAGCAGATGTCCAAGAAGTCAGTAGCGGAGCGGCGCCAGACCAGCGGCCGGGGCGGCGCAGGAGGCCGCAACGGCTCCGGCTCGGGACCAGGGGGCAGGGGTTCGGGGCGCTCTTCGAGCCGGCGGCAGCAGCGGGGACAGAAGGGGCGGCCGTGGGCGGTGTTCGCATCGATAGGAGGGGTGGTCGCGGTCTTTGTGATCGTGATCGTGCTCCTGGAGGTGACCGCCCCCAGCAGCGGCCAGGACACCCAGGTGCTCCCGGCGCCAGCCTCGGTGGTCTCGGCCGTGACCAAGGTCCCCAACTCCGCCCTGGCCAAGGTCGGCGCCGGCGAGATCAACTACCCACCGCAGGCCATCTCGGGCTACCCCAAGCTGACCCAGAACGGCAAGCCAGAGGTGCTCTACATCGGAGCGGAGTACTGCCCCTACTGCGCTCTGGAGCGCTGGTCTCTGATCGGGGCCCTCAGCCGATTCGGAAGGTTCTCCAACCTCAAGATCATCAGGTCGTCGGTGACCGACCCGGCCGGTCCCAACATCCCGACCTTCACCTTCGCCCATGGGGTGACCTACTCCAGCCGGTACGTCGCATTCGTGGCCCGGGAGATCTTCAGCAACGTCCCTGACTCCAAGACCTCGGTCGGCTACGCGCCCTTCCAGACCATGACCAAGTCTGAGACCAGCCTCTTCACCAACCCCAAGCTCGCCAACGGAGGGTTCCCGTTTGTCGACTTCGGCGGGGTGGTGGCGCAGATAGGGTCGGAGAGCGCCAACGCCGGCCCCCACCCGCAGCCCGGGCCACCCGCTCTCAGCAACCTCAGCTGGCAGCAGGTGGCTCACGACCTCTCCAACCTCAAGTCCAGCCAGGCGCAGATGATCCTGGGCGGTATCAACTACGACACCGCCGCCATCTGCAAGATAACCGGCAACAGGCCGGGCTCGGTCTGTGGGCAGGCGGTGATTAAGCAACTGGAGGCCGGCCTCTGAGCGCAGCCCGTTCGCGTCGCAGGGTGCTGGCCACCGAGCCCCAGGATCCGGCCGCGGCACCTCCCCAGTCCGGGGCGCGGTCCCCGGGCTTCTGGACCGGCCCCGGGCGGCCTGGGGCCTGGCTGCTGGTGGCCTTTGCGACCGCCGGTTTCGGGGTGGCGGTGTATCTGACCGCGGTGCACTATGCCCACGTCCCCCTGGCCTGCTCCGACACCGGACTGGTCAACTGCGCCAGGGTCGTGACCAGCCAGTTCTCGGTTGTTCCGGGGACCAACTTGCCGATAACGGTGCCGGGGATGGGCTTTTTCCTGGTCAGCTTCGGACTGGCTTGGGGGCAGCTGCGGCGTCCGTACCGGTTCTCGCTGCGGCAGGCGCACTTCGCCTGGACGTGCCTGGGGCTGCTGACAGTCTTCTACCTGGTCTTCGTGGAGCTGGTGGAGCTGCACAACATCTGCCTCTGGTGCACCAGCGTGCACGCCCTGATCGTGCTCACCCTGATCACGACCGCCTGGCGGCTGCAGCCGCTGGAGGAGGCTGCGGGCCGATCCTGAGCCATCGCGCGGAGTTCAGAGGGCCGTGGCCCGGTCCACTTCGCGGACCGCGACTGGCGGGTCAGGGTCTGGCTTCCGACCTATGCCAGCCAGGCGTTCACCGCCTCGGGATCGAAAGCCTCGGGGTCGAACCCATCCCCGAACCAGTCCGCCAGCTCCGTGTGCCGGGGGTGGGCTGAGTCGGTGAGCGCCTCGAGGAGGTTGGCATATCCCGGGGGCCCGCCGCAGTCCTCCGGCGGGCAGGCGCGCCGGCCGCTCACGCAGCGGGGATAGGTGACGTCCGGCTCCGCGGGAAATACCTTCTCCACGATGAGCTCATGCTCCCAGCCGTCTCCGAAGTCGTACTCGTAGCGGAGGTGGGTTCCGAGTGGCGCCACCCGACCCAGACGGGCCCGGTTCTCATTCTTTGGTGAGGGCCCGCCCCAGGGGTCGTGGACCCGGCCGTCCGCGTACTCTGCGCCGCCCACCGAGAACAGATGGAGGTGGCTGTCGTCCCAGCCCATGGCTGTCTGGAGGATGAAGTGGAGCTCGCCGAGGAAGACCCTGCTGGGGACCTGGAGCCGGCGCCACACCGGCGGGGAAGTGTGGCGCAGAGTGACCTTCAGCTGGTGGATCGACCGGGTGGGTCCCACTTCGGGGCGCCGCTTTGCTGTCGTCACGGGGACAGATTTTACGGAGCCTGGCATCTCCTCGCCCTGCCCCAGGAAGGCCGCGGAGTGCACCCCAGATGGCGGTTTGGTCCCCGCCTGGCTGCACGCGCGACTGTCACCGTGGCTGATCTCCTGCTCACCAAGCCGTGGCACCTGGCTCGCCAGGCGGCTGCATCGCGGGATCGGCTCGACGGTCTGATCCAGCACGGGAGCGCCTGGCGGTTGGCCCGACCGAGCGGAACGCGGCCGTCCTGCGACGGGGTACTCCGGCCTCAGGTTGGGTCGCAGTGCCACTGGTCCACACCTCCATCTCGGCCGACCGCCGCCGCAGGGCGGAGGCGGCGCTGTTCCGACTGCTCGACGGCCGGGCGGTGTCGGCCCACCGAGGTCTCACCGGGACAGCTCTCGCAGGGTGACATGAGCGGGCCACGAGTCACCGTGCTGACGTTGGTCACAACAGCATCGCGGCTGCGAGCCGCTCGACCGCCCTGTTCGGCCGCGATTCGTGGGGCGCTGGCTGGCGGGTCGGTTCGGGGAACATGGGTGGTACCTGGGGGACGGTGAGCCCACGTGCTACAATTGCTACAACAGGGTTGACCGGTACACGAGGTAGGGACTATGCGGAGGATCAACCACCGGGAACTGAGGAACAGCAGTTCCTCCATACTGCGTGACGTGGCCGCGGGCGAGATCATCGAAGTTACCAACCACGGCCAGGTTGCCGCAATTCTGGTGCCGCCGTCGCTCACGCCATACGAGGTGCTGGTGGTGGCCGGCAAGGTCCGGCTGCCATCTGGCAGCCCGGCTGACCTGCGCCTGGTCAGCCGCTCGAAGTCCAGCCTGACCTCAGCAGAGATCATCGCCGCCACACGGGGCGAGCGGTGATCACCTACGTCGACACGTCGGCCGCGATGAAGCTCCTGGTCGACGAAGGTGAGTCCAGCGCCCTCGTGGACAAGCTGCAGGAGCTTCGGGCAGCGGGCGAGACACTGGTGTCGTCCTGGCTTCTTCACACCGAGTTGTGCTGCGCTGCCAACCGACATCCCGCAGATGTCGCCGCAGACGCCGTCGAGGCGGTGCTGTCAGCGCTGGCGCTCGTCGATATAGACCGTGCGGATCTGATCGCCGCTCCCTCCCTCCCTGGTCGGCTCCGCTCCGCTGACGCGATCCATCTGGCATCTGCCCTGCGGGTCGGCTGCGATGCGATACTCGTCTACGATGAGGATCTTCGGGCGGCCGCCAGGACAGTGGGGATCCGTCCGTTGAGCCCCTCATAGGAAGCGACTTTCGCGACAGCTCCGCCCGCGGGGGATGACGTTCGGCAGCGTGCTTGGACGTCTGAGTACACCGGATCAAGGCTGGCTTGAGGTCGCGCAGACCGGTGCCCCGCATGAGAGCTGGGTCCGCGACAGCCCGAGCCACCCGCTTGGCCCCGCGGGGATCAACTGCTCGATCCCGAAGAAACCTTGAGGCCGGACTTCGCCGACGCCCCCTGTCGCTATTTGGTCTCCATCCTCGAAGCACACCTCGCATGTCGAGTGCCGGCCGAGCTGGCCACGCATCTGACCCACCGCCACGATCTGGCCGCTACACCGGCTCAGCGTCACGGGGACAACCTCGCCTAATGAAGTCGGCGGCGCGGTTGATTGGCTTGGATCCAACCAGTTCAAAAGGGCTTGCCCGCAGACCACCGTGCGGGCCTCCCCGACTGGCTCATGCCGGCAGAGGGACGGCCTGGCTGGCGCAGGCCGTCATGCCAAGGGCCGTCCAGGTGGCTGGGGTCGGGTTTGGGGGCAGCCGCAAAGAGCTGAGCAGCTTGGTCCGTTCGAAGACCTCGACGCGGCGATCGCGATACACGAGCGTCCACGCCGGCTCGCGCTGGAGCGCATCCGGGAAGGCCGTGCCCCGCTCGAACTCCACCAGCTGGGCCGGACTGCCATCCAGCCGCTGCAGCCAGGATGGGCTCAGGTCGACAATGGCGGCGTAATCACGCAGCACTCGGGGCCCCATTAGAGCCGCATCGCCGAACACGAAGACCTTGTCCCTGGGTACCGTGTAGGCGAGGAAGCCGCCGTCTCCGTATTGGTTGAAGACCCGAAGCCCCCCCTGAGCTGAGTCCAGCCAGTGAGCGGCGCACACCGGAAAGGCGTCGACATAGGTCGGCGAGTCGAGAGAAGGGGTGGCCAGGGTGCCCACCTGGACCGCGAGGACTAATCCCAGGACGGACAGTATCACCAGTTCCAGCAGGACCAGCGGCCGAGGTTGTCGGTCCCTGAGGCGAAGTTTCCAGCGCCGGGCCAGGGCGGATCGCAATTGCTCTGCCAACGCGATCCAGATCGGGATTCCAACCACCACCAGGATCACCAGGTTGCGGACCGACTGCAGGGTCACCAGCAGCCCCAGCCCCAGGACCACGACATCCCGCAGGGGCAGACCCCGATATTTGACGATCAGCCAGGCCAGGGTTGCGATGAAGACCAGTAACGGGATGACAAGGCCAATGTGGAAGTTGGGGCTGTGCCACTCCTGAATCAGGCTCTGCTGCGCACTGCTGAACTGGGTCTGGAAGGGGTAGAGCACGATCACCGATCCGTTGGGATTGACCAGACTGGCGGCGATCGAGCACACAGTCGCCCAGGACAGCTGGACCAGGTTGGTGCGTTGGGCCTCGGTGCGCAAGCCCAGAAGGGTGACGAGCCACTCGGAGGCGAGCACCGCCACCAGCAGGATCAGCCCCATGATGAAGCCGGCGTGGAGGTTGGTCCAGGCCAGGAATATAGGAGGGAGAACCCAGGCGATCCGGCCTCCCCGGCGCAGCTGGCGCTCGACCACCAGCATGGTGACGCCTATAAGAAGGTATGTCTCCATCTGGGATCGGGGTCCCAGGATGGGATAGGCGGTGATCGCCGCCAGAACCAGGCCGATCCCCACCGAGATCCCGCTAACGCTTCGGATCGCCGCCGCCCGGGCCCAGATCGAGATGAACATGGCAAGCGTTATGAGCCAGTACCCGATCACGACTCCCAGCCGTCCACCCGCTCCCGCGGCAGCCGCCATCCAGACCTCGCTCAGCCACTCCTGCAGCACCCAGTGATGCCCCGCGGCCATGAACGCGTAGGGGTTGACGTGGATCAGATGACCGGTCCGAAGCATGGTGTTCCCGTTGCGCAGGTGCCACCAGAAGTCCGGGTCCATGACCTGCGGACGGGAGGTCGCCATCGCGGCCAGCAGGGCGAACAGGGCGAGGAATCGAGGCAGACTCAACAACCGGCCGCTACCCGGCGCCAGCTGCCCGCCCGGCGGGACCTTCAATCCCATCCGCTCAGAGAGGTCACCTAGTGCAGTCTAGGATCAGAGATGCCGAGTCTACTCACCGTTGCAGCTGCGCGGCAGCCGGAGTGGCCCCCGGACGGCGACCCAACCGGTCTCACTCAGCGCGTAGTCTTAGCCTGTGGTTGCAACCAGCGCATCCAAGGTCGGGTCGGTGCCCCCCCAGGAGTTGCGGAATCTCCTCCAAGAGGAGGCCTCCCGGCTTGAGGAGACCTTGCTGTCTTTGGACGAGGAGGTCATGCGTCTGCTCACAGGCCTGGACCAGATGGCCGAACGAATTGAGGATGCGGACATCGTGCGGCGGCACGTCCTTCGCGATCATGGCCGCTTCCAGGCGGAGGAGGTGGAGGCGGCCATCTCTCGGGGCCAGGCCATGCGATTTGAGTCCGGGCTGGCCCGCGCTCGACTCCTGCACTGCCGGCTCTGGGCCAAGGATCTGCGCCACTGGCACTCCATTGTGCGGGCGACGTCGGAGCAGTTGGACGACCAAGGTCCCGCCGACGGCACGCTCGCGGAGGGACTCGCCCGCTATAGGAGCGCCTCGCGCCAGGTCTTCCAGATCGTCGAGGAGGAGAGGATGCGGATCGCCCGGGACATGCACGATGGGCCGGCCCAGTCGATGTCCAACCTTGTCCTGCGGGCGGAGATCCTGGAGCGCTTGGTCGACCGCGATCCCGACCGGGCCAAGAGTGAGATCCAGAGCTTCAAGGACTCCATGAAGGGGGTGTTGGACGAGACTCGAGATCTCATCTTCGACCTCCGCCCCATGACCCTCGACGATCTCGGGGTGATCCCAACGCTTAGGCGCCTGGTAAACGAGTACAAAGAGCGGGAGGGAATCGAGGCCAGGTTGTCCGTGATCGGCCAGGAACGGCGCCTTCCCCCGGAGACCGAGGGAGCCCTCTTCCGGATCGTCAAGGAGGCTCTGGTGAACGTCCGCAAGCACGCTCGTGCCCGCAACCTCGATGTGCTCATCAACCTGCAGCCGCAGAGGGTGAGCGCGGTGGTCAAGGACGACGGTGAGGGGTTCGATCTGGCCGCGGTCGAGGCCAGATTGTCGCGTGAGCCCCACTTTGGGATCATATCGATGCGGGAGCGCGCCAACTTGGAGCACGGACAGCTGGAGGTGCTCTCCCAGGTGGGCCGGGGCACCGAGGTCAGGGTCACCCTGCCGATCGGCTGACCCTGTCTCAACAAAACGTTACGGG
>JAJZJU010000092.1 GCA_021809895.1 bacterium
CCAGGTGGGTGGCGGCGGGATCGGCGACAATTCCAGCTGATGAGATCAAGAGTGTCGGCCACCCTCCCCGAGTGGATTCAGAGTTGAGGGATTCGTGAAGGGCAGGATGCTGGTCTCGGACTTGGACGGCACCCTTCTGGATCGACGGCTGGAGCTGGACCCCAGGGACGTGGAGGCCGCCCGCAGGGCTCAGTCGGTGGGGACCCCAATGGCGGTGGCGACCGGGCGGATGTACCGTTCCGCCCTCCCCTACGCCCAGGAGTTGGAGACCAGACTGCCCCTCATCTGCTACCACGGCGCTCTGATCCAGGAGCTCCCCACTGGATCGGTGGAGGGAGCGGTGCTGCTTCGCCGCGAGGTTCCCTCCCAGGTCTCCTTACCGGTGCTCGAGCTGGCCCGGCGCCGGGGGTGGTCGGTGAACGTCTACCAGGGCGATGAGCTGCTGGTGGACCGGATCACCAAGGACGTCGAGTTCTACACCAGCATCGCCCAGATTCCGGCGGTGGTGGCTGAGGAGCCTCCCTTGGAGGAACGTCTGCTGCAGGGCACGACCAAGTTGACTGTGGTGGTGATGGACCAGGCGGTCTTCCCCACTGTCATGGCCGAGATGGCGGAGCTGGCGGGCGCACGGGCCGAGGTGACCAGCTCCATCCCGGGCTTCTGTGAGATAACCGCCAAGGATGTCAACAAGGGGGCGGCCATCCTCTTCCTCTGCCAGCATCTGGGCATCGACCCCCAGGAGGTGGTGGCGATAGGCGACGCGCCCAACGATCTGGCCATGCTCGAGGTGGTGGGCCATCCGGTGGCTGTAGAGGGGGCGAGTCCTGCGGTCCTGGAGGCTGCCGAGTGGGTGACCATGGGTCCCGGCCAGGGCGGGTTGGCGGCGGTCGTGAGCCACTACCAGCTCGACCGCGCCGACGTCGGCTGAGGGGCAGCCGATGAGCCTGTCGGTCGGGATAGTGGGGCTGCCCAACGCGGGCAAGTCGACTCTGTTCAACGCTCTCACCAAGGCCCACGCCGCGGTCGGGGCCTTTCCCTTCACCACCATCGAGCCCAACACGGGGGTGGTGCCTGTCCCTGATTTCCGGCTGCAGCGGCTGGCGGAGCTGTTCCACCCCCCGCGGGTCATCCCGGCAACGGTGACCTTCACCGACATCGCCGGCCTGGTGCGCGGCGCCAGTCAGGGGGAGGGTCTCGGGAACCAGTTCCTGGGGCACGTCCGCACCGCGGACGCCATCGCCTTCGTGCTGCGCGCGTTCTCCGCTTCCGAGGTGGGACACGTGGAGGGCCAGGTGGACCCGCTCCGCGATCTGGAGATCCTGGAGCTGGAGCTTACCCTCGCCGACATCGCCGCCCTCGATCGTCGACTGGACCGGGTGGGTCGCACCGCCAGGGCGGGGGCTGGGGGCAGGGATGCCAAGGTCGAGGCCGAGGCGCTGGCTAGGGTCAGGGCCGCCCTGGATCAGGGGAGACCGGCCCGCGCGGTGGAGATCTCGCCGGAGGAGGAACCGGCGGTGAGGGAGTGCCAGCTGCTGACATCCAAGCCGGTCATCTACGTCGCCAACGTCGATGAGGATCAGATGGAGTCCGATCCCAGCTCCGGCCCGGCCCGCCCGATCTTCGAGCGCGCGAGAGCCGAGGGCGCGGACTTCGTGGCCGTCTCCGCTCGTCTGGAGGCCGAGCTCGCTGAGCTGGAGCCGGCGGAGGCTGCCGAGTTCCTGGAGGGCATGGGGCTGTCGGAGACGGGGCTACCCAGGCTGAGCCGGGCCGGCTACCATGCGCTCTCGCTGCTCACCTTCTTCACCGCCGGCGAGAAGGAGGTCCGGGCCTGGACGGTGCACCAGGGCTCGACCGCGGTCGACGCGGCGGCGGCGATTCACACCGACTTTGCCAAGGGCTTCATCCGGGCCGAGGTCTGCAATTGGGAGGAGCTGGTGGCCGCCGGCGGCTATGCCGCCCTGCGCGAGCGTGGTCAGCGCCGCCTGGAGGGACGTGATTACCTGACCCGGGATGGCGACGTGATGCACTTCCTCTTCAACGTCTGAGGCGGAAAGCCGTCAGCCGGCCGCGGGGCGGTGAGCGCCCGAGCTGGCCACCGTCTGCCTCCCGAGCCAACCGATCCGACAGGGGCGCGCTCCAGCCGGGGAGCGATCCCTCCCGCTAGCCGCCAGGGCTCGGAGATGCAGCGACGACGAGGTGGCCCTGTTCCACGTCCAGGATGAAGACGACTGTGCCCGCGGGGATGGGCTCACCGCTGGCCGAAAGCGCCGCCCAGAGGTCGCCGCGGGCGCGCACCTCGCCCAGGTGGATGCTGCCGGGGATCGCCTTTTCGACCGTGCCCTCCTCGCCTGGGAGCGCATCTATCCCGTTGCGCACAGCCAGCGCTCGCTCAGTGCCGTGGGGGCCTGATCGCGGAACCGGTCACCGAACACCGACCAGCTCAGTTCGAGCTGCCCTCGCCGGTTCCACGTTTCGGTTTGACTCCCGTGGTGGCCACCCCAGGAGCAGTGGCCTTGCCGTTGGCCGGCGGTGCCACCGCTGACGGGCCCAAGCCCGCGACCAGCGCCTGGGCCGCCCCCATCAGCCCAGCGAAGTCGGCGGGGACGATGAGCTTGGCGTTCGGGCTGTCAGCCAGCCGCGCCAGGTTCTTGAGCTGCCAGAACGCCAAAACATCCGGGCTCGCCTTGCCCTGGTGGATCGCCTGGAAGACGGAGTCGATGGCGGCTGCTTCGCCGAGCGCTTCCAGCTTCTGGCTTTCGCGGTTGCCTTCCGCCTCCAGGATCTGTGCCTGCTTCTTGGCCTCGGCTGCCAGAACCGTCGCCTGCTTTTGGGCGGTGGCCCTGGTGATGTTGGCCTGCGCCTCGCCCTCAGCTTGGTTGATAGCCGCCTGCTTGTCCCCCTCCGACTTCAGGATGACGGAGCGCTTGTGCTGGTCCGCCTCCTTCTGCTCCTCCATGGCCCGCAGGATGTTCTGGGGCGGCAGGATGTCGAGCACCTCGATGCGGTTGACCCGAACTCCCCACTTCTCGGTGGCATCGGCGATGTGCTCGCCCAGCAGGGTGTTGATCCGCTGACGTTCGGAGAGCGCCTCGTCCAGGGTCATGGTCCCGAACACGGCCCGCAGCGCGGTGCGCCCTATCTGGTCGATCGCGATCAGGTAGTCCTGGACCTCGAAGAGGGCCTTGTTGACGTCGACCACCTGGTGGAAGATGGTGGCGCTGACTCCGACCGCCACATTGTCCTTGGTGATGACGTCCTGCTTGTCGCCGCGGCGCGGCACCTCCCGCATGTCCACCCGGGTCATGCTGTCGATGAAGGGAAGCAGAAGCACCAGGCCGGGATTGTGGGTGGTGTGGTAGCGACCCAGGCGCTTGACCACTCCCTTGAAGCCCTGCTGCACCACTCGGACCGTGATCCGCAGGACCACCACCAGCACCACGATTACGACGATCACGGTGATCAGGGCGGCCACGTTGGGCACGTTAGCAGAACTGAGCGCAGATTGGGACGGGCATCCCAAGGTCGGCGGTGGCCCCTGGCATATCGGGATGGGTCGATGAGCGAATCTGGCCCCTGTTGCCTGTCGCGTTGAAGCTGCTCCCAATGGGCGTGTCCAAACCGCCCTGGGACTTAGCTATCGACTTAGTCCATAATGCTGCCATGGCAGAGGTTGGGGTTCACGCCGCCAAGACGAACCTTTCCCGACTGCTGCGGCGAGTCGCGGCCGGAGAAGAGATCATCATCACCAGGGGTGGGGATCCCGTGGCTCGTCTCGTCCCCGCTTCGCGCCCACGTCCGGGGCTGGGGATGCTGCAGGGTGCCCTAGTCGTGCCTGACGATTTTGACGCCCCATTGCCGGACGACATCCTCGCCCAGTTCGAACGGTGACCTACCTACTCGACACTCACATCTGGCTCTGGATGCTGGCGGCGCCGCAGAAGCTGGGTGCCAGGGTCCGGGACCTGGTGACAGATTCCGACAACCGGCTCGTGCTGTCGGTGGCGAGCTCATGGGAGATTGCGATCAAGTACGGGGTCGGCCGCCTCGCACTTCCGGAACGCCCGGCCCTGTTCGTGCCCAAGTTCATGGACGCCACCGGAGTGCGCGGCTTACCCATCGAGCATCGGCACGCCTTGGCAGTGGCCGAACTCCCGATGCACCATAGAGATCCTTTCGACCGGATTCTGGTCGCGCAGGCGCAACTCGAGGGAATGGCGCTGGTCACGGCGGATACCGCCTTTGACGCTTATGACCTGGAGCTCGTCCGAGCCTCAGGTTGAGCGCGGCGACTGGCTTGTCTGCGCGGCGCATGGCGGCGCCATCGAAGTTCCGGGCCGACTCCTGACCGCGCTCAGGCATGTGGTCGCGTATCAGAAGGCGCCGCTGCCGTGCCTCGGCTGGGCGCTGCTCGCCCCAGCAGGCATGTGCCTGGCTGGGCCGACCTAACTTCGGTGGAGGCGGCTGTCATTGGAGTCGCCCTCAGCCGGCTCACCAAGGCTCGTGAGGCGGTCCAGAGCGCAGCCTGTCTAAACCTGCCCGTGATCGTCCGTGGGTCGCCCCACCTGCACATCCACCGCCTGCCGCGGCACCCGTAGACCCTGAAGGGCGCTGCCTGGACCCTGGTTGAAGCTTGGCCGAGAGCGCGTCACGGGTCGCGAACACGGCCCTTAATGGCGCGGAGCTGGCAGGACCGATTCGACACAGCACTGAGGCAGAACTCAGCAAGGGACCGGTTGACGGATTTGTAACGACCGCTTGCGCTCCACAACATTATGTGGTTGAATACGCGTCGGGCACAAGATGTGGCCCCACACGCATCGCCCACGCAGGCAGTGGGCGCTGGCACTTCCTCGTTCCCCTCCTTCGCCAACCTGACCCCCTCCCGCCGGCGCTCGCTGCCTGCACCGTCTTTTGGGTCCCGACCTCGGGACATTGGGTAAACTGGCGCCGCTCGTCAATTCGGGCCCCCGGGCCCATTCAAGCGGAGCCGAAATTGGCCAGACGTACCAAACGCCGGGCGACCACGCCGCCGCGCAAGCGTCCCTCGGAGATGCCCCGAGCGGCAGCCGGCAGCCCTGCATCCGAAGTGTCCCCGGTCGAGGAACCGACTGGGGTGGCCGCCTCAACTTCAGAGAGCCCGCCTGTGGTTTCCTCCAAGCCGAGTGAGCCTTCGCGACTTCCCATGCGCCGCGAGCCCAGCTCCCCGTCCGCAGGTGCGGCGGAGGCGGGGTCGCCACCGGCCGCAGCCGTCGTGGCTTCTCCTCCCAGTGGATCCCTGCTGCCGCGGCGGGACAGAGTGGTCGGCAGAGCCGAGATCCGCCGCCGCCAGGAGGCGACCCTGGAGCCGCTGGAGGAGGGACCGGCCGTGCCACTGGACCGGACTCCATATCTGCCTCTGGACATCCGCCGGGTGCTGCTCGTGTCGGGGGCGATGCTGGTGCTGGTCATCTTGGGCCTGATCTTCATCCACTGATCCCGACTTCGGGAACTCCCAGGAGCGGTCCCTATACTCGCCCCCATGCGGGTGATCCTCTACACCGGCAAGGGTGGCGTCGGCAAGACCACCATCGCGGCCGCCACTGCGGTGCGGTGCGCTCGACGCGGTCTGAAGACGCTGGTGATCTCGACCGACGCGGCCCACAGCCTGGGGGACTCCCTCGACTGCGAGATCGGGCCGGAGCCGGTGCAGGTTGCGGAGAACCTCTTCGCCCAGGAGGTGAACGCACTCCACGAGATGGAGGGTCACTGGGAGAAGATCCACGAGTACCTGGCCAGCCTCTTCAACTCCCAGGGGGTGGACGACATCATCGCCGAGGAGCTGGCGACCCCACCGGGAATGGAGGAGGTGGCCAGCCTGATGTGGATCCGCCGCCACTCGGAGCAGGGTCTGTTCGACGTGCTGGTGGTGGACTGCGCCCCCACCGGCGAGACGCTGCAGCTGCTTGCCTTCCCCGACGTGGCGCGCTGGTACCTCAACAAGATCTTCCCGATCGAGCGGCGGGTGATGAAGCTGGCCCGCCCGATGGTGCAGCCCTTCATCGGGATTCCGCTCCCCGCAGACGAGATCTACGGCTCGGTGCGCCAGCTTCTGGTGGACCTCGACTCCATGAAGGAGGTCCTCTCCGACCCCAAATCCTGTACGGTGAGGATCGTCCTTAACTTGGAGAAGATGGTGATCAAGGAGGCCCAGAGGGCATTCACCTATCTCAACCTCTATGACTACCAGGTGGACGCCATCCTGGTGAACCGGGTGCTCCCGGCCGAGGTTGGGGAGGGCTACTTCACCGACTGGCGCAGGGTCCAGGCCAAGTACCAGACCCAGGTGGAGGAGACCTTCGCCCCGGTGCCGATCCTGGAGTCCCGTCTCTTCGACCACGAGATCGTGGGCCCCGAGCACCTGGATGAGCTGGGCCGGTCCCTGTTCGGCGACACTGCCCCAGAGGCCATCCTCTACGAGGCCAAGTCCCAGGCGTTGCGCAAGGTGGGTGACGAATATGTGCTTTCGATGAAGATCCCCTTCGTCAGCCGGGAGCAGGTGGAGTTGACCCAGAAGGACGATGAGCTCTACATCAGCGTCGGCCCTTACAAGCGGGAGATCTCCCTGCCCCGGGTCTTGCGCGGCAAGGAGACTCGGTCCGCTCACCTCGAGGACGGCCAGCTCATGGTCCACTTCGGGAGGGTCAGCTGATGCCACGACCGACCCCGGGCAACGTCGGGGAGCAGGCGCTCAGGACTCTCGGCGATGCGATCCTGCACGCCGCCAACCAGGTTGAGGACATGCTCCCGCCGGAGGCCAGGATCCACCTGATCCGGGCGCAGCGGGAGCTGTTGCTGGCGGCGATCGCGACTTTGGAGCACCACCAGGCACCTCCCCCAGCAGCCCGCAGGAGTCGGCGGGTCCGCAGAATCTCCCTGGACTGACCGGAGTGCTCGGCAGCGGAGTCGAGTTCTACCTGATCCTGGTCATCTTCGCCATCCCCGGGATAGCCCTGGGGTTCACCGTGCACGAGTTCTGCCATGCCGCGGTAGCCAACGGCTACGGCGACCCCACCCCCCGCCGCCAGGGGCGGCTCAGCCTCAACCCGGCCGACCAGATCGACCCATTTGGGCTGGTGATGCTGCTGGTGATCGGCTTCGGCTTCGCCAGGCCGGTCATGTACAACCCGGCCTATGTGCGCCGCGGTTACCAGCGCGCCTGGCTGTCCGCGGCGGGGCCGGTCAGCAACCTGGTCATGGCGGCCCTGATAGGACTGGTGCTGCGGGTCCTGACGGCAGCCGACCCAAGCCTCAGCACCTGCATCGTGCCCAGCTTCAACCTTCCCGTCCTGGGCTTCGTGTACTGGTTTTTGGTGGAGGCCTTCTACGTCAATGTGATCCTCTGCCTATTCAACCTCCTCCCCATCCCCCCTCTGGACGGCTTCGGGGTCGCGGACGGGTTGCTGGGGAGCCGATTCCCCTCCTTGTTCAGGTGGTTGGAGCTGCACCGCAACGGCCTCTTCATCGCCCTGATCCTCCTGATCCTGGTGGTGCCGGGCTTGCTGGGCGGGGCCAATCCCCTCTACACCGGGATCCTGGACGTGTTCAACACCCTCTGGACCCACGTGGTCGGCGGGCCGCCGCCGGCGATCTACTTCCCCAGTGTCCTCTACGCGCTCATCCCTGGCGGGCAGTCTCTGGCCTCCGCTCTCGGCACCCCCTGCCTGGCCGGCTGATGGCCCGCATCGTCGGCGCCCAGGCCGTGATCGCAGACCGGGAAGGCCGGGTCCTCCTCCAGCTGCGTCCATGGCCTCCGGGATGGGAGCCCCCCGGGGGCCATGTGGGACCGGGCGAGGACCCGGCGAAGACGGTGGTGCGGGAAACCCAAGAGGAGTGCGGCCTCGAGATAGAGATCCTGCGGTTGACGGGTACCTATCACTTTCGGGGGATCCGGCTCGGCACCGACCAGGTCTTCCTCGCCAGGGCTGTGGGCGGAACCCTGCGCCCCAGTCGAGAGGCGCTCCGGCTCATGTGGGTGGGGTTGGAGGAGCTTCCGAGGGCACTCTTCCCCTGGTACCGCAGCCGGCTGCTGGATGCCCTCGCCCCAAACTCTGAGCAGCCCTTCGAACGCTGGCAGACGGTCGACCTGGGGCATGTGGTCCACCACGGCCTCGACCTCACCGCGGGCCTGGGCGGGGCTCTAGGACGCCTCGCCACAAGGCGGGACCGGACCGCCAGGTGGGAATAGCCGCCCTCTTCCTGGCGGGCCTGCTGCTGATGCTGGCTGCGGCCGCTCTCTTCACCAACGCGGTGGAATGGGAGGCGGGCAGGCTTGGGCTCGGCCACCAGGTCACCGGTAGCCTCCTGGCCGCGATCGGGACCGCTCTCCCCGAGAGCATCGTGCCGGTGGTGGCCCTGGTGGGGGGTGGAGCCGCTGCCGCTCAGACCGCCACCGGGGCCATCCTGGGGGCTCCATTCATGCTGGCGACGATCGGTCTTGGCCTCACCGCGTGCGTTTGTCTGGCCAGCGGGCGCTCTCGGCTCTCGGTCCCGGCGGGGCAGAGCCGGACGGTGCTCTCCACCTTCTTGGTGAGCTACGCGCTGCTGATCCTGGGCGCCTTCGTGCCCACGCCATGGAGGTACCTGGACGCGGCCCTGCTCGCCGGCCTCTACGCCATGTTCGTGGTCCGCACCGTGCGCGCGACGGCTGGACCGGCCAGCCCGGGCAAGGAGGAGCGGCTGCTGTTGGGGCGCCTCGGGAGGGGCGCTGGAGGGCACCAGCCGTCAGTTTGGTTGGGGCTCCTACAGCTGGTGGTGGCGCTGGTGGGGCTGTCCTTGGCCAGCGAGCTCTTCCTGCTGGCGCTGCATGGGATCGCCGGTGCGATCGGGCTCTCCGCTTTGGTCTTGGCCCTGCTCCTGGTGCCGCTCGCGACCGAGCTGCCCGAGATGGCGGCCGGGTCACTGTGGGTGGCCCGGGGCCGCGACGTGCTCGCCCTCAGCAATGTCACCGGGGCAATGGCCTTCCAGGCTACGGTGCCGGCCATCATCGGCCTCTGCTTCACCCCCTGGAATCCATCCGGAATCGGCTTCCTGGCGGCTGCGGCTACCATCACCGGCGCCCTGATCGGGCTGGCCGCCATCGGCAACCGCGGCCTGGACGCCCGGGTGGTGGCTCCGGCCGGGATCGGACTCTATGCTCTCTACGTGGTGGCAGTGGTGGTCGCCAGGCCCTGATGGCGGAGCAGCCGTGACCTGCGCGGCCGCCCCAGCTCCAGCCGGTGCGAGCCTCCGTTCGTGGGGGTGCTGGTCGGCGGGGCTCGTGCTGGCCGTGCTGGTGTCCTCGGGTCTGGCATCGTGTGGGCAATCCACGCCCACGGCCACGACCCTGGCCAGAAGGACCGCCGCCACCATGGCCAGCTCCTCCTACCGGATCTCCGGCGCCGCGGTGGCCGGCGGGACCACCACCACCTTTTCGGTCGCGACCATGCCCGACGGGGATTTCTCCGGGCAGGTTGTGACCCGGGTCCCGGGATCTCCAAGTCTCAGCCTGCAGGTGGTGGCCGTGGCCGGGAAGGTGTACGTGCTCTCGCCGCTGGGGCTCCAGCAGCTGGGTGTCACCTCCTTGCCAGGCAACCTCAATCCCGCCACCACCTGGGTGGAGCAGCCGCCGGCACCGGCGCAGCGCTACCTGCGCAGCATCGCCCCGTTTTGCGGCCGTGGGATCGGGAGGACCCTGACCCGCTACCTTGATGCTCCACACACAATCTCTTCGGCTGAACTGGACGGGGTCGGCGCCTGGCTGGTGGAGGAGGGGGCGGCGGGTTCATCATTGCGTCTGTACATCGCCAAGGGGAGCTATCGCTTGCTGGAGCTGACCGTCGCCGGGAAGGGCCCGATCTCACTGTCTTACACGGGGTTCGGGCGGATCGGGACGATCGCGCCGCCGCCCCCGGCCCACGTCTACGTCCCCCCCTCCACCTCCGCGAGCAGCTGACATGGCCCGGATCGGCGCCCACGTGTCCACCAAGGGGGGCATCCTGAACTCCTTCGACCGGGCCCTGGAGATCGGGGCTGAGGCGGTTCAGATCCATCCCACCCCGCCCCAGACCTGGCGACGGCTGGAGCCCGACCCCGACACTGTCGCCCGCTTCCGGCAGCGGATGGACGAGACCGGGCTCACCTGCTTCTTCTTTCACGCGGTGTACCTCATCAACCTGGCGACCGCCAGGGAGGATCTGCTGGCATCCTCTGAGCAGGCACTCGCCCATTACCTGGACCTCGCCAACCGCCTGGGTGCCAGTGGGGTCATCTTTCATCCCGGGTCTCACAAGGGGCGCGGGTTCGAGCCCACCCTCCCGCAGATGGCTGACGCCATGCGGAATGCCCTTCGCCAGGCCGGGGGGGATAGCCGGCTCCTGATCGAGAACAGCGCAGGTGCGGGCGACAATATCGGCAGCACCTTCGCCC
>JAJZJU010000093.1 GCA_021809895.1 bacterium
GAGGCGACGCAAGGTCTGTTGATGCAGACCCGTCATCTTCGCTGCTTCACCGATCCTTATGAGTTCCATGCTTCGACTTTGCTACATGCAGATGCACTAAGACCAGTCGTCAACTGTTAGAGAGACTGAGCGCTTCCTCCGGACGGCATCTGGAAGTCGTGGTCGTGGTGTGACACCATCCGTCATGGCTCTCCTTGACCGCTGCCAAGAGCGCGTTGAATAAGCTGGGGCCCGGTGACCGTCCAGCGGGGATCCCGCGCCCTCATGCCGGTCGCGGCAGGTTGTGGAGGAAGTCGACCAGGCCGGAGAAATACGTCTCCTGATCGTCGTACATCGCCAGATGACTGCCATTGGGGCAGTGCAGGTACCGTCCCTTGGGGAGCCGGCGGGCCATCTCCGCCATGTGCCTGGGGTCCATGGTGTCGTGCTCCGCTCCTATCACCAGCGTGGGGACGGTGATCCTCTCCAGATCGTCGAACCGGTCCCAGTGGGCGAGCTTGGCGTCGGCGCTCATGCCGAGCTCGCTCGGGCCCTGCATCGGCACGTAGATCGCCGGGTTGATGTGGGCCAAGCCTCTCTGGGCTGGGTCCGGCCACTGGTCGGCGGGCATCCGCAAGAGGTGCTGTTCGTAGTGCAGGGGTGTGAGCAATCGCATGTAGCGGGGGTTGTCGGTATCGCCGTTGGCCTCCAGGGCGCGGATCTCGGCCAGGGCTGTCTGATCCATCGCCGGGGCCAGCACCTGCTCGGCGTAGGCGGCGTAGGCGGGCGCACTCGCCATCATGTTCGAGATAACCAGGGCGCGCAGGTGCTCCTGATGGGTGATCGCGTACTCCATGGCCAGGAGGCCTCCCCACGACTGGCCATAGAGGACCATGTTGTCGCGGCCGAGCTCAAGGGCCCGGCGCACCTGCTCGACCTCGTCGACAAAGCGCTCAAGTTCCCATAGGGATGGGTCGTCGGGCTGGTCGCTGTTGCCGGAACCCAACTGGTCGTAGTAGTAGTACTCGACCCCGGCGGCCGGCAGATAGCTGTCAAAGGCCTCCAGGTACTCATGGGTGGAGCCCGGGCCGCCGTGCAGGAGCAGCACCTTCAGCTCTGGATTGTTGCCGATGCGCTTGGTCCAGACGTGGAACCGGCCACTGGGAGTGTCGATCGGAATACGCCGGGCGCCGCCGCTCAGTCGATCCGCGCGGCCGGTGTAGTCGAGATAGTCGGCTCTGCTCGCCAATCTGCTCCTCCCAAGTGGGCAACCCGGCCCCGGCCATGGGTCTGACCCAGGGGCGCTCCGGTTGGATGGAGAGGATACCGCGAGTTCTGTTTCATCGGTGTTTGAAGCCGGGATTCCGGCGTCCGCTCGTCGTTGCGGACACGGTCTCGTTGACCTTGCCCGCCGCCGAGCACGGCGATACCTATTTAATTGCGCGCAGGAGATACGCCAGGATCCCAACCGCCTGACCGGCTCCTTGCCCGGAATCCGGTCCGCCGGCCCTCCCGGGGCGGGGGAGCGATCTCGCCACGGTCGGCGGCTGGCCTCGATGCGAGTTTGACACATCGGGTACCCGCAGGTAGAATCAACTCCCGCGCCTCCGGAGGGGCGTCTTCATCCATGTATGGCCGTCGCCCCGGATCGGCCAGCGTTCTCCAAGGATAAGTTCAGTTTGCCCACCATCCAGCAGCTGGTCCGTAAGGGCCGCTCCCCGGTAGTCAAGAAGACCAAGTCGCCCGCTCTGAAGGGGTCCCCTCAGAGGCGGGGTGTTTGCGTGCGCGTCTTCACCACGACTCCGAAGAAGCCTAACTCCGCCCTGCGGAAGGTAGCCAGGGTGAGGCTGACCAGCAAGATCGAGGTGACCGCGTACATCCCTGGGATCGGCCACAACCTCCAGGAGCACTCGGTGGTGCTGGTCAGAGGGGGCCGGGTCAAGGACCTTCCTGGAGTTCGCTACCACGTGGTCCGGGGCGCCCTGGACACCGCCGGGACCAAAGCTCGCAAGCAGGGCCGTAGCAAGTACGGCGCCAAGCGCGAGAAGCCGGCGAAGGGCTGAGATGCCACGCCGCCAACGCATCTCCAAGCGAGTGGTCGTTCCCGATCCGGTCTATCGGAGTGAGGGGCTGGCCAAGTTCATCAACTGCGTCATGCTCAACGGCAAGCGCAGCACCGCCGAGAAGATCGTCTACGACTCCCTGACCAGGATCGCCAAGAGCCAGCGGCGCGAGCCCCTGGAGGTCTTCGACGTCGCTGTCCGCAACGCCACCCCCATCCTGGAGGTCAAGCCGAAGCGGGTCGGTGGGGCTACCTACCAGGTTCCCGTCGAGATTCGCCACGACCGCCGCCTGGCTCTGGCCAGGCGCTGGATCATCCGCAGCGCCCGCCAGCGCCACGGCAAGAGCATGGCCGACAAGCTGGCGGCCGAGCTGATGGACGCCAGCAACGGCATGGGCCAGGCGGTCAAGCGCAAGGAAGACACCCACAAGATGGCCGAGTCGAACAAGGCCTTCTCCCACTTCAGGTACTGATAAACCCCATGACCATCCAGACCACCATGGCCGCCGGCGCCTCGACCCACGGGCGCAGAGTGCCCTTGGAGCGCGTCCGCAACATCGGCATCATGGCCCACATCGACGCGGGCAAGACCACCACCACCGAGCGGGTGCTGTTCTACACCGGACGCATCCACAAGATGGGGGAGGTGCATGAGGGCGCAGCCACCATGGACTGGATGGTGCAGGAGCAGGAGCGGGGGATCACCATCACCTCCGCTGCGACCGCGGCGGAGTGGCTGGGACACCAGATCAACATCATCGACACCCCCGGACACGTGGACTTCACCGTCGAGGTGGAGCGCAGCCTGCGGGTGCTGGACGGCGCGATCGCCGTCTTCGACGCCGTCAGCGGGGTAGAGCCCCAGTCGGAGACGGTCTGGCGCCAGGCCGACCGCTACAACGTCCCCCGCATCTGCTTCATCAACAAGATGGACCGGGTGGGGGCGGACTTCGAGGCGGCGGTGACCTCGATCCGCGAGCGACTGGGGGCCCGGGCGGTGCCGGTGCAGCTCCCGATCGGAGCCGAGGACGGCTTCGAGGGGGTGGTCGACCTCATCCGCGAGCAGGCGCTGGTCTACACCGACGACCTGGGCACGACCCACGACACCACCGAGATCCCCGAGGCGCTGGCGGAGCAGGTGCGTTCGGCGCGCCAGGAGATGATCGAGGCCGCCGCCGAGTTCGATGACGAGCTGATGCAGGCGTATCTGGACGACCAGCCGATCGATCCCGAGCGGCTGAGCCGGGCGCTGCGTCAGGGGGTGGTGTCCGCCGAGCTGTTCCCGGTTCTGTGCGGGGCAGCGCTGCGCAACCGCGGAGTCCAGCCCCTGCTCGATGCCGTGGTCGAGTTTCTACCCAGCCCCCTGGACCGCCCCCCGATCACCGGGCACGCCACCGGTAGTGAGGAGCAGCTGGTCAGGGAGGCGTCGGATGACGCGCCGTTTTCAGCGCTCGCCTTCAAGATCATGACCGACCCCTACGTGGGCAAGCTGACCTTTTTCAGGGTCTACAGTGGTGTGCTCAAGTCGGGCAGCTACGTCTACAACGCCAGCAATGGCGAGCGCGAGCGGGTGGGCCGGATCCTCAAGATGCACGCCAACCGTCGCGAGGAGGTTGAGCAGGTCCTGGCCGGCGACATCGCCGCCGCCATCGGGCTGCGCCACACCTCCACCGGGGACACCCTGACCGACGAGCAGGCGCCGATCGTGCTGGAGTCGATCACCTTCCCCGAGCCAGTCATCTCGGTCGCCATCGAGCCCAAGACCAAGGCGGACCAGGACAAGCTGGCGATCGCCCTCCAGAAGCTGGCCGAGGAGGATCCCACCTTCCAGGTGAGGACCGAGCCCGAGACCGGCCAGAACCTCATCTCCGGGATGGGCGAGCTCCATCTGGAGGTCATCGTCGACCGCCTGCTGCGCGAGTTCAAGGTCGACGCCAACGTGGGCAAGCCCCAGGTGGCATATCGGGAGACCGTCAGGCGCAAGGCCAAGGGCACCGGCCGGTTCGTGCGCCAGACCGGCGGTCACGGCCAGTACGGGCACTGCGAGCTGGAGGTGGAGCCCAACGAGGCCGGCCTCGGCTTCGAGTTTGTCAACAAG
The DNA here is from genome assembly GCA_021809895.1 of bacterium. Taxonomy (GTDB): domain Bacteria; phylum Chloroflexota; class Dormibacteria; order Aeolococcales; family Bog-877; genus AG-12. The sequence goes on from JAJZJU010000093.1 coordinate 4,140, forward strand.
ATCGTGGGTGGGACCATCCCCCGCGAGTACATCGCCCCCATCGAGAAGGGCTGCATCGACGCCATGCAGGCCGGGGTGGTGGCGGGCTACCCGGTGGTGGACGTCAAGGTCACCCTCTACGACGGGTCCTATCACGATGTGGACTCCTCCGAGCAGGCCTTCCAGATCGCCGGCTCGATGGGGATGAAGGACGGCATGCGCAAGGCGAGCCCGGTGCTGCTGGAGCCGATCATGAAGGTCGACGTCACCTGCCCCGAGGCCAACCTGGGCGATATCATTGGAGACCTCGCCTCCCGTCGGGGACATACCCTGGGGATGGAGAGCAGGCGGTCGATGCAGACCGTCCACGCTCAGGTGCCGCTGGCCAACATGTTCGGCTACGCCACTCAGCTCCGGAGCATGACCCAGGGACGCGCAAGCTACACGATGGAGTTCGACCACTACCAGGACTTGCCGCAGTCCCTGGCAGAGGAAGTCACGGCGAAGCGGAAGAGTTGATCAAGAGCAGTATTGCGAGCAGTTCGAAGGGCAGGTAAAGATGGGTAAGAAGAAGTACGAGAACACCAAGCCCCACCTAAACGTGGGCACCATCGGTCACATCGACCATGGCAAGACCACCTTGACCGCGGCCATCACCAAGGTGCTGGCCGAGAAGGGGCTCTCGGAGTACCGCGAGTTCTCCACGATCGACAACGCCCCTGAGGAGAAGGCGCGCGGGATAACCATCGCCGCCTCCCACGTCGAGTACGAGACCGACACCCGCCACTACGCCCACGTGGACTGCCCCGGTCACGCCGACTACATCAAGAACATGATCACCGGTGCGGCCCAGATGGATGGCGCCATCCTGGTGGTGGCCGCCACCGACGGTCCCATGCCCCAGACCCGTGAGCACATCCTGCTCGCCCGTCAGGTGGGAGTCCCCTACATCGTGGTGGCCCTCAATAAGGTGGACCAGGTCGACGACGAGGAGCTGCTGGAGCTGGTGGAGCTGGAGGTGCGCGAGCTGCTCACCAAGAACGAGTTCCCCGGCGACGACATCCCGGTGGTCAGGGTATCGGCCCTCAAGGCGCTCCAGGGCGATGCCGCCGCTGAGGACCAGATCCGCCAGCTGATGGATGCCGTGGACAGCTACATCCCGGTGCCCGACCGACCCATCGACCAGCCCTTCTTCATGCCCATCGAGGATGTGTTCTCGATCGAAGGTCGAGGCACCGTGGTCACCGGCCGCATCGAGCGCGGCGTGGTCAAGGTCAACGACCAGGTGGAGATCGTGGGGATCAAGGAGACCGGCAAGAGCGTGGTCACGGGGGTGGAGATGTTCCACAAGCTCCTGGACCAGGGTGAGGCCGGCATGAACTGCGGTTGCCTGCTCCGTGGGATCAAGCGTGAGGAGGTGGAGCGCGGCCAGGTGCTGGCCAAGCCGGGCTCGGTCAAGCCCCACACTGACTTCGAGGCTCAGGTCTACGTCTTGAGCAAGGAGGAGGGTGGCCGGCACACAGCCTTCTTCGCCAACTACCGTCCCCAGTTCTACATCCGCACAACCGACGTGACCGGGCAGATCGAGCTGCCCGAGGGTCGGGAGCTGGTGATGCCGGGCGACAACGTCGAGCTCAAGGTCTCGCTCATCACCCCGGTCGCGATGGAGGACGGCATGCGCTTCGCCATCCGCGAGGGTGGGCGCACGGTCGGTGCCGGCGTCGTCAGCAAGATCCTCAAGTAGCCAAGGGATCTGGTAAGAGCAATGGCACAGCGAATTCGGATCCGACTCAAGGCCTATGACCACCGGGTCCTGGACCAGGCGGCGGCTCGCATCGTGGAGACCGCGGCCCGCAACCAGGCCCAGGTGCGTGGGCCCGTGCCGTTGCCGACCGAGATCAACAAGTACACAGTGATCCGGGGGCCCTTCATCGACAAGGACTCCCGTGAGCAGTTCGAGATGCGCACTCACAAGCGGATCGTGGACATCCTGGATCCCAACCCCAAGGTGGTGGACGCGCTGATGCACCTCAACCTGCCCAGCGGCGTCAACATCGAGATCAAGCTCTGATGGGAAAGTCACTGCTGGCGCGCAAGCTGGGGATGGCCCAGGTCTTCGCCGAGGACGGCCGCTGTTACGGCGTGACCGTGCTGGAGGCCGGGCCCTGCCCGGTGGTCCAGGTGAAGAGCCGGGCGGTCGACGGCTACGAGGCCGTGCAGGTTGGCTTTGGCGCCCGGCCCAAGCATCTCAACCAGCCCCTCAAGGGCCACTACGAGGTGGCTGGGATCGAGCCACAGCGCCATCTGCGCGAGTTCCGGGGAGCGCCTGAGGCCACTGTCGGCGAGGTCCTCACCGTGGCCGGCTTCGAGCCCGGGCAGCGTGTGGACGTGACCGGGGTCAGCAAGGGCAAGGGTTTCGCCGGCCAGCACAAGCGCCACAACTTCGGCCGGGGTCCCGTGACCCACGGCAGCCACAACATCCGCCAGCCCGGATCGGTCGGGTCGGTGGACGCGGCCCGCACCTTCAAGGGCCTGCCGATGGCGGGGCACATGGGTGACCACCGGGCCACGGTGCAACGCCTGGAGATCTTCCGGGTGGACGAGGAGCGCAACCTGCTCCTGGTCAAGGGAGCCGTCCCGGGCGCGACCGGGGGCCTGCTGACCGTGTCAGAGTCCAGGAGCCGTATCCGCAAGGTGAGGGGTCAGCACTGATGCCCTCCGCCAGCCTTCGCGGTCAGGACGGCGCCGAGGCGGGCTCGGTGGAGCTTGCCGACTCGGTCTTCGGAGTGGAGGTGCACCAGGCCAGCCTGCACCAGGCGGTGGTGCGGCAGATGGCCGGGTCCCGTCAGGGTACCCATGACACCAAGACCAGAGGTGAGGTCAGCGGAGGAGGCCGCAAGCCATACCGCCAGAAGGGAACCGGTCGCGCCCGCCAGGGCTCGATCCGGGCACCCCAGTGGCGCGGCGGCGGCACCGTCTTCGGGCCGACCCCCCACGGCTACCAGATGGGCATGCCTCGCAAGCAGAGGCGGCTGGCGCTGCGATCGGCGCTGGCGGCGCAGGCGAGGGATGGCCTCATCCAGGTGGTCGAGGATTTCCAGTACGAGCAGCCCAAGACCCGAGAGTTCGCCACCTTTCTGGAGAAGGTGGGGGCGGGCCGGCGGGTGCTGGTGGTGGTGGATGAGCGTCAGGAGAACCTGGAGCTGTCCACTCGCAACATTCCCCAGGTCAAGCTGATCCTGGCCTCGAACATCAACGTGCGGGACGTCCTCATGGCAGAGACCATCATCGTCACCAGGGCGGCCCTGGCCGCCATCACGGAGCACCTGGGATGAAGGACCCCTCGCAGATCCTGATCCGCCCTGTGATCAGTGAGAAGTCGTATGCGGGCATGGCCAATCGGCGCTACGTCTTCCAGGTGGCCTCCGACGCCAACAAGATCGAGATCAAGCAGGCGGTGGAGTCGGCGTTCAAGGTCAAGGCGGACTCCGTCAACGTGCTGGTCGTCAAGGGCAAGGTGCGCACCAGGATGCGTCGCGGCGGCAGGGTCGTCGGTCGCAGCCGCGACTGGAAGAAGGCGATCGTGACCCTGCACCGGGGAGAGACCATCCCCAACCTGTTCGAGGGAGTCTGAGATGCCCGTCAATCGCTATCGGCCCACCTCGGCAGGACGCCGGTTCATGAGCGTCAGCTCCTTCGACGAGGTCACCAAGAAGGGCCCGGAGCGGCAGCTGACGGTGGCTCTGAAGAAGCACTCCGGCCGCAACGCCACCGGCAAGATCACGGTGCGCCACCGCGGCGGTGGCCACAAGCGCATCTACCGCATCATCGACTTCAAGCGCGACAAGGTGGACGTCCCGGGCACGGTGGCGGCGGTGGAGTACGACCCCAACCGCTCTGCCCGGATCGCTCTCATCCACTACCGCGACGGCGACAAGCGCTACATCCTTGCCCCCGACGGCCTGGCCGTGGGGGATCAGGTGATGGCGGGGGAGAAGGCCGAGATCCGTCCCGGCAACGCTCTGCCGCTCAGCCGGATCCCGCTGGGCACCACCGTTCACAACCTTGAGGTCCAGCTCGGCCGCGGCGGCCAGCTGGTCCGCAGTGCAGGGGTGGGCGCTCAGCTGGTCGCCCGCGAGGGGCGCTTCGCCCAGATGCGGATGCCGTCAGGGGAGGTCCGGCTCATCGACGTGCGCTGCCGGGCCACCGTCGGCCAGGTGGGCAACTCCGACCACTCCAACGAGAACATCGGCAAGGCGGGCAAGAACCGCTGGCGGGGCTTCCGGCCCACGGTCAGGGGCTCGACCATGAACCCGTTCGACCACCCCCACGGAGGTGGAGAGGGCCGCTCCGGCCCCGGGGGACACCCGCAGACCCCGTGGGGCAAGCCGGCCCTGGGGCACCGGACCCGCAACAACAAGGCGACCGATCGCATGATCGTGCGCAGGAGACGGAAGTAAGCGATGAGTAGGTCTGTCAAGAAGGGCCCGTTCTGCGACGCCCCGCTGCTGAAGAAGGTGCTGGAGATGAACCGGGCCAAGGAGAAGCGGGTGATCAGGACCTGGTCGCGGCGTTCGGACATCTTCCCCGAGATGCTGGGCCACACCATCGCGGTCCACGACGGCCGCAAGCACGTGCCGGTGTTCGTGACCGAGGCCATGGTGGGACACAAGCTGGGTGAGTTCGTGCCGACGCGCAAGTTCCGCGGCCACGGCCACCACACCGAGCGCAGCAACGCCCTCAAGTAGGACCGGGAGAATCTATTAATGCAGGTGCAGGCGACGGCCAAGTGGGTTCGGGTACCACCGCGCAAGGCGCGGCTGGTGGCCGGTCTGGTTGAGGGCATGCCCGTCAACGAGGCTCTCACCACCCTTTCGTTCATGCCGCAGGCGGCGGCCGAGGACGTGAGCAAGGTGGTGCGTTCGGCGGCGGCGAATGCCGAGAACAACTTCAACCTCGACCGGGACCGGCTCCAGCTGGTCCGCCTCGAGGTCGACGGAGGCCCTATCATCAAGAGGTACAGGCCCCGCGCACGGGGTTCCTCGTACTCGATCTTCAAGCGCACCTGCCATCTGGTGGCGGTCGTTGAGGACAACCTGGATCGCCCAAGTCGCGCGCGCCGGCGGGCTCCCCAGGCGGTGACCCCGACAGAGACTGTCAGCAGCGGCGATGAAGAGGAGTAGGTAAGGGCAATGGGACACAAGGTCCACCCCAACGGGTTCCGCCTCGGCGTGTACCGTAATTGGGACGCGCGCTGGTACGCCAGCGGACCCGAGTACACCAAGCTCCTCCAGGAGGACCTGGCGATGCGGGCTCTGATCATGGGCCGGCTGCGCAACGCCAGCGTGGCCCGGATCGAGACCGAGCGCTCGGCCAACCAGCTGACCGTGATCATTCACACCGCCAAGCCCGGGATCGTGATCGGGCGCAGCGGGGCGTCGGTGGACGCTCTGCGCGACAACCTGGAGCGGATCTCGGGCAAGAAGGTCCGGGTCACCATCCAGGAGATCAAGGTGCCCGAGCTGGACGCCAAGCTGCTGGCCGAGAACGTGGCCAACCAGCTGGAGAAGCGGATCGCCTTCCGGCGGGCGGTGAAGCAGTCGGTGATGCGCTCCATGCGCGCCGGGGCCAAGGGGGTCCGCATCCAGGTGTCGGGCCGCCTCGGCGGCGGTGACATGAGCAGGCGGGAGTGGGACCGCGACGGCCGGGTGCCGTTGCACACCCTGCGCGCCGACATCGACTACGGCCAGACCGAGGCCAAGACCACCTTCGGCCAGATCGGGGTGACCGTCTGGATCTACCGCGGTGAGTTCGCCCCGGTGCAGCCGGTCGCAGCCGCCTCGGTGGACGCGGTGGTGGCCGAGCCGGTCGTCGCCGCCCAGGCGGCCAATCCGACCGAGCTGGTGGTGGGGGCGGGGACGATCCCAGATGTGATCGAGACAGCCCCGGACGCCGCTTCCGCGGTGATTGCCCCAGAGGATTCCCCGGTGGTGGAGGCGGCCGCCGAGCCCGCCAAGGCCAAGCCCGCGGCGCGCAAGCGCGCGGTCGCGGTCAAGGAGACCCAGGTGGCGGGCGAGGAGCCGGCGGCCAAGCCCAAGCCGGCGCGC